>PBKH01000054.1 GCA_002721375.1 Verrucomicrobiales bacterium
CAAGGCTAGACTCCATTCGTTCCCTCTCGCGACGGGACAGTTGACGCAAGGCACGTTCCTGCTCCTTGCTCGGCAAATCAAAAAACCGGTGGAATTGACGCGTCATCCTACGTCGATCGGTCTTGGGCTTTTCACGCCAATCGGTGATCTTCCCCTCGATACCCTCCTTCAACCGAGGTGGCATTTGACCGATGTGATTGGTCATGGCAACGCGGGAATGTCGACCCCGGCCAAAACTAGATAGGTAACGCAAAAAAGATTCATTCCTCAGCAGTTCGAGACGAACTTCAGAATCCAGCTTGTCCCAGCCGTCTAGGCGCCGTTCGATATAATTACGAAACCGCTCCGGCACGGACGCCAACCTATCACCCCTCTCAGCCTTCGGCGCCTTCATAAGCGGCAACAGATGCCAACGAAAATCCAGCACGTCGAGCTTTCGGTTGCGCTCTGTCTCGGGTAAGGCAGAATATTCGCGCACCTTTGATAATACAATATTGCGCTTGCGCTCGGAGGAGAGCTTAAACTGAGTCATCGCTGCCTCACGTTCAGTTTCGGGCAAGGAGACGACTTTTTTGAAAATAGCAAACGGCGACTCGGCAGCCGACACACCAATCGCTATTCCCACAGCCAAAATAGACAAAGGAAACAGCCGGGCCAATGTCGCACACACACTCATTGATCACTTCAGGGCAGCCCAGAGCTCCTCGTCAATTGGATCGGCTTGGTCGATGACTTCTATGGCATCAAAATCATTCAGCACAACAGGGACCATCTCGGCAAAAGTGGCTACAGCCTGCAAACTTGCCGCAACTTCAACCCGATTCTTATTAAGATGCGACTGGTAGACTACACCGCCAATTAGTAGCACCATTGCCACAGCAGTGGCCGCTATATTAATGGAACTAAAACGTGGCGTGATGATTTTCCACCACGACGCTGTAACGCGAGCTGGGCTATTATCCTCCGCACTACGAATTTCCTGCAATACACGGGTAGTGAAATTAGACGCCACAGGTTCATCAGGCAGTTCGTCCAGCAGTCGATCGACCGCTTCCAACTCAGCCCGTTCAACGGGATTAGAAGCAAGCCAATCCTCCATTTGAGTCAACTCAGCCTCGTTCAGATCTCGTTTGTTTGCCGTTTGAAACAGTTTTTCAAGCATGGGTTGATTCATTGTCTCATTTACTTAAAAACCTGAGCCAGCCAAAAGTTTTGCCAAAATATCATTTTTTATGCCATTCACCTGATTTCAGATATGGTTTCAGGCGGTTTTTGAGCACCGCACGGCCTCGAAAAATGATCGACTTGACGGCCGTCAGTGAAATACCTCCAAGAACCTCAGCGATTTCCTCATAGCTGACACCTCCGTCACGGCAAAGCATCAGTGCGGTACGTTGTTTTTCCGGTAAATCCATCAGCGCCTCCTCTACCTTGGCCCGCAGTTCGGCGCTGAGCGAGGCATCAGCCGGAATTGAACTGGTAGAATCTTCCACAATGCGAATCGGCTGGCCATCATTATCGGGACGAGGCTCGTCGAGTGAATCAGCCGGATGCCGCGCTCGCCGACGGATCTCATTCAACCCCAGATTGCGGGCAATTGTGAAAAGCCAGGTGGTGAATTTACTAGCCGGCTCATAGCGCTCGCGGGTTTTCCAAACTTGAAGAAAAACATTCTGGGCAATGTCCTCAGCCTCGTCTGGGTCACCGATCAACCGATGCAAAAGGTTCATCACTGGCTGTTTGAACTGCTCCACCAGCACTTCATAGGCCGATAAGTCTCCCTCTTTCACCCTCAACATCAGGGCCACGTCGGGATCATTCCTGTCAACCATGCCGCAAAAACCTAGGTTACGCTTGGCCAAGCAGCAAGGTTACGAGCAAAAGAAAAACTGGCTCTTGGCCAAGCGGAATTGTTTCGTTAAGCAGCCGCAGCTAGAATGGTTTCGCGTGCCGAAAAACGCTACACCTAGCCCAATCGATTCACTGGTCATTCCCGCAAATAGCACCCCAAGCGCGGAATTACCGAAACTTAAACGCTATCTAAAGGCCGAATCAGCCCGCCTACAAAAGTGGCATCGTGATGGAGGGAAAGGTCTCGAGGTCTGCCATGGACAGTCGGGGATGATCGACAAGCTGCTTATCGCGTTGTTCGATTGGTCGTTAGCAAACTTTAAAACTATTAAGGGCGCCGGACGACTCAAGGTATCGCTCGTCGCAATCGGTGGCTACGGGCGCGAGGAACTTAGCCCGCATAGCGACATCGATATAATGCTGCTGCACGACGGCTCGGCACCAAGACTGACTCGAATCTATAGCAATCCACTTCTCGAACATCTGACAGGCCCCGGCGGCCTGATTTACACGCTTTACGACCTCGGCTTAAAGGTCGGCCACTCCGTACGTAACACACAGGATGCGATCAACATCGCCAACGACGACATGAAGACAAAAACTTCGCTAATCGAATCGCGTCTCGTAATCGGCGACACCACACTGTTCAGCGAGTTTCAAAAGCGTATCGATGCACGATGCGTTCGCAACCATGTCGCCGCTTACCTACAGATGCGACTCTGCGACCAGAACGCGCGGCGAACAAAATTCGGCAACTCCGCACTAATGCAAGAGCCAAACATAAAGAACGGCTGCGGAGGCCTGCGCGACTACCAGAATCTTCTTTGGATGACCTACTTTAAGTACAGCGTCCGGACGCTTGAACAGCTTGAGTTAAAAAATATGATCCGCACCAGAGATCGACTACAGCTGGAAGCCGGCTATAACTTCCTGCTACGGGCCCGCAACGAGCTGCATTACCAATCCAAACGCCCTGTCGATGCGCTTCCCAAGGCACTACAACCGAAAGTCGCCTGGCAGTTAGGCTACAAGGACCGCTCGCCAGCACGGCGGCTCGAAGTATTCATGCGCGATCTTTACATACATCTACGCGCTATTCATCTAATCACCCACACAGTTGAGCGACGCTTGGCGCTGCGCCCAAAATCTCAGCATCGAATGCCCCTGCTAGGTAGTCTTTTAGGTGGCGGTATAAAGACAGAGACAATCGACGGTTTCAACCTCATAGGCGGCGAAATGACGCCAGCCTCATCGGAAGTTTTCAAAGATCAGCCGCGCCGGCTAATGCGGGTCTTTCTCCACGCACAGCAGCGTGGCCTAGATTTTCATCCTGACTTGATCCAATTGCTCCGTGATAGCTCAGAGTTGATCGACAATAGTTTCATCCTAGACACCGAGGTGCACGAGACATTCCGTGAGATTCTTAATCGGCGAGGCAGCGTCGCACCCTCACTACGAGTCATGCACGAAGTCGGCCTCCTCGGACGCTATATTCCGGAGTTCGGCCGGATGACTTGCCTCGTACAGCATGAGTTTTTTCATGCCTATGCTGCCGATGAACACACGCTCGTATGCCTCGAGAAACTCGACCAGGTATGGAACTCCAAGTCGCCACCGTTCATCCACTACAGCCACATTCTTCAGGATATCGATCTGCCATACCTGCTCTACCTCGCGCTGTTTCTGCACGATACCGGAAAGGGTATGGAGAGCGCCGACCATGCAAAAGACGGCGCCGACATCGCCCAGCGCGTCGGCGAACGGCTTGGCCTAACACCGCGCCGCCTGAAACGCCTCCGGTTCCTTGTGCAGAATCACCTACTCATGGCTGAGGTTTCCCAGCGGCGCGATATCGACTCGCCCACAGTCATCCGCCAGTTCGCCGAGGCCGTAAAGGACGAGGAGAATCTAGCCATGCTAACGCTACTAACATTCGCTGACTCACTTGGAACAAGTGATGACCTGTGGAACGAGTTCAAGAATACATTGCTGCAAACTTTGTACCGCCGCGCCGGACGCCGCATGGCCGGTGGCCAAGACTACTCCCGGACGGAAAAATCACGCTTGGCAAAACTCAAGCAGGAAGTACGCGACCAATTGCCACCGCACCTGCCAGAGGAAGAACTTGATGCGCATTTCCAGCATCTCACACCGCGGTATTTCCGAACGCACTCTCTCGAGCACATCCACATAGACCTAGAACAAATACACCGCTTCCTCTTACATGTCGCCAGCGCAGCAGGTCCAGAGGCGCTGGAACCCGTGATCTCGTGGTATGACCAAACTGCACGGGGCTACAGCTCAGTCAAGATCTGTACTTGGGATCGACCGGGACTCTTCACATTGATTTGCGGCGCGCTTGGCGCGACGGGGCTNAGTATCCTTAATGCACGGGTTTTCTCACGTGGTGACGGAATCATTATGGACACCNTCNCTGTCGTCAACGCCCGCACCGGCAACCTTGTCCGACCAGCCGAGCGCGACACATTCAAGCAATTGCTCTTTCAGTCACTGTTGCCCGGTAAAACGCCNGAGTTCGAGGAACAAATCGNCGATTTGACAAAGTCGGCTCAAACCTTGGATTGGGAACTGCCGACCCGAATCCGCATCGACGCAGAATCCGCGAAGTCTCGCACCATCATCGAGATNGAGTCCGAGGACCGGATTGGCTTACTACACCGCATCTCTAGNGTGCTCACCNGNCACGGNCTCAGTATTCATGTTGCCCGTATCAGCACTGAAAAAGGCGCTGCGATTGATACCTTTTATGTTCGGACTATGGCCGGAAAAAAACCCACCGACGAAGCGCAACTTAGCCTAATTCGCACCGCACTCGAGNCGGAATTAAGCAGGCCGAAAAAAATATGCGGTGAATCGAAAGAAAATACAGATCTCACGGATTAAATCGAACTTTTAGAGCGCAACAAATTAGATTTAAACCGTGTCCAAAATCGTAAACTATCAAATGACATAGTCCAAAGGGTTCTCGAACGGCCCCTGCAAATCACGAACTCGATCGCACAAATGAGCCATGCTTACCCCTTCCAACACATTAACTATGGCATCGCGCACCTCCTGCATCACGCTACGGATCGCACACTTGCCCTCGTCGGGACAAGAACAGCGCTGATAATAATTTACACTGACNCACCCAACAGGCGCCAGCGGCCCCTCCAAGTGCCGAATGATGTCCGCTAACGAAATCTCCCCCGGGTTTCGCTGCAATCGATAACCCCCAGCCACACCGCGTTTGCTCAACACGAAACCAGCTGACTTAAGGTCGTTTAGGATCTGCTCCAAAAATCGGCGGGGAATATTCTGTTGCTGCGCAATGTCACGAATGCGTACCACACCTGAGCCCTGATTCATCCCAAGAACCATCATCGCGCGTAGCGCATACTCACCCCTTTGCGACAATTTCATGCCGAGGAAAAAACTATAAACCCGACTAATTTAGTCAAGTATTGATTGAGTATTAAAAGAAATGATTTCCTAACTGCTAACTAGCTATCTCGATTAACTCGATCTCATATCCCTCTGGGGCATCAACAAAGGCGAAACCACCACCTTTCTCCTTCATGGTCGGACCGTCTGAATATTCTATACCAATAGAAGACAAGTGCCTTCCAAATTCCTCCAGACTGTCCACCTCAAACGCCAGATGAGTCAGATCCTCCTGCACCTTCACCGGACCACTGTCTGGAAAATAACAAATCTCAATTGTCTCCTCGCTCTCGGGTGCCTTGAGAAAAGCCAGCTCAGAGCCACGANGGGACTTGTGCCGACGCACTTCCTCCAAGCCGAGGACTTTTTTGTAAAACTCGACAGTCTTCTCAAGGTCATCCACACGGTAGCGGGTGTGCAATATTTTTTTAGCCAGAGACATGCGGATAAATGTATCAATCAATATTCGTCTGTCCAAGCCTGGACAGCTTGTCTTTAAGCCATGCCATCGGTAGTTTCAACCGTATGAAACGTCCGCTCTCCTGCTTTCACCTAGCCGCTATAATCATTTCGATCGGTCTACCTNTCTCCGCGATTAGCCAAGCGCCGCCGAAAGTCAACATCCGAACCGATCCGGATAACCCTCGCTATACTTACCGTACCCCACACAGTCGCGACGGCATCGGCAAATTCTATATGGGCCGCGAAATCTCTCATGTAATGGGACATCTCGGTGCCGGCTGGCTTGAACGCCCGTCTCGCGAACTCGAGGAAAAACCACTAACCCTCATCCGATCTCTGAAACTCAAACCCGGTGATAATGTGGCGGATATCGGCGTTGGAACCGGTTACTTTGCACGTCGTATNGCACGAGTCATCGGCCCAAAAGGCATCGTTTACGGAGTAGATATTCAGCCAGAGATGATCGAGTTACTGAAAAAAAACCTCGACCAGATTGGGATAAAGAACGTCAAAGGTATCCTTGGCACGATTCAGAATCCGAAACTGACCCCGAACAGCATCGACCTCGCGCTGATGGTGGATGTGTACCATGAGTTCTCCCACCCTTACGAGATGTTGCGTAACATATGCCATGCGCTGAAACCGGATGGNCGAATCGCGTTCGTAGAATACCGAATGGAGGATCCCAATGTGCCAATCAAGCTACTGCATAAGATGTCGCAGTTGCAGGTGATGAAAGAAGCCACACCGCATCCACTAGAGTGGGTGGAAACAATCACCGCCCTACCCCGCCAACACATCATTGTGTTCAAGAAGAATAACGCAACACCAGTAGCAAGATAGATGACAAGTTTTTACGGATGAAAATTCATACAAGTGAATTAGCGGTCATTAAAGTGAATTAACGGTTCCACTTTTGATACTCCTACTTGACCGATCAAATTCAGCAGATCCGCTACACTGCACAATTGCCCAGGCAACACTAGTTCGGGGGCGATCTCAGCAAGTGGAGCCAGCACAAACGCTCGCTCATGAGCTAGCGGATGCGGCAAAATCAGCTCTGATGTGTGTCTGGTTTCGTCCCCGAAAGCGATAAGGTCAAGATCAATCACGCGCGGCGAATTGGGCAAACCAGAACGGGTGCGGCCCAAACGAGTCTCGATCGCAAGAAGATCGTTCAGCAGTGACTCTGGCGTGGTGTCCGGTTTCGGACATATACCCAAGGCTGCGTTGAGGAACGGCGACGAGCCGGGCGGACAGTCAACCGGCTCGGTTCGCCAAAGCGACGAACCCACCGCTTTCCCAAGGGATCCGGCGGCGATTTCGACAACAGCTCGGCGCAACATAACGGCGGAATCGCCTAGATTTGCACCCAACGCAACATACGCCATTTTGGACTTCTTAGTCATGCGCTTGGTTTGCACCGACAACTTGGCCAAGGCAACTCGAATCCGACACGAACGTTGACAGTTAGCCACGACCGCCTAGCGTCCTTCGCGTGAATGTGCGGGTAAAGATTTGCGGTATCACCTCACCGGAGGATGCGCATGCAGCGGTCAGGGCCGGAGCGGATGCGCTAGGCTTCATGTTTTATAAACCGAGCCCGCGCTGCGTCACNCCTGAGCAAGCGGCGGGGATCATTGACAAGTTGCCACCGCATATGGCCAAAGTCGGCGTGTTCGTGGATGCGGATGAGGTAACCGTCCGTGATACGGCCTCCAATGCAGGCTTAGATACCCTGCAGTTCCACGGCAGCGAACCACCCGAGTTTTGTGAGCAGTTCGAATTACGAACGATCAAGGCGTTCCGCTTGAAGAATCTTGAAACGCTTGATCAACTGCCCGCATACGACACCGATGCATGGTTGCTCGACAGCTATGTGAAGGATATGCCGGGAGGCACAGGAAAAACCTTTAATTGGAATCTGGCCGTGAAAGCCAAGCGTCTCGGGCGCCCGATCCTACTTGCGGGCGGGCTAACACCCGACAACGCGGCGCAGGCTGTTCACCAGGTTGCTCCCTTTGGGCTAGATGTCTCCAGCGGCGTCGAGACAGCCCCTGGTCTAAAGGATCGAGCCAAGATCGCCTCCTTCATCGCCAATGCTAAAGGTAATGTTANCGCAAAAGGGCTNTGGACCGCGGGTTAATNTTTTTGGCGAACCAAGAACTTAAAATTGTTCCGAAAAANANTNGAAAATACTCCGTTAANGNAACANTTGAACAGCTTGCCAAGGGGGTTTANTTGTCAGCCAAAATTTTGAGAACTATCTCCTCACCGATCGCNAGTGATGCNGTGGCCGCCGGACTGGGCGCATTTAGAACATGTAATGCCGCCGGCCGCTGTATTAGGCAGAAATCCTGAATTAACTCACCTTCGCGTGCCATGGCCTGGGCGCGCACGCCAGCACCACCCGGCTCGATGTCATTCACACCAATGTCCGGCACGAGTTTTTGTAGCGCTTTGCAGAAGCGAGGTTTGCTGAACGACTGCCACAACTCCAGTGCGGTCATACTCGGATATTTAGCGATAAATCGCCACAGTCCGGGATAAGTCACGGCATCAAAAAGGTCGCGCAAGTTGACTTGCGTCTTCCGGTAGCCCTCACGTGCACAGGCGAGTACAGCATTTGGACCGGCCTCGATACCGCCGTGAATAAGCCGTGTGAAATGTACACCCAAAAAAGGAAACTTCGGATCCGGAACGGGATAAATCAAGTGGCGCACCAGCCCCTCACTAGACTCCGTAAGTTTGTAATACTCGCCACGGAACGGAACAATGATCTTCTCGCGTTTTTCACCCGCCAAGCCAGCTACGCGATCGCTATATAGCCCGGCACAATTCACAAGAAACCGGCCGGTAAAGTCCCCCTTAGTCGTCTTGGCCACCCACTCAACACCTCTCTTCTCAAGCCGAGTGACATACGCACCTGTCTGCACTTCACCGCCGTTGGCCTCAACCCGACGGCGTAATTCAATGCAAACAGCCGGATAATCGACGATGCCCTCCTGCGGCACACGAAGTGCAGCAATCCCGCCGACTCTTGGCTCATGCTCAAGCATTGCCTCACGCCCAAGAAATTCGATNCCCTCCAGTCCGTTCTGACAGCCGCGCTCCTCAAGTTTGCGCAATCGATCCAACTCCTCATCGTCACAGGCTACGACTAGTTTACCACAGACTTCGTGCGCGATATTGGCCTCCTGACAAAAGTCAACCATCTGTTGGATGCCCCGTACAGCAAGCATGGCCTTAATTGAGCCAGGCTTGTAGTACAGGCCGCAATGTAGAACACCGCTGTTGTGGCCGCTCTGGTGCCGGCCGACTTCTGATTCCTTTTCGAGAAGCAACACTCGCCTCCCGGGTTGCATCGTTTGTAACCGCCAAGCCGTTGCCAGACCGACGATGCCGCCGCCAATAACCAAATAATCGGCACTCATTTATGCACCCAGCCTCGATCGACCACGAACTGCTGCCCGGTCATNGCCCGGCTAACGTCACTGGCAAGAAATAAAGCCACATCAGCAACTTCATCCGTCTGAATAAGATCTGGAATGCATTGTGCCTCTCGAATCTGTCGCTTGACCGCCGGCGAGACATACTCCTTTAGCTGACGCTCTGTCATGATCCAACCTGGAGCGATGCAATTCACNCGGATGCGGCGCGGCCCCAACTCACGAGCNAGCGATCGGGTCAGCCCGATCGTCGCTGCCTTGGTCGCGACATAGCTGCTCATTTGAACCGGCGCGGTATGAACCGTGATCGAGGAAAAGTTGATGATCGACGCCCCCTTAGCCAAGTACGGAGACGCCTCACGGCACATCAGGAATTGGGCGCGAGTGTTCGCTGCAAATAGATCATCCCAAGCCTTTGCTGTGACATCCTCAAGAANAATTCGCGGATCGCGCGCAGCGTTGTTGATTAGGACATGAATCGCTCTGTACTTCTTGGCCAAACGACCTATCCACCGCCTGATATCAGCCTCGCGACATAGATTGACCTTGGCAAACTCAGCCCTATCACCGAGACGTTTGGCCAAGCGCAAACCGGCCTTTTGATCCAAATCACAAAAGCAAACCAAGGAACCATGCGCGTGGAATGCCTCGACCATTGACCGTCCGATGCCGTTCGCACCGCCGGAGATCANCACCACACGACCGGCCAACTCGTCGAAACTCGCCATGCCCAATCAAAGCGCAGGCGCCACAGAGGCTCTCATTTTCTCGAGGCCAACCCTGGCCGCCTCGAGCGCGTCCATCGCCCAATATTTCTTGTTGAACAACTCAAGCGACAAGACCGGCGTGGCACCGACCTGTAGGAAGCCCTTAATGATATCCTTAATCGGCGCAATGCCGTCGCCGGGATAAACCCTGTCACTATCACCGATCTTATCGATCGTTGGATCGGCAGGATAATCGTTCCAGTGAAACACCTGCAACGCCTGCGGCCCGAGCATTTTCAATGCATCAAAATCTGATCCACCCTTGTACGTGTGATAAACGTCGCCAAGGAAACANGCACTAGGATGACCAGCCTCGAGAGCAATATAAATAGCCGTGCTNACTCGGCCGATTGACGGGTTACCACCCCACATCTCGATCTGCGGCACGACACCGATCTCGCCGCCAATTTCAAGCAGCTTACGATAGCGCTCAGCCGCTGCCATCGGATCGACAGTACCGCGGGCACCTGCCGGCGGAGCGGCGATACGCTTGGCCCCAAGCTTGGCCAGCAAATCCATATCGCGCTTGGCCTCCTCCATTCCATTAGCTCGTTGGGTATCATCATCCACAATCCACCGAGCAAACCCAATGGCGCTTTCAATGGTCAATCCGTGATCTTGAATGCGCTTTCGCAAATCTTTAAGCGAGCCACCGTTTTTTTTGTAGTCGTTGAGTTTGCCCAACCACGGTTCGATCCCGATGTAACCGGCCTTGGCGGCAACATCGATCTCCTCGGTAACCGACAGGTTTTGGCCACGGATTGTGCTCATGTTCAGGCAGTAACGAAAAGGGTCNCTACCCNTATTTTGTTCTGACTGGGCCTGCACCGTGGCNCTGCCAGCCAACAGGCCNGCTGTGGCCACGCTGGTCGATTTTAGTAAGTCGCGGCGGCTCATTGGATTTTGAGGTGTTTCAGACATGATAATTTGTTGTAGATTCGTCAAATTGTCCGACACATTCTTGAATTTAACCAGAGCCATAGGCGAGTTTATTTTGTGCTAGTCCAAAACTGCAAGGTTACCCGAGTCGTCGAACTGCATTGGCTCGTCTTTGCTAAGTAGGTGGAGCGCAGGATGCACCTCCACCTCGGCGCTTAACGCGGCGGACACCTCAAGCAAGCCCAGCGANAGTGTGTCGCGAATGCGAACCACCCTAACCTTAGCAGGATCGTCATCAGGCAGCGAAGCAAGCATCGCCTGAACCGCAGCAGCATCGGTATCAAAAGCCATCGGCAGCTTGGCCGATAAGACGGAGCGAGATGTGATCGAGTTAGTATGCAGCGCGTCTGTATCAATGTCAGCGAGTAGCCTCTCAGTGGTCGCCTCAGCCAGGCCGATACCAATGGCATTCCCGCACGATTCCGGAGTCAAGCTTCGTACGAAAATCCGCCAGATGAACGGCTTAGCCACCTCAGCATCTGGCACAAGCCGATACCCACTCCCGCGACGGCCAATCGTATTGGTGTCCATGCCGGTGCCGCTGATATTTTTGCCGATTTGATCGACGATAAGAAGGTCGATCTCTTCAAATGGCAGGGACGGCATCATCGCCGCTGCCTCGGCACACAGCTCTGGTTCACGCTGAGTAATCGCGTCAGCGGCCAACGACTCGACTAAGGCTGTCGCATGTTCACCATTCTCGATCAAGGCCACGCCACCNAGGANCGGGGCGCGATCGAGAACAACCTTGGCCATNCGGGTCAACACCTCCCCATAACCAAGACGGAGCGCAGCTGCATGATACGCCGATGCCCCAGCGTGCTTACCCAGCCCGACAACAAGCATCTTCNTTAGCCCGCTGCCTACCGGCTTCGAGAAGGAGGTGTGCGGCTTAACTCGGTTGATGACGATGATTCCGTCCGACGACATAGCCTCACGGCTCCACAAAACCTCCCTACCATCGTCCGACTGACCAAGCGACNCTACCTCCATGGACGGACGAATCGGCACGCCCATTGTCGCNTCNGTCACACCNTAACCCGCCAGCACAGCAAGNTGCCCATCGGGCGTCGCACCTCCATGGCTCCCCATCGCCGGAATAATAAACGGCTCCGTGCCAGCCTTTTTCAATTCACCGATGACTGCGGCGACGGCCTCAGACAAGTTGGAAATACCCCGACTACCGACGCCCACGCCTACTCGCATGCCTGACTTCAACTGCACGCGAATCGCCGAAAAACCTTCTACCACTGAGGCAGCTACATCTACCGGCGGCGTGGCATCCAGCCGCTGCCGCACACGGAACATCTGGGGAAATTGCTCGGCCATCGGCTTGAGCCATCCAACGGAATTGATTTGCCAAGCGCGAGCTTTTTCTTGCCGCTTCTACTTGGCCAAGCGAGGCTGTGCGAGACCTTTTAATCCTAAAATCTCATGAGCAAGACATCTATTGACCGCAGACATTTTCTCACTACCGCAGCTATCGCCGGAGCCGGCTTGGCTACCGCAGCAGCTCGCGATTGGTCCGGCCAAAACCCGACACGCTATCCCGATCCCGACATAATCTCACTCGACCCGCGTTTCGACAAATACAAAATAGGCAATACGCCTGTGCAACGGCTTTACACTAGCCCGAACGCACTCTGGACCGAAGGATGTGCATGGAACGGCGTCGGTCGATACGTGGTGTTCAGCGACATTCCAAACAACATTCAACTGCGCTGGATCGAGGATCACAACCGCGTAACCGTTTTCCGAAAACCCAGCGGCAATAGTAACGGCAACACCTTCGACTACCAGGGTAGACAAATTTCCTGCCAGCACGGACACCGCCGCGTGGTACGCTACGAATACGATGGTACCGAGACCGTGATCGCGTCCAAGTTCGATGGCAAACCGTTCAATGCACCGAACGATGCAGTCGTGCATCGCGGCGATAACTCGATCTGGTTTACCGACCCCGGCTATGGAAGCCTATCCGATTACGAGGGGAACAAGGGCCCGCTCGAACTAAAGGAAGCCATCTACCGCATCGATGCCAAGAACGGACAAATTACCAAGGTAGCCGACGAAATCCACAAACCCAATGGCCTCTGTTTTTCGCCCGANTTGGATAAATTGTANGTCGCCGACTCTGGTTCAGGAAAAAACATCAAGGTCTGGAAAGTNGATGGCACAAAGCTAAAAGGTGGAAGGGAGTTTGCCTCAATGAGAGCCCTCAAAGCCCAGGACGAATCCAGACTAGCAACCACCAAAGAACAGGCTNAAAAAAACGAGCCAAANCTAATCGCAGCGGGAGGTGCTGACGGTATTCGCGCCGATATCGACGGCAATATTTGGGCAAGTGCGGGCTGGGCTGGGGACGGTTACGACGGAGTGCACACCTTTGCCGCAAACGGGGATCGAATTGGGCAAATCCGGCTGCCAGAAATCTGCTCGAACGTTTGTTTCGGCGGACCCAAGCGTAACCGCCTGTTCATGACCGCCAGTCAAAGCCTCTACGCCGTCTACACTAACGCCACCGGCGCCCACATGACTTGAGATGGTAGGGAACAGATGTCCCCACCAATCTCCATGATGCTTGCGCGTTTTGCTTCTCCGCTTGTCTGGACAAAGAAAAATCGCGTCAAAATCACTTTTCGCTTTTCACGAGGAAATTCGGCCCCATGATTCGCGCGCTTATGGAAAAATCGTTGGTTTTATTGAAACCGGATTGTCTGGAGGGCCGCAAGTGCGGCGAAGTGTTGAAGCGGTTCGAGGAAGCGAACTTTGAAGTATTTGGCGTGAAAATGATGCGGCTGTCTGAGAGCCTTCTGCGCGAACACTACTCGCACCTGACTGAATTACCGTTTTTCCCTGAAATTCAAGGATTTATGCAGTCTTCACCCGTGGTGGCAGTTGCGCTACGGGGCGAGAATGCCATCACCCGCATCCGTGAAATGGTCGGTCCCACTGACTCCACCGTTGCCGAAAAAGGCACCATCCGTGGAGACTTTGGGAAGGATAAAATGCGGAACGTGGTTCATGCCTCCGACTCGGTCGAAAACGGGGAGGCGGAACTTAAGCGTTTCTTCACAAAAGACGAACTCCACAACTAAAACCGACAGTCATTTAACGAAATCGAGCAAGGTCCAACTTGTTTGACCATTTTTTGAACTTGGCCTGATTCAACTCAACTTAGTTTCGCCCAAATTCAGTATACACCGAAACTCGGACTCGGTGATCGGCATCACAGAAAGCCGAGACTGCTTGATCAATGCAATGTTCTCCAATGATTTCTGATCTTTGATCTGAGCAAGCGTAACCGCCTTTTTCATTTGCTTAGCTGGCGCAAGATCAACAACCGACCAATCGCCCTCCTTCACAGTCGGATCGGGATAGTGCTCTTTGGTCACCCTAGCGACACCAACGACTTCCTTTCCACTTACGCTATGGTAAAAGAAAACCATGTCTCCTTTCTTCATTGCACGTAAATTATTACGTGCCTGATAATTTCGCACCCCATCCCAGTAAGTCTCTCCTTCCTTCACAAANTCATCCCACGAATAAGCCTCCGGTTCCTGTTTTACCAACCAATAGCTACGTGCCATGCGCGTCATCCTGCGAGCGTCGTCCTATCCAAGGCAAGCGTCAAAACAGCCTTATCCAAGCCCTTGCCGCAGCACCCTAGGCTGTGGCTAAATCGGGTGCATGGAATTGGACGAGCGATTGCAAGATATTCGCGACAGAATTAATATAGCCTGTGAATCCTCCGGACGTGATCCAATTGAAGTCACGCTACTGCCGGTTTCAAAAAATCACACTGCTGATGCCATCCGTGAACTGACTTATCACGGTTGCAGAGTGTTTGGAGAAAATCGGGTACAAGAGGCAAAACTGAAAATATCAACCTGCCCAGGCAATCTCGAATGGCATCTCATCGGCCATCTACAGTCCAACAAATGCCGGGATGCAGTCCGGTTTTTTAACATGATCCANAGCGTCGATCGCATGTCGATTGCCGAAGAAATCAACAGACATGCGCAAAATGCGGCAAAGGATATACCGGTGTTACTCGAGGTCAATGTCGCCGGGGAAGCCAGCAAACATGGCTTCAGCCCAGATGCCTTGATCGAACACCTCAACGCCATCAACGAGCTGCCGCGACTGGAAATTCACGGCTTGATGACCCTAGCACCTTGGACACCAGAACCTGAAAAGGTACGTCCGATTTTTCGGCGCCTCCGGGGCATTAAGGAAGAGTGCGAACAATTGCTCGGCGCACCACTATCACATCTTAGCATGGGCATGAGTGGCGACTTTGAAGTTGCAATTGAGGAAGGTGCCACCATGGTTCGAGTGGGCACTGCTATCTTCGGCCCACGCTCACAGAAACAGAAGGTATGAAAATAGGCCAACTCGACATCAGCTTTTGGCTCGACTAATTTTTCCCGATGTCGCTGGAAACCGCGCCACTAACNATCACAGATCGCACGTTTGATTCTCGTTTATTTCTTGGCACCGGAAAATTTTCGTCAAACGAAGTGATGCGTGATGCCCTCGTTGCCAGCGGCACACAAATTGTGACCGTTGCCCTGCGGCGGGCAGATCTATCGGGAAAAAATGATCCCTACGCCAATATTCTCAATTACATTGATCCCGAACGCTATCTTATCCTACCAAATACCAGTGGCNCGATAAACGCCGAAGAAGCCGTTCGTCTAGCCCGACTCGCGGCCGCTGCTGGTCTACCTAAATGGATTAAACTCGAGATACACCCCGANCCGCGCTACCTGCTGCCGGATCCAGTTGAAACATTTAAAGCAGCTAATACTCTTATTGCTGAGGGTTTCACTGTATTGCCCTACATCAACGCCGATCCTGTATTGGCCAAACGGTTACAGGATATTGGCACAGCAACAGTCATGCCTCTAGGTTCTCCCATCGGTTCCAATCGGGGTATCCAGACANGTGATCAAATTCGCATCATTATCGAGCAGGCCACCGTGCCTGTTGTAGTCGACGCCGGCATTGGCTCCCCAAGCCATGCCGCCGAAGCGATGGAAATGGGTGCTGACGCCGTACTGGTNAACACCGCCATCGCCATCGCCGACGATCCATCTCGCATGGGACTTGCTTTCAAAGCTGCAGTCGAAGCAGGCCGCACGGCCTATGAAATCGGCATAAGCCAGGAACTGGATACCGCAAATGCGACCAGTCCATTGACCGGTTTCCTAGAATCTGAACCCGTAACCCAAGCAGATGGCTGAAAAGAAAACATTATCCCGGCATCGTGCCCGCAGCATTCTCACGGCGGCCACCAAACGCACCGTGATAGTGACCGGTGATGGAATGCTCGACCAGTTTATCTGGGGCGANGTTGACCGAATTTCACCCGAAGCGCCTGTGCCTGTTGTCCAATTTAAACGAGAAAGTTTCATGGCCGGCGGTGCGGCGAACGTAGCCCGCAATCTCACTGCGCTGGGGTGCTCCACTCAGATGCACAGCGTCATTGGAAAAGATGATGCCGCAAAAAAACTAAGATCATTGCTAAAAGCCGATCGAGTGGACTGCCACCCGTTGATCTCCGATACATCCCGACAGACCAGTTGCAAAACAAGAGTCATCGCGCAGCGGCAACAAGTGGTCCGTGTCGATCGCGAGACACGAATCGACATTACACCGCGATTGACCAAGCGATTGATCAAGTCGATCAACACAAGCTTCGGCAAGTCGAACGCCATTGTGATCGGCGACTACGGTAAGGGTGTCATCACGCAGGACTACCTNAACGAACTCAAAACAATTGGCCAACGGCACGGCGCCTGGCTTAGCCTCGACCCCAAGCCGATACACTCTCTTGATCTCCGAGGCCTATCCCTCATTACGCCGAATCGAAAGGAAGCGTTTGATCTCACCGAGATCGAAGATAACACGTACCATACCCAACCGTTGAAGGATGAAAACCTCATGCGTGTTTCTAGACAACTCCTAGGTNATCTCGAATTAAAAGTGCTGCTGATTACACTTGGCGAACTTGGGATGCTCATCAGTCAACCGGGNAAGAAACCGTTTCACATCCCCACCCGCGCCCGTGAGGTATTTGACGTCTCTGGGGCAGGCGACACAGTGATCGCAACATTTACACTAGCCATCGCCGCCGGTGCTGATCCCATTGAGGCAGCAATGCTCGCCAACCATGCAGCGGGCATAGTGGTCCGAAAAATCGGCACAGCCACCGTTANGCCAAAAGAACTCCTTGCCAATTTTTAACCTGTAATGGCTAAAAAAAAAACNGCTATCTTTTTTGACCGAGATGGCACGCTCATAGTTGAAACCGGCTATCTGCACGAACCGGAAAAGGTCGAACTAATCCCCGGTACTGGAGACGCTGTGCGACGACTTTTTGAAGGAGGATTTGAACTTTTCATTATTACCAACCAGGCCGGTATCGGGCGCGGCTATTTCACCGAGAAACAATTGCATGCAACCAATGAAAGGGTTTGTGAGGAGTTCGCCAAATTCGGAGTCACATTTCGCAAGATATACTTTGCCCCCGAGGCTCCCGACCAACCAAGCCGCAACCGTAAACCGTCACCACAAATGATCTTTGATGCTCGGGATGAATTTGGAATAGATCTGAGTGCTAGCTACATGGTCGGAGATAAGGAACTAGACATAGAATGCGGTGCCAACGCAGGCGTCAAACTGAGTGTTCTCGTCCGTACCGGCTACGGCATCGAACACGAAACCAAGCTAAAGCAAACACACAAACATTACACCGCTGTGGACACTCTTGGCGATTTCACCGACCTCGTCCTCGGCCAATCGAATTAGTTCCTCCGGTTTTTCTTCAATCGTTTGCGGTGCTTTGGCATACTGCCCGTGATGCATAACTTCGGCTACAAGCGAGGGAAATTATACTGTGAAAATGTTTTGGTGGCTTCACTTGCAAAAAAACACGGAACGCCACTTTTCGTCTATTCGCATACCACTCTAACCCGAAACTTTCAGCAACTTGATGAAGCACTCTCACCGTTAGACCATACAGTTTGCTTTGCGGCAAAAGCCAATTCCAACCTTGGCGTGTTGCGAACACTGGCCAATGCAGGCAGCGGTTTTGATCTTGTAAGTGGCGGGGAATTGCAGCGCATCATCGCAGCAGGTGGCAACCCTACCAAATGTATCTTTGCTGGTGTCGGAAAATCGGAGAAGGAAATAGAACTCGCACTCAGAAAAGGCATTTACGCATTTAACGCGGAAAGCGAACCAGAACTAATCCGAATCAACGAAGTCGCCAAAGGGCTCAAAAAAAAGGCTCCGATTGCCGTGAGGGTGAATCCCAACGTTGATGCCAAGACACACGCCAAGATCACAACCGGCACGTACGAAAACAAGTTCGGTATTGCGTTCGAGGAGGTTGAGAAAATCTACGAACGTGCCTCAAAACTGAAGCATTTGCACATTCGTGGACTACAAATGCACATCGGTTCACAACTAACCGAAGTTGGACCATTTGAAAATGCCGTTAAAAAAGTAGTACCCTTAGCCAAACGATTGGCTGAAAAATATGGTATCGAATTTTTCAGCATTGGCGGGGGTCTCGGTATTGTGTACGACCCCGCACTCGAAAGTGGCGAAACCAAGTGGTGGCACTCACCCAAGCGCAAAAACCTTCTGACGCCCGCGAAATACGCAGCCAAGCTCATCCCACTACTCAAGCCGCTTGACCTAAAAATCCTGATCGAACCGGGCCGATTTATCGCCGGAAACTGCGGCATTCTTGTCACACGTGTGGAGTATGTAAAGCAAACAGGTGTTAAGAATTTTGTCATCGTGGATGCAGCAATGAACGACCTCGCCCGACCCGCCCTTTACGACAGCTATCATCAAATTGTGCCTCTTCACCAGGGTCCCGGTGACCAACTGAAGAAAAACCAACTCGCTTCCGATGTTGTTGGGCCGATATGCGAATCCGGCGATTACTTCTGCAAAAACAGAATGCTGCCAAAAGTTGGCGAAGGCGATCACCTCGCTCTGCTAAGTGCTGGTGCCTACGGATTCGTTATGGCATCAAACTACAATACCCGGGCCTTCCCTGCTGAAATTTTAGTGAAAGGCAACCGTGCGGAAGTGGTTAGAAAACGCCAATCTATAAAGCAACTTTGGGCCAGCGAAAGCATACCAAATTGGCTGAAATAAATTCACGTCACTGCCAACCGGCATGAACACTTCCCGGAATCCATTTGTTCGGTTTCCGGAAATTCTATTTTCCACCTTCCTGTTTGTCATCGCAGGGATGATCTGGCAGAGCACCAAGGTTAGTATCGACTCCGACCCAATGAGTTTGCTCGAGTCAGACAAGCGGCACCTCGAGACCTACGAACGTATCTCCTCTTTCCTGAACAACGACACGGCACTGGTCATTAGTATCGAGAGCGATCAAATTTTTACTTCGACCGGTCTCGATCACATCCGGAAAATCAGTGATGCAATCACCTCGCAGGATGGGCTTGTTGATGTCAAAAGCCTGACTCACTCATACAAACCCGTTAGAAAAGGGCTCGCGTTCAAGATGGTCCCCTTTGTGCCGAACGCTAAGTTGACGGAGAAACAAATTGCTTCTATCCGGGAGTTTTCTGTCACGCATCCACTGGTTCGAAACATAATGGTTTCGAGGGACGGCAAAATCACACTCATCACAGCAACCTACAAACGAGATCTCAGAACATCAGAGCAAAGGAAAGAATTCCGAAACGAAACCGAAAATCTGTTAATGCCGTTCAGCACCCCGGAATTCCGCATCAAAGTCATATCGCTGCCATTCATACAGGATGAACTCAGCAATTCATTCGTTTATGATCTTTACTTTGTTCTTCCCACGACCGGGCTTTGCATACTGATCGCCGTTGCACTGACATTTCGCTCTCTCCCGTGCCTTTTGTTGATACTCCTCAGTGAAGCATTATTAACCGGAGCACTGCCAGGTGTCCTTCACTTAACCGGATTTTCACTTACTCCATATAACATTTTGCTACTCCCTTTGCTTGCTGCAATTAACCTCACGTTATTGACTCATCAACTCACAGCACTGCGCAATACCAACCAATCATTGAGCCTAGATGAAAAATTCGATTCGATGCTAAAAATGGTGTTTCTACCTAGCCTATTTGCTGCGCTCACGACTGCTATTGGGTTGGGCTCACTCACCATTTGCGAAGTATCACAGGTAAAAAAATTCGGTCTCGCAGGTGCACTTGGGATTGGTACGATCTTCCTCTGGGCATTCGGGCCCGGGCTGGCTTTTCTTCGTGTGGGCTGCCGCATCTGGCCAAGCACCCTAAAAAATAAGGCAAGTCAACGGGATGAGTTCGGGAAAAAATCTTTTTTCGCCAAGCTTGGCAAAGCAGCTGTCTATCACCGATGGATTTCCATAACCTTGATTGTATCAATTTTCATATCGGCGATATTTGCCGTAAATCGATTGAATATTGATATTCGAGCCATTCATTTTCTCTCACCCGCAAGCCATACGAGACAAATGGCAGAAATGATCGATGACCGCATGGGCGGCATCAATGTTGTGCAAATGGATTTCAAAACTGACAAGCCTGGCGGCATCAATCAGATTGAGTTTCTACGAAAGCTCCAGGAAGTGCAAAATTTTGCTGAAGATACAGGTAAATTCAGTAGCACCTATTCATACGCTTCATTGATAGCGATGATGAATAGCGTCTGGATTGGTGACAATTCAGGTAAGCTAACCCTGCCAAGCAGTAAGTTGACATTGAATATTTTCGTCTTGGCATTGAAGGCGATGCAATATCCTTTTCTTCAAGCACTCAGCAACGAAAAACAACAAACTGCGAATTTGGTTCTGCGCACAACAGATATGCCAAGTGGCGAGTTTGTGTCCCTCTTGAAATCAATCGAGTCAAAGGCCACAGAGATGATGCCAGATAATGTCTCAGTCTCGGCAGAGGCGGGATTGCACACTTTACTCAAGGCAGATAAGGACATTGTTGACGCTCAGCTAGGCAGTCTTTACATCACATTGTCAGCAATGTTAGTCGTAATGTCTCTACTTTGGCGATCGTTCGTGCTTGGAACTATCGCGCTAATAACAGGCCTTGGGCCTGTGGCAATACTGACCCTGATCGGCGCAATTTCTCAAATTCCGCTCAATTCTGTGACCGTCATGGTAGGGGCATTAGCACTTGGGATAGGTATCGATGACGCCGTTCACCTAGTCACTCATTGGCTGAATGCCAGACAAAATGGTTGCACCAAAAATCAAGCAATCGTATTGGCTCTCGAGGCCAAAGGGCCAGCCATCCTATGCACCAGTCTCATATTGATCAGCTTTTCGATATCACTGCTTTGGATGAGTTTCCCGCCGGTCATCCATTTTGGCTGGTTGTCCGCAGTGGCGTATACTGCCGCACTCGGATCGGCCATTTGGATATTGCCGTCCCTGCTCGGGACTAAGAAGAAAACTTAATCAGCCTGAGCTTTCNCCCATTCAACAACCTTACCAACCATCTTCGGTAAGGCTTCGTCACTAAACACATGGTCGGCCCCTGCAATCTCAAAAAACTCAGGATTGTTCGTGGCCTTAGCAATAATATCGTGTGAGTCGCCAGTCGGCACCACATCATCCTCCGTGCCATGCACCAAAAGCCACGGCACATTGATTTGCGTACCGAGNTCAGCAAGAGAATTCAACGCCTCCATGTCGGTCATGTAAGTGCTAGAGAGGGGACAACTTTTATCCTCCCACATGCAACCTTCGTTAGGGGTTTCTTCGCCAAATTCACGCTGTGCAAATTCCTGCGTGTGCACCATGCCAGCCAGCGAAACCAGTGCATCGATTCTTGAATCTCTGCTGGTCCTCTTAACCCCAACCGCACCTCCCATGCTATGTCCAATATAACAAATTTTTCTATCACCCAATGCATCAATCACGCTACCCAAGTCGTTAGTCTCCTTTGAAATGGTACAATCTGCAAACCGCCCCTCGGATNCGCCGTTACCNGTAAANGANATCCGTAAGGTGGGAATACCCGCAGNCTNAAGCCCTTCCGCAAGAGCCAAAATAAACGGTCGATCCTTATTTCCGGTCACCCCGTGACCGATGATAGCAATAAAATCTGAACGTGACTCTCCGGCATGCACAGAGTAGTCAATCTTCTCATCCAGCTGATTTCTGATTTCGCCAAACATATACCGGTTGAAATACCAGCCACTCNTNCGNTTGNCCAGTTTCAAGTGTNCTTGGGCAATCANCCGCTTGTCTATACCAAGCGGCTTTGCCACACTGCGGGTCGTGAAATCCAAGGCCAAACAACGTAAGGAAAGCCGATTTGTCTTGGGCATCGATTTTGGAACCCTCTCCGGTCGTGCACTGCTNGTAAACGCCGATACCGGTCATGAAGTTGCATGGGCAGATCATCCTTACAAAAACGCCGTTATCGAACAATCCATACCCGGCGGAAAAAAGCGGCTAAAGCCACATACCGCGCTACAGGACCCGTCCGACTANATAGCCGTCCTCACCAAAGCGGTTCCCAAAGTTATGCGCCTAGCCAAGGCTAAGCCGGAGCAAGTACTGGGCATTGGCACGGATTTCACGAGCTGCACGATGCTCCCGACCATGGCTGATGGTACTCCACTTTGTTTACTAAAAAAATGGCACAACAACCCNCACGCATGGGTGAAACTATGGAAGCATCACGCAGCACAACCCGAAGCCAACGACATCAACANGGTGGGNACCAAGCGCCAGGAAGATTTCATCACNGCCTANGGCGGCAAATACTCCAGTGAATGGTTCTTTTCAAAATTATTGGAGACCGTGCGGGAAGCACCCGAAGTTTACGATGCCGCTGATCGATTCATCGAGGCAGGCGACTGGCTGGTTTGGCAACTNACAGGACACGAGAAACGCTGTCTNTCAGCCGCNGGTTTCAAGGCCATGCGTGTCTCACGCGCGCGACAAAAAGGNGAGTGGACCTATCCCAATCAATCCTTTTTCAAAGCTCTNAATCCTAAGCTGNCNGAGGTGATCCCGGATAAGATNGAAAGTGAAATGATCAGTCTCGGNAGCAATGCCGGAGGCTTGACCGCAAAAATGGCCAAGGCAATGAAACTNCTTCCAGGCACACCCGTGGCTGCAGCNAACATNGATGCTCANGCTGCCGTACCAGCNTGNACGGTCACAGAAGCCGGTAAATTGGTAATGATTATGGGAACCAGCACTTGTCATCTATTNGCCGCCAAAAGAGAAAAACCCATCGAAGGCGTTTGCGGTATCGTTAAAGATGGNGTCATTTCAGGGTTTTGGGGGTATGAAGCAGGCCAATCAGGAGTCGGCGACGTNTTTGCCTGGTATGTCGAAAATGGAATTCCAACTGAATTAAGACGAGCAGCCAAACAAGCCAAATTGGACATTTACCAGTATCTCGAACANCAGGCAGCCAAGCTAAAACCTGCTGAAAGCGGACTACTAGCCCTTGATTGGTGGAATGGGAACCGCTCCATTTTGGTCGATGCCGACCTAAGCGGCTTGCTTGTTGGACAGACTCTAACCACACGNCCACATGAGATTTATCGAGCNNTACTNGAAGCTACAGCCTTCGGCACNAGGCAGATTATAGAGGCATTCACTTCTCAGGGATTCTCCATCAACGAATTAATTGCCTGCGGTGGCCTCGCAGCCAAAAATCCACTCATGCTACAGATATACTCAGATGTCACCGGCAGACCTATCAAGGTTGCTGCAAGTGCCCAAGCTAGCGCACTAGGCGCAGCGATGTACGGTGCAGTGGCCGCTGGAGTACATTCGGATATATCCCAAGCAGCTCGAAAAATGGCAAAGGTTCAGAAAAAAATCTACCACCCGAAGGCTTCCAATAAACAAGTATACGACCAACTCTTCAAAGAATACACCAGACTACATGATCAGTTTGGTCGCACCCACAACAGCACCATGAAAATTCTCAAAAGGCTAAAAACTCGCGCGCTCGGCTTGTAATTAGATAATCTAGTGAACAGAGACCAATTTGAAGCCGTCATATTTGACATGGACGGAGTTATCGTTGACAGCGAGCCCCTCCACAAACAGTCATTTCTTGAGGTCTGGAATGATATGGGCTACCAGGAAAACCATGGGATTCATTTTCCTGACTATTACGGTCGATCCGATCGTGTTCTTTGGAAAGCATTCATTGAAAAACATCGTCCTGAGCAAACAATTGAGGAATTAATCGGGTTGCGTGAAGAACGCTTGATTCGCATGCTTGACGATCTTAAACCGATTTTTTATGGAGTCTTGCCACTTATTAAGCGCTTGGCTAAACAGTATCCCCTTGGTCTTGCTTCTGGCTCCATTCATCGTGTGATCGATGCAGTCCTCGCGATTGAAAACCTTCGCTCATATTTCAAGGAGATCACCAGTTCGGAAGATGTATTAGAGCCCAAACCCTCCCCCCAAACCTTTCTCCTTTCAGCCAAACGTATGGGAATTACCCCTCATAAAT
>PBKH01000055.1 GCA_002721375.1 Verrucomicrobiales bacterium
TGGCCATGAAAAAGCGATCCAATTGACTCTCGCCCGTGTGCTTACTTCGCCCGCCTTTTTGTACAGGCGCGAGAAGGCCGGGGAAGGAGAGGAGCCGGTGGATGTGACCGCCAATGAGTTAGCCACGCGGCTGAGTTATTTTCTTTGGGCTTCCGTGCCCGATGCTGCACTTGGCNGAGCGGCGGCCAGCGGTGAGTTGNNAAATGANGACNTNCTGCTTGGCCAAGNGCGGCGTATGCTCCGNGATCCGCGCACTCGACGTCTGGCCGAACAGTTCGCCTGCCAATGGCTGCATATNCGCGGGTTCGACCAAAACGACGATAAGAACGAGCAGCGATTCCCCGAATTCGNCATATTACGTGGCGACATGTATGAGGAGTCGGTTCGTTTCTTCGAGGACTTGTTCCGTAACGACGGTTCGGTTCTTGATCTGCTGACGGCCGACCATACGTTTTTGAATGAGCGTCTGGCTAAGNACTANGGNATTGATGGTGTAAAAGGCGAGGCTTGGCAGCGCNTTGATGGCATGCAAGCCAAGGGGCGAGGTGGTGTTCTCGGCTTNGCCACAGTGTTGGCGGTAAATTCCGGTGCCTCACGTACCAGCCCGATCCTGCGCGGNAATTGGGTCTATGAAACGTTGCTCGGCGAGAAGCTGCCTCGGCCGCCAGCGGACGTCCCTCAGCTACCCGCCAGCGTGCCTAGTGGGTTAACTGCGCGGCAATTGATTGAGAAGCATAGTTCCTTGCCGGAATGTGCTAAGTGCCATGAGCGCATCGACCCTTACGGCTTCGCATTGGAGCAGTTTAATCCAATCGGTCGTCTACGCCCTGCCTCCGTGGACACCCGTACCCAGTTGGCCGATGGCGTTCGTATCGAGGGCCTGATCGGCCTTCGCGAACATCTTGCCATCAAGCGAATGGACGATGTGATCAAGCAATTTTGTCGTAAGCTATTAGGTTATGCGCTGGGTCGCGAGGTGGCTCTCTCGGATCTGTTGCTGATCGATGAAATGCAACGGCAGCTCAAGACGAATGATTATCGGTTCAGTTCGTTGGTTGAGGCGATCGTGCTTAGCCCTCAGTTCCAGAAAATCCGTGGACAACTAGCTAAAAATCAGGATTGATTCAGGAAGGTGACGATTCAGCATTAACCGAAAGACTAGTGAAATGAAAACAAAACACCATCAATTCTCCCGGCGCACCATGTTACGTGGTTTGGGCGTGACGATTGCACTGCCTTGGATGGAATCGATTCGCGTATGGGGCGATACTTTGCGAGACGTCAAACAGTCGAGCGCGGCTCCAACCCGCATGGCAATTCTATTTGCCGGCTGTGGCTTTCACCGTCACGAATGGTGGGCTAAAGGCGAAGGAGCCGACATGGAACTCGGTAAGGTGCTACATCCTCTCAACGGTTTTAGGGATCGGATGGTGTTCATTCGTGGCCTCTACAACGCTGAGGCGTTGAAAGGCAATATCCATAGTTCGCAGACCGGTAACCTTCTTTCCGGGGCACCACTTGCTTCGGGTGGACGAATTCAGTCCGGTACAAGTGTCGATCAATACGTTGCGCAACACGTCGGACATCGCACCAAGCTGCCGAGTCTCGTGCTCGGCTGTGAAAAGGCGAATCCTTCCGTTCACAAGGATTACTCAATGCTCTATAGTTCGCACATTTCATGGAGTAGTCCGACCACGCCGACGCCGCTAGAGGTATATCCTGCGCTGGCGTTTGACCAGATGTTCAAGGACAAGGCTCAGGTCGGGGACCGGAGCGTGCTCGACGCGGTGCTGTCGGATGCAAAGGATCTGCGCCGGAATATTAGCCGACTTGACCAGCAAAAACTTGACGAATACCTCAATTCCGTTCGCGAAGTCGAGAAGCGTATCGAGAGTGCCGGCAAGCGCGGCGAATTGCAGGGTTGGCGGCCGACGTTGACAGCGCCAAATTTGCCGCGACCAAAAGATGGTTATCCACAGAATATTGTCGAGCACATGCGCATCATGAGTGACTTGCTAGTGTTAGCATTCCAGACCGACACTACACGCATTTGTAGTCTTAAGCTGAACAACGACCATGGCACGCTGCGCTTTCCTCACCTAGGCGTTGACTACATGATCCATCATCTTCTTTCGCACAGCGACACGGATGACTGGCTGAAAGTGAATAAGTTTTTTCTCGAGCAAATGGCGTATATTGCCAGCCGCCTTGATGGTATTCAGGAGGGCGAACGCACTGCGCTGGATAATTCCATGCTGATGCTCTGCTCCAGCATGCTTACTGGACATCATGATGCTACACAGTTGCCGGTGGTCATGCTTGGTGGGGGCGGTGGCCGAATCAAGGGAGGCCAAAACCTTAACTATCTCGACAAATCCAACCGTCAAATGTGTCGGCTNTTCCTCAGCATGATGGACAAGATGGACATCCATCCAAAAACATTCGGCGATGCCGCTAATCCTTTGGAAGAGGTATAAAGTTTGGCTAAGCGGTGTGAAATCCAGTGCGCTGCTCCAGCTTATGAATCCCAAGTAGGGTATTGATACTATTCAATGTAACGAAATTCTTCAGAGCCGAGCAGGGCTTGCGTGTATTGATTCCATGCGGATCTGGAATTGGATTGTGCTAAGAATGTCAGGCCGGTGTCTCGCTCATTTGTGGATGGNTGCCGGTTGAAAAGTANTTGGTAGGCGTGTTCAATGCGTGACTTGTTGGTTTCACTCTCTCTGGTTAAGCGCTTAGCCAAGGCATCGGCCCGCTTCTGGAAAAATGGGCTGTTCATGATGAAAAGATACTGTTGCGGCACGGTGCTTATGATGCGCTTGGGTGCTGTGCTACGCGGTGCTGGAAAACCGAACAACCGAAAAAAAGGGTCGGAGCTGATGCGGTCGCCGTTGCGGCTGATAGTTGCGTAAATACTCCGGCGTGCACTATTCAAAATCTCATTTGTCGGGGTGCCGCCCAATTTCAAATCCAGTTCTCCTGTAGCCGCCAACATGCTGTCGCGCCAAGACTCGACTTCCACCCGTCGGGGGTTCATTCGCCAGATTAACCGGTTTTCCCCGTCGCGGTCGAAATTGTCTGAGATATGCCGACTGCTCATTCGATACGTGGCAGATTTCATGATGAGCCGGTGCAAATCCTTGATCGACCATTCGTTGTCCGTGAAGTTTGTAGCCAGCCAATCCAGTAGTAGTGGATGCGTTGGTTTCTCGCCAATTACTCCGAAATTACTCGGGGTGCGAACGATGGCACGCCCGAAGTGCCACTGCCAGATGCGATTGACGAGTACGCGTGTGGTGAGCGGATTGTCTCGCGCAACTACTGCTTCAGCCAACTGCAACAACCCGCTTTCTTTGCTGAAAGACTTTTCGCGTGAGATGACTTGGAGGAAGCGACGAGGTACTTCTTCGCCCTTCTTGCGAAGATCGCCTCGGATGGCAACGTGCATATTATCATTTCCTTTCTCGTGAAGACCATGCGCGGTGGCGTATTTGGGCGGTGCGATTTTGCGGAGAGCGTCCCGTTGCTGTTTCCATTCATCGAGCTGCTTTTTTTCCTGATTACTGATTTCGCGTTTCTCTTTTTTTACCTTTTCGTTCAGTTTTTTAATTTGGTTGTCGACGTTTTTGATCTTGTTTTGATGATTATCGTAGGCCTTTACGATCTCGTCAGGGACAAGCGGTTTGTCGGCGATACTGGTATTGTTGAAGATGCCTGCGATCGCGTAGTAGTCCTTAATCGAGATCGGGTCAAACTTGTGGTCATGGCAACGTGCGCAGGCAACAGTAAGTCCGAGGAACGCTCGTGAGAAGGTGTCCACCCGGTCACTCAACGTTTCTGCGCGGGCTGCTGCTGTCGCCTCCGCGTCACCCCCATCACCGTTGTAAGTTGGGCCAACGGCAAAAAATCCTGTTCCAGCGCGAGCTGACAACGGGGCATTGGGGGTCAATTCACCGGCGATTTGCCAGCGTATAAACTGGTCAAATGGCACATCATCGTTTAAGGCGTTCACGACAAAATCGCGGTACTGCCAAGCATTGGGTAGGGCACGGTTGTCCAGAAAACCACCTAAACCATCGCTGTAGCGGGCTATGTCCATCCAGTGGCGTGCCCAGCGCTCGCCGTATTGAGGTGAGGCTAGCAGTTCCTCGATTATCTGGTCCCATGACGTGTCTTCAGCAACGAAAGCTGCCACTACCTCCGGAGTGGGCGGTAGGCCGATTAGGTCGAAGTAGGCTCGCCTGATTAGTACCCTTCGGTTTGCTTCGGGAGCCGGAGTGATCCCGGCTTTTTCCAGTCGGGCGAGTACGAAATGGTCAACCGGGTTCCGTGGCCATGCGGAGTCGGCAATATCCGGCGGGGTCGGTTTATTGATGGGCTTGAGCGACCAGTGCTCCTTTCTTTGTTTTTCAAAATTGATACCCTGTTTCTCAGCAATTTGCGGTTCGTTGGAAATGGGCCATGGCGCGCCCATATCGATCCACTTTTTGAAATCGGCAATCACCGCGTCCGGCAACTTGCGGGTGGGTGGCATCTCGAGTGATTCCTCTTTGTACAGGATCGCGCGGTAGAGTAGGCTCGAGTCAGCCTGGCCTGGGGCAATCGATGGTCCGGATTCGCCACCCTTGAATGCTTGTTCGCGGTTATCGAGATACAGCCCCCCCTTCAGTTTTTTAGAACGTGTGCTATGGCACTTGTAACAATGTTCTGCCAATATCGGGCGGATTTTGTTCTCAAAAAACTCCAATTGTTCCGGCATAGGCTCAGCGGCGGTGACAAGTGTTGTTCCCCCAAAAAGGGCAACCAGCCAAGTGGCGTTACGCGCGGATTTGAATCGGTAAGTCAAGGCGCCCGATTCAAACGAACTGCTCGTCTATGCGCAACCTTGAAACCAGTCAGTTTTTCAGTGTTCGCTATAAAATTGTTTTCATTTGAAACGTGGCAGTGTTCTCTCAAGACTGATTTAGTTCAGATCGATGAAAAAAAAGAATCTTGTTCTAGCCACGTTTTTACTCGCAGGTTTCGTTAAACTGCTTGCCGATCCTCTGGAGGGTGATGTTCGACTTACTTACCCATTGACCGTTAAGAAGCTGGAAAACATATACATTGATGCAAGGCTTTACGAATATGATCCGTGGCTTGCTGATGCCCCTGCGACACTGGTGGATCACGTTGAGTTGGAGGAAATCGATTTAAGCAGATCAGCCGATTCAATTGTGGACATCCATTTCTTCGCTAATCGTAAATCACGCATGAAATACTATGTAACAGCTAGCACCTATTCCAAAAAAGGCGGTACGCTCTACTTTTACATCAACGGATTTCAAAAAATCTTTGAGCGTTCTGATATCGACGACATTGACGTAACCATGGAGCCGAAGTTGGAAACAAAAAAACCAAAGGGCGAACCTGAAAAAGTCGGCGGCAACGATGATGAAGATAGTGGAAAAAAAAGTGACAATATTACAGGCATTTACAGAGCAGTAGAGATTGAATGGGAGGGGGAAGATGGTTCTGAGTTTGCGCTGCAAAAATCAACAGATCTTAAAAGCTGGGAAACAATCGAGACACTCAGTGGCACCGGCGAGAAGGACTCTGTTTTTATCCGTGTTTACCGTAGTGTGCAGTTTTGGCGTCTGCAGCCTGAGTAACCGGTAATTAAACTTGCGCTGAAGAGGGGTATTCGCGAGCGTCTCGGTATGCCTCGCAAGCTTAGCACCATTGCCCCCGATTGGTGGGACTATACTACTCTCGAGGATGACCTCATTCGTGATGCCGCTGCGCTATCGCAGTCCGGTATTGAGCAGTTGTCACGACCCGGTTTCCATGTCGTGATGTACGACACGCTCGAGGATTTTTACCTAGCTGAGGCGCTTGAGTACATCGGGGCTTGGCGGCAGTCCACAGCCGACAACCCAGTCGGTATTTGTGGCCCTATCGGTCCCACTGAGCAACTTCCGCTTGTAGCCCGATTGGTCAATGAGTTGGGTCTCTCGCTGAAGCACGCTCACTTCTGGGGGATGGACGAATGGATCGGTGACGACGGCTGCGCTGTACCCACCGACCACTTACTTTCCTTTGAGCGAGCTGACCGAGAGCTGTGCTTCGATCGCATTAACTCTGCTTATTCGATTCCCGAGGAAAATTTGCACTTCCCTATTGCCGACACCAGAGCATTTTGCGCAAGTTGGGACAGCGTACGTTGCGCGGTCATGCAAGGAGGGCAGGGTGACATCAAGCATTGGGCATTCAATGATCCGCTCCGGCGCGATGGGGCCCATGCCACTGCGCCCCCGTCACCGGAGGAATACCGGAAATTGGCCACGCGCGTCGTCGAACTGCACCCGATCACTCTCGCCCAAAACGCGCGCACCTCTGGCGGCGGCAACATTAGTATGGTCCCACAGTGTGCGGTTACCGTTGGTCCGGTCGAGACTTGGCAAGCGGAGAAGGTAAGCATCTGGCATGCCGGTACACATGACAACCCGCTTGGACAACGGCTGACTGCGTTGATGATCTCGAAGGGCATCACCGACTCCGCGGTGCCGATGTCGCTGCTCGCCGATCACCCAAATGTGCAGTTCAATTATTACCGCGGCGGCATTGGAACCTGTGCCATCGAGATGCACTGAATCTTTGCTTTGCCAAGCGCGGCGCATTATCCGAGGCACTGGCCGAGCGCGTCGAGGAAGCGCTCGACATTGGCTTCCGTGGCGTTGTACCCCATAAGGCCTACCCGCCAGATTTTTCCCTTCATCGGGCCAAGACCAGGGCCAACCTCAATGTTGAATTCACTGAGAAGCCGGTTGCGTACCCCTGCCTCATCTGCGCCGTCTGGCACGCCGATGGCGTTGAGTTGCCAAAGCTGATGTCCTTTCTGTGACGTGATTGATAGGCCTAGCTTCGTCAGTCCAGCTTTGAGGGCCTCGTGCACCTTTTGGTGCCTTGCCCATCGCGNCTCGAGTCCCTCCTCAAGGACAAGTCGTAGCGCCTCGTGCAGTGCGTAATTCATCGAGATTGGCGCTGTGTGATGATAAACGCGTTCCGATCCCCAATAACTGGCTAGGAAGTTCATGTCGAGATACCAGCTTTGCACCCTGACTTTGCGACTGGTGATGACTTCCATCGCCCTCGGGCTGAACGAAATNGGGGCTAGTCCTGGCGGANAGCTAAGGCATTTTTGTGTGCCACTGTAGACAGCATCAACACCCCAGTCGTCTACCGCTACCGGGCAGCCACCAAGCGATGTGACGGTGTCCAGTAGGAACAGCGCCTCNGCGTCGTGTGACAGGCGTGATAGCTCATCGACAGGCGTGAGCGCCCCGGTCGAAGTCTCGGCATGCACAATTGCGACGAGTTTTGGACGACATTTTTCAAGCGCGGTTGCGAGAGCTGAAGGCTCGATAATTGTGCCCCACTGGGACTCGACTTTTGTGACGGTGGCGCCGCAGCGCTCGGCGACGTCGCACATTCNGNNGCCAAAAACGCCGTTGACACCAATAACCACCTCATCACCCGGTGCGAGCAGGTTCACGAAACAGGCTTCCATTCCAGCGCTTCCAGTGGCGCTGATCGGCAGAGTCATCTCGTTTTCGGTCTGGAACACTTGTCTTAGCATCGACTTGATTTCTTCCATCATGCCGATAAATGCGGGGTCAAGGTGTCCCACGAGCGGGCGTTGCATGGCATCAAGTACTGCGGGCGCTGCATTGCTCGGTCCTGGGCCAAGCAGAAGGCGATCGGGAGGCGAAAAGTTGGTGGGTATGTTCGGATGACTCATGCGACGATATCGTTGATGACATGGCCGTGTACGTCGGTCAACCTGAAGTCGCGCCCTTGGTATCGGTAAGTCAAACGTTCGTGGTTAATACCTAGCAGATGGAGAAGTGTAGCGTTGAGGTCGTGGATGTGCATTGTTCCAGGCGTCCATTTGTCCTTAGTGGGACGGATCATATTCCCGTCAGCGTCGGTGATGTTGTAGGCGTAATCATCCGTCCGCCCATAAGTGATACCGGGCTTGATGCCGCCGCCAGCCATCCATGTGGTAAAGCATCGCGGGTGATGGTCGCGCCCATAATTCTCCTTGGTTAACTTGCCTTGGCAGTAGGAGGTGCGGCCGAATTCGCCGCCCCACACCACTAGGGTCTCGTCGAGCATACCCCGTTGCTTGAGATCTTTGATCAAGGCATAACAGCCTTGGTCGATGTCCTTGCATTGGGACTCATGTTCGCGCGGCAGACTGCCGTGGGCATCCCAGCCGCGATGGAAAATCTGGATGTTACGAACGCCTCTTTCGGCCAATCGGCGGGCGTTAAGGCAGCACGCTGCAAAGCTGCCGGCTTGCCGTGCATCTTCGCCGTATAGCTCAAACGTCGTATCGTTTTCTCCAGAGAGATCCATTAGTTCCGGCACTGAAGTCTGCATTCGATAGGCCAATTCGTGCTGCTTGATTCGGGCAAGAATTTCCGGGTCGGCAAACTCNTGGTATTGTTGGTGGTTCAAGGCTGCGAGTGTGTCGAGTTGAGCTCGACGGTCCTTGGTTGAGACGCCGGCTGGGTTTTTCAGGTACAACACCGGATCTCCTTCGCTGCGGAGCAACACACCCTGATGCTCTGACGGCATAAACCCTGTTCCCCAGAGGCGACCGAANAGGCTCTGTTCCGGAAATTTCGAGCGGGCATGCATTACCACATAGCCTGGTAAATTTTCATTCATTCGGCCTAGCCCATAACTTAGCCAAGCACCCAAACTAGGGCGACCGGGGATCTGGCTTCCGGTCTGGATGTAAGTGATCGCCGGGTCATGATTAATTGCCTCGGTGAACGTGCTATAGACTACAGCCAGTTCTTTGGCCACCTTGGCCGTATAGGGCAGTAGTTCACTTACCCATAGACCGCGATCGTTGTTTTCATGCTTGGTGAAGGTGTATTTGCTCGGGCAGACCGGGAGTGTTTTCTGGCCGGCGGTCATACCAGTGATGCGTTGGCCATCCCGTACGTGTTCGGGCAGGTTTTTGCCGAACATCTCTCGCATCTTCGGCTTGTAATCCCATAGATCGTGATGACTTGGTCCGCCGCTCATGAACAGATAGATCACCCGCTTGGCTTTAGGGGCAAAATGGGTTCCAGGAGCTTGACTATTGGTGTTGGCGAATAAATCCGGACCAAGTGTGTTGGCCAAGGCCGCCGTGCCCAAACCAAGTGCTGCACGCCCGAACAATTGCCGTCGCGTCATCATTAAATCAGTTTCGCGTATTGGATTCATTTATTAAAAGAGCATCAAAGCAAGGTCACTTGCTAATGCCGTCGCGGATAATTGTGTCCAAGCGGCATGGTCGGTTGCGTTCAACGATTTGTCGCGGGGAACTTCACCGGTATCCANTAGNGCATCGGCATCCTTNTCAGANGCTGNATAGCGTTTACGCATTGAGTCTAGNAGACGGTTACAGGCATTGCGTTCGGNAGCGTTTGGCTCACGACAGGCGAGCAGCGTGAACATCAGATCCAGCCGTTGATCGTCGGTGGCTCTTTCCTTGAGCAGTCGTTCGGCTAACATGCGCGCCATCTCCACCCGCTGGGTTTCGTTGAGAAGACCAAGCGACTGAAGCGGCGTGTTGGTTCTGGAACGCTTGACGCAGCTGGACTCGCGGTTGGGAGCGTCAAACAACGTCATCATCGGGTGGGGACTCGTGCGTTTCCAGTAAACGTAGAGGCTGCGGCGATACACCATCCGTCCGGTGTCCGCCTTGTAGTTCTTGGTGTTGCTGGCCGGGTGCGACAGCGCCTTCCACATTCCGGCTGGCTGGTGCGGCTTCACCCCTTCACCGCCCATATGCGGATCGAGCAGTTTGCCGGCCCAAAGAGCGATATCCCTCAACACCTCAGCGTCGAGGCGGTGACTTGGTCCACGGGCGAACAGTTTGTTTTCCGGGTCTTTAAGATCGGGTCGGAGCGTGGAGCTTTGCTGGAAGGTCTTGCTGTTGACCATCAACCGGAGCATATGTTTCAGGTCCCAGTTGCTGTCTTGCAGTTCCACGGCAAGCCAATCGAGCAGTTCTGGATGGGTGGGATGTTGGCCTTGCAGTCCGAAATCTTCCGGCGTGCGGACGATTCCCTCGCCGAACACTCGCTGCCAAATTCGGTTCACGAGTACGCGTGCCACCACCGGTTGGTCACGGCTGGTCANCCACTTGGCTAAGCCTAGCCTATTACGGGGTGTATCCTTTGGAAGGCTGCCCATGACGTTTAGCACGTCGGGCTGTAGAGGGTCGCCGGTTGGTAGATTGTATTCGCCGCGCTGCAGTAGCTTGGTTTCGCGCGGCTTGCCGAGTTCCTTAGCAACNAGCGTTGTCGTGAAAGCTTTCTCTGCTTCACCGATGCGCTTGGCCAATTGCTTTGCCGAATTGTTAATCGTCAGACCGGCCTTTTTCCATAGCCCATTTTCATCAACAACCATAGACAAGCGAGCAGCATTGTCGGCTTTTTCCCATTTCTGCTTGGCCTCGGATTGGGTTTCTTGTGGGTTTTGCAAGGTCAANGCCGCCTTTGTCAGCAATTGGTCCCGTTCGGATTGCAACCGCTGCCAATTATTCCATGACATTTGATCCCGGGGCACCTTAATGACAGGAGCGTACTCGTACTTATTCCCGTCAAGAGGACCTTCGGCTGTGCTGTTGAAAAATGCCATTAATTGGTAGTATTCCGTCTGCGTAATGGGATCGTACTTGTGAGTGTGGCAGCGCGAACAGATCATTGTCATTCCAAGGAATACAGTGCCAAGTGTCTCAGTACGATCGAAGTTGTTCTTGGCCTGAAACTCGGCCGGGATCACTCCGCCCTCTGCTGTTGAGGGATTCATCCGCACATAACCGGTGGCAATCAATTGCTCTATGGTCGGATTTGGATGAAGATCTCCGGCTAGCTGCCACTCTATAAAACGATCCAGCGGCATATTGTTGTTTAAAGCGCGTACAACCCAGTCGCGGTATGGGTAAATACCCCTCTTGTTGTCCAGGTGCAGGCCGTGTGTGTCACCGTATCGAACGGCATCAAGCCAGTATCGGGCCTGATGTTCACCATAACGGGGATCGGCCAGAAGTTGCTCCACGATTCGTTCGTAAGCATTAGTACTGCTGTCGTTTAAGAAGNAATCTAACAACTCCGGCTCAGGTGGGAGNCCGGTCAACACCAGTGCCAATCGNCGNGCGAGGGTGGANCTGTTGGCAGTTGGCGCAAATTNGGNATCCTTCGGAAACTTCTTTTTGACAAATGCATCAACCGGATGGCCCTTGCTGGGCGGAGTCTGTTTTGAGGGAGCGACGAATGCCCAGTGCTTGGCGTATTTGCCGCCCTGATTGATCCAACGCTCAATCAATCTACGTTCACCCGCGTTTAGCTGTTTTTCGGCATCCTGCGGCGGCATGGGATCGTCNTTATCATTGATNCGGACAATGATNTCGCTGTCTTCCGGTGNTTCGGGATTGATGGCTTTNTAGCCATCCAGATCACGCGTTGCTTCCTCAAACGAATCAAGNCGAACGAGGTCTTTTTTCTTCGTGTCTGGTCCATGGCAGACAAAGCATTTGTCGGAAAGCACTGGTAGGATCTCACGCGCAAAATCCACCGGCTTATCCTCTGCCACTAAGGACGGGTGCTCGGCAGCAAATGCATATGCCGCGGCGAGTAATATTAGAGTGCGGTCCACACCAACTGAATAGCTTCGAATAAAGGTTTTTTCAAGGTAACCGTTTGTAAATCATTTCGTTCTATCAACACGAACCTTGGCCAGATAAATCGAGGTGCTACCACCATGACTGCTGTAATAGCTCACCCAAAGCATGTTCTTGTGCCAAACNAGNCCGGCGTAACTTGAGTCACCCCCNCTCGGTAGCTTGGCGGCAGGGGTGTAANTCGCGGTCTTGGTNTCGATCCAGCCCAATTCAGTCCATTGNGATCCCCAGTTGCGATGGTTTTCACCTGCATAACGCCGAACACAGGCAATCACTCGCCCATTCGGTAACTGAATCATCGATGGGCCACCTAGTGTAATGTTCAATCGGCGCCATTCCCAGTCTTTGAAAGGTGCTTCCGCCTGGCCAAGTAGCGCATAGCCGCCGGTTTTCGATTGCGCATTATCGCGGCGTAGNAACATGTGGGCGTGCCCTGTGGTATCAAAAAACATTGCGTGTTCGTTGCTGCGATCACCGGGTGGCCGGAGGTGATCGACGTGCAACGTATAATTGACGCCATCTGTCGTACGGTAAAACCGCGTGGCATCACGATTGCCCCACCGGTAACCAAGGGCATAGCCAGTGTTACCATGCCAAGTAGTTTGCCACAGCCAATACCCTTTATTTGCAATCTGAGTGGCAGTCGACCAGTCGGTGCCGTTCCTTGAAAGATATGTCACCGAGGTGTTGTTGCGTANATCTTCTTGGTCGTTGTCTACGCGATACTCACACGAGTTTAGCAGTAACTGACCGCTCGGGGTGACCGATAACTTTGCATCACGTAAGTCGACACCCTTGGTTTGCAGAAGTGCTGATGAGCGCCATGATTCTCCATCATCAGAAACGATCACACGAATCCGGCCATGATCCCCCTTGCCGGCGTGTCCTTTGCCGACACGAAANGCGCAGTACCATTTGNCCTGAAATCTTTCAAGATCAGTGAAGGCGCTGTGNGGCTCTCCAGGCCAAATTTTTTTNGTCTCGAGAACTTTCAAACTTGGCAACTCCGCTGTCTGCCCGTCAGGTTCAAGGAGCCATAGGGCTGCGAACATAAAGCAATTCAAAAAAAGTTTCATGACTTGTGTGAGGCAAACTCTCGCAGTGTCGACCCGATCAGGCAAGTGATCTTCTTTCAAAGATGAAACTCGCGCCGCTGGGAAACCATCACCGTCGGTTCGTCGATTCTGAGATCCGGATCGTAGGGAAACCAATTNCTCTTCATCGCGGTGTACAACAGCGCGTTTGTGTTGGCCGGTGTCGGACCTGGAGTATCGAGCACAAATGCAGCCTTCATCACTCCGGCATAAGCCTGTTGGTAATTCATCGGGTTTTTCGCAACAACAAATTTGNAGTCTGCTGGGTTCAGGCCGAGCAGGTCGTACTGTTCCGTCATCCAGTCGTAGGTCGCATTGCTGCTAACCACAACTTGGATCTGGCCAACGGCCACCACGGCGGTCGGTCCCATGTTTCCTGCTCGGCCATCCCAAATCCCACCGCGATAAANAAATTCACCGTTGCTTATCTTCNTGACTATACCTTCTATTTCAATGGGTTCGCCCCATTGAGTATCTATTTGATGTCCGAGTCGCAAGCGAACCTCTTTGCCAAGCCCAGTCGANTGTGCCTCGCACGCCGCGCTGGGATCGACCACGGGAACAATAGCTGCCTGTTCGGGCGACTCTTGAATCAGCGAACGAAGAGAGTGCACACTGTCGCCTGCGGCACCGCCTCCGCAGCAGTCAGCTGTTTCCACAAGCAGTACTGGACCGCTCTCGAGTTGAAGTCCTAGTTTTACAGCTTCGTCTGGATGAAAAGTCTCTGTCTGGAGTTCGCGGCGATTTTGCCAGTAGCGCTTGGTCAAGCGCTTGGCCATGNATGCGGCCTCTGATTCGTTTTCATTGGCAACCACCAAAACCCCTCCTCCCATATCTGGCATGTTGAGGTAAGGATGAACCAAAATCGGGCTGATCGAATGGAATACACTATCATCCTCGAGCCGCTTGGCCTCCTTCATTACATCGGCGAATGGTCCAGGCGGAGTTGTTTGACCGTGAATAGCGCTGACGAGTACCGGCGTCTTGGCCATGGCCATGATCGGCTTCAGTCTGCCGGACAGAATTTCAATCATTGTCCGGGCACCCCGTTCACCGGTCTCAAAGGCATCCACATGTGGATATGTTTCCCACGCCAACAGTGCGTCTGTATTCGAAATCAATTTTGAAGTTACATGTGCGTGCAGATCAAGNGTTCCGACGATCGGCACACTTTCCTTCACTCTCTCCCGAACCGACTCAACGAGGTCGCCCTCCAAGTCGGGCGCGTTTACCGCCGCACCTGCTCCATGCAGGCAGAGCAGTATACCGTCGAGTTCACCCGCATCGACCAATCGCTGAAGCAGCTCATTCTTTAGTTCGTTGTAAACTTCAGCCTGAATAGCACCACTCGGGCAGGCGCTAGCGTAAAACAGGGGTACAGGCTGACAGCCGCCGGCTTGCAATACTGAAATCATCCCCCCGAGCACGCCGGTATCCTTGCTCAGCAGTGCATCGCCGGCTAGCCACTCAGAGCGTTTAAAAGATTCGCGATCTGCGAGCTGTGTTGTGAAGTGGTTGCATTCGATGAAAACACCACCTATGCCAACTCGAGCTGACATCATTAAGGGAATGTNCGATTAGTCGAGCCAGTAGGTTGATTCAGGACCGACCTTATATCGAACGTTCATTTGTGGGGTCTGGATTGGCACCTGCCCTCGGTGCAGCGACTCTACACCGGCAAGTGTCATTCCCGAGGTTAGCAGCGTGCGCTCGGCCGGGTAAGGCACTTTGCCGGTGATCACCGCATCCTCGATGTGGCGGCAGAGTGGATGAAAAAAATCTGCCGTAGACGAGCCGTGCGTCGGCATCGGNAAATACATTTGCGTGGAAACAATCTCGCCGTTGTCAGTTCGCAGTCCGGCATAGTTAAAATCACGGATGCTTGTCAGCATCATTGTCGTGCTGAAACCATCGTTGTGGTCGATAAAGTAAGTCACGGGGTTTGGGAATGTCTTGCGTGCCCAGTCGAAAGTAATTTTGCCAGTGTAATAACCACCCTCAACCGGTAGATTGTGGCTGCGTGTCAGTGCAGATACTATCAACCGCCTTGTGTCGGAATGGCGTGCTTCGGCTAGACGCTCCCAAACTTTAGGCCCACGCATCGCGTGAACCTGTCGGATACCCACCTCACCGCCGCGCCGCCGCTCGGACATGCACTGTGCGGTCTCAAGCGCATGAATATCGTAGCTGTCTACCCCACCATAAGCCACGCATACGCTTTCTTTCAAAGGGACGTTGTGTGGCATATCGATCGATGGCATCCGTCGTGTGACTGGTAGCGAGGAACCGGCAAAAAACGGAAAGTTAAGCCGCTTTGCATCATCCACCATTTCCTTGCAACGTGGCCAGGTTGTCGCCAGGTGCTTGTCATTAAATACTGGGACACCACGCCCACTTTTCTCAAACACTTTCACGCACTCCTTGAACCATTCATAACGGGGATACAGTTTTTGCCCCTTCTCATTTTTGGGATACTTCCCATGTTCGGCAATGATTACCACGCCGTCGACCGCAAGTTTTCCGGTGCCTAGCGTCAGTGCTTGCTCGATGTTCGGGTACAGTTTCAATCCGTACCGCTTCACGCGGTCTCGTCCGAGGTCGCCTTTTTCAGGAAACTGATCAATATAAATTGAGGCAATGGAAGTTCGTGGCTCCTGCCANCCGCCACGCCAGCCATAGCCAAGTGCCAGTCGGTCGAGAAAGTGCTGCGAGTGCGAGTGCTGACGCACTTCGGTGCCAAGGAATGCGATCCGCTTTCGTTTCCCTTCCGCTTGGCCAAGAGCATGGGTGCGNCCCCAAATAGCTGCTCCGGTCAAAAGTCCGCACTGTTCAATAAAAGAACGTCGATTGGTGTTCATAATTGTCTTCATGATGATTGGGTAAATCGAAGTGCTATCACTCTAGTCAGGTGGCATCAAGGCCAAGGCCAGACAAAAAATGTAGAGCGAGGCAATCGTTAAAAATAATTTCGTTTTCGGGAAAATACCCCGTTCCTTACAGAAGGCAATCTTAACGATTCCATTTTCATCCTGCTAATATATTCATGTCGTTGACCGGTAAGGCTTAAATCGGCTAGCTTNTGCAGATACGTGAAAAAAGAATTTGTATTAATNATGGTTTTTGTGCTGGCCGGCTGCGNAGGTNTTAANAACGGACAAGTGCAGATGCCAACACGCGGAGTGTGTGCACACCGTGGCGCGAGTGACACTCATCCAGAAAACACAATTNCCGCGTTTCTTGAAGCCATACGGTTGGGTGCGCATATGATTGAATTCGACGTGGCACTCAGCAAAGATAAAGAATTGGTGCTCATGCACGATAGCACGATAGACAGAACAACGAACGGGAAAGGGAGGCTGAAAGATTGGCTGCTCGCTGACCTAAAAAAACTGGATGCTGGATCATGGAAGAGCAGTCATTTTGTCGGAGAAAAAATTCCCACACTTGGCGAAGCGCTTGATATAATGCCACGAAATATTTGGCTCAANATTCACCTTAAGGGTGGAATTGAGCTAGCAAAAAAAACTACGCGCCTTATCAGCTCTAGGAACCGTCTGCATCAAGCGTTTCTCGCCTGTCGTGCCGATGCGGCGCGTGCCGCCAAAACGATCGAGCCTATAATTAAAATCTGCAACATGGAGCGCCAAGCAAACACACTCCAGTATGTGAACGAAACGATCAAGTCGGGATCTGACTTCATCCAGTTGCTGGGTGGGCGCAGAGTCGATCCTTTGCACACAGAACGGCTACGGCAACATGGGNTCAGAATCAACTACTGCTGCACAAACGATCCGGAAATTTTGGCTCAACTAATCTTGGACGGTGTTGAGTTTCCCTTAGTCGACCGGTTGAGCGCGATGTTAATAGAAGCAGAAAAAAACGGCATACCTCGGCTCTATTATGAGATAAAATGATAGATGGAGTTTCAGGCTGNTTCTGGGTTATTTACTCTCATNATTTTGGGTTAAATGATCTATTTGACAAATATCGATCGCTAGACATTGTCTGTCGTAATTATCAATANCTAACCAAGTTAGTCTCGACTCAAGCCGCTATTCATTTGAGACTACTATGACATAATTCTATATGCGAATATTTCGGAGTCTCATTAGATCGCNTCTCAGGTTCANCAGCATCTGATATTCGAGAAAATTGNTTATACGAATGTTTTGCAGTNAATGATTNGTGGCTGTATTCCTTCAGATACGANGGAATGAAATCAATCGGCCTGCTCAAAATTGGCATTATATTTCGGTTGCAAAGTGCTTAATTGAAAAAGAAATGCAGATTATAAGAAATACTCAGATCAAAAAAAAATTGAAGTAAGATGTAAGGCAATAGTCTTTGCCAAGCATCCTTCTGTTGAGCTAATTATAATATTGGACAGTTTCAAAAGCTCAGCAAAATGTAACCAAAACAAAATCAGTTTCGTATAAGAAAGTGACTTATATAATGAAAAAAATAACTATCCTGTTCACCCTTGTCTTCCTTCTCTGTCCAAGCGCGTTTGCTCAAGAAACTCGAGAAGATGAGAAGCCAAGACGTGATCGNCTAAAAACGGCAAAGCAAAACGAACGAAAAGCATATGGTTATCATGCGGGAGAAATCAAAATTGAGAATCCTGCGAATTGGATTAAGAACCTTGATAAGCCAATTTTTTCCGGACCTCAACCCGGCGAAAAAGTTCCTTCGTTTGCGGCGACCAATCTGCGCGGCGACAATGCTGGAGAAGAGTTGGATCCGGTTGCGATGGCGAAAGGTAAGCTCCATCTTATGTTTTTTGTAAGTAAGTCTCGAACTTTCGGCCGTTTTCTAGGGCAGCTAAGGCAACAGCTTCAAGCCATTGAAGAAAACTCCAAACAATCGTGGGCAATGTCAGTAATTGTGTGTACTGANGATGCAAACGAAGCTGAAAAAAGCTTTGCGGTTTTGGATAAGCGTTATCCCGAAAACCTTCTTGTGGGATTATCCAAGGATGGTTCGGCCGGTCCACCTGCATACGGACTGGATAGGAATCTCACCGCAACGGTCATCGTTGCTAAAAACGGCATAGTCACAAATAACCTTCCCTATGTCGGTAATGCGTTTTACACGCAACCCCATATTCTAGGCGCAATCGCCGGGGCNATGGGAGTCGATCACGATACCCTACGCAAGTTTATAGGGGCTACATCTGGCGATGCGGCTTCGGCTGCTGGTAATCGTCGAGCCACACGGGGAAGCGGTGAAAATTCAAAAGCAACACCCATAAGTGGATATCGCAAACTACTTGCCCCTTTGTTGCAAAACGGAACGATCACGCGCGAGGAGGCAGGCGAATTGTTCAGGTCGTCAGGTGATTCAAAGGCCCTCCGNGCTAANATCGGAGAATTAGTGAAGGATGGAAAGCTAACTCGCAAAGAAGCCGGTGAACTTTATTCGGGCGCCTTTTCGAAGAGCTCACAGCGTCGTTAATTTTTTTCAACCAAATAGGCTTCAGGGNCTTTTGGGNAANATAAACGAATGTAGTGAATAAGAAAGCTCAAAAGGAAATTGCCTACCGTACATCTGGCATTTTATGCTATATTTTCATNTTTCTTAAGCTTGCTTCCATCGGCTTAGCTGATGAAAGAGAAGCTGTGGAATTTGAAAACGATCTCATCCCCATTTTTACAAAGATGGGATGCAATTCAGGCAAGTGCCACGGATCGGCTATCGGACGGGGAGATTTCAAGTTATCACTTTATGGAGGAGATCCGGAATCCGATTTCGAAGAGATTGTTCGGAGGGTGAATGGGCGGCGCGTTAACCTGACCAATCCGGAGGATAGCCTCATTGTGCTAAAGCCGACTGCCAACCTCAAACATGGTGGGCGGATGCTTTTCGATGACGATAGTGATAGCGAGCGAATTCTCGTTAACTGGATCAAGCAAGGTGCAAAGAACATCAAGCGCCGGCAACTGAAACATGTTAAGGTTCTGCCTCAAGGGTTTATTGCAANGAAAATTGGTGCCAAGGCTCAATTGAAAGCAATNGCGCATTACGACGATGGCCAAACTCGAGATGTCACTGTCTGGACAAGCTTTGTCGCTGAGGATCCGTCAGCCGTTGAAATCGATGAGGATGAGGCGACCGCCGAAGTTCGCAGAGGTGGGCGACACATTGTCGTAGCACGATATCTTTCCGAAGTGATTCCGATTGTGTTGGTTTCTCCATTGAACAACCAAGCCGTAGACTTGTCTTCGGAAGTCCACAAAAACTTTGTTGATAAATACGTGCTTCGCTTACTCGCCGAGCTTCGTTTGCCGACATCGCCACTCGCCGATGACCATACGTTCCTGCGACGCGTCACGCTTGATCTGACTGGGAGATTGCCTGAACACAATCATGAATTGCCAGTGCCTGGGTTTGACCGAGAAGCCATCGTCGACAAACTGCTTTCCTCCGAGGAATTTGTAGACTTTTACACCCTGAAACTNGCCAAGCTTCTTCGAATTCAATCTAAGAATGACAAGAACGGGGTTGTCATAACGACTGAGGCAGCCCGTGGTTTTCATCATTGGATTGCCGAGCAACTGAGAAACGGCGTCGGTTACGACCAAATAGNCAAAGAGATCATCACGGCGACGGGTGATACAACAAAGGTTGGTCCAGCTACGTTTTACATCGGGGTTGAAGACCCCCAGTTACAAACCGAGTTTGCCACTGAAGCCTTTATGGGGAGTCGAATGAAATGCGCTAATTGCCACAACCATCCGTTGGACAAGTGGACGCAGGATGACTTTCACGGTCTTACCGCAATCTTCGCGAAGCTTACACGCCAGCAAGTGGTCAAAATAAATCCGCTCGGCAGGGCCATTCATCCAAATACCGGTGAAGCAGCACAGATGAAGATTCCTGGTGAAGAGTTTTTACCTGCAGCGACAACAGACGGACGCGAGGCNTTCGCAAATTGGCTGACTACCCGTGACAATCCTTACTTTGCCAAAGCGACTGTGAACCGTCTATGGAAATCACTGATGGGCCGAGGCCTCGTTGAACCCGTGGATGATTTTCGATCAACCAACCCAGCTACTCATCCCGTTCTACTCAACAAGTTGGCCGAAGACTTTATCGAGCATGGTTACGACCTTCGTCATACACTGAAGCTAATCGCCATGAGCTCTACNTATGCCCGAAGCTCTATTCCGGTTGATGGCAACGAAATGGATGATCGTTTCTATTCCCACATGATTCAAAAACCGATGGAGCCANCCGTGCTTGCNGATGCTATATCAGACGTTCTCGGTATGGCCAGCCAGTACGGTAGTGAACAATATGGCACTCGTGCCGTTGAGCTTCCTGATGGNAGTATTCGTTCAGATGCACTAGACATTCTGGGACGCTGCGATCGAAGTAAATCCTGTGAAGGCATTCATTCTTCCACTGGGCCACTCACGCAGAAGCTACACCTATTCAATGGAGTATTGCTAAACGGTCGGGTTGGAGCCGTAGGGAGCCGACTCGAGCAGTTCATCAAAGCCAAAATGCGTCCGATGGAGATTGTCGAAAACTACTATCTGACAGCGCTGAATCGGCCGCCGAATGAGCAAGAAATCACATTCCTGAGCAAGTTGTTGAACCCAGACAAGTCCTCCAAAGAACAGCGGAACTTGCTGGTAGACTTTGTCTGGAGCATTACGACCTGCAAGGAGTTTGTCACGAATCACTAGGCCTTTAAATATAGCCTTTCAGTGACTCCCGTTTAACGAAGAGCTAAAAGAATAGGATAACCAGAAAATGACGACACTTCGATGCGATGGTATTGCTCGCCGCAACTTTATCCGAGTTGGCGGGCTAACGGCTCTCGGACTAGGCATGGGCAACTTTTTTCAGTTGAAACGTTCAATGACGGCCAAATCATTGAGCACGAAAGAGCCAAAGGCAAAATCTTGTATTTTAATCTGGCTTGATGGCGGTGCTAGCCATTTGGATACATTTGATCCAAAGCCTGGGGCTCCTCCCGAGATTCGTGGTCCGTTTGATTCCNNACCGACCAAATTGACCGGGGTTCGAATCAGCGAANATCTACCGCTGACGGCAAAAATAATGGATAAACTTGCATTAATTCGCAGTATCACATCTCCATTCGGCGTGCATAACTTCGCCGTCCAATACTTGATGACAGGATACAAACCAACGCCCGCGCTGGAATATCCGACGATGGGATCTGTAGTCGCACACATGCAAACGGAAACGAGCGTGATGCCAAGTAATATAACGATTCCCGATTTGATTTCGCGAGATGGTGCCGCGCTCGGAAACGGTTTCCTTCCCAGCAGTACTAAGCACTTCTCCTTGGGAAGCGATCCTGGCAAATCAAATTACAAGGTTCGCGATCTCGACTTTTATCGCGGCCTTGATATTTCAAGGCTCAACCGCCGCCGCACCATCGTTAATGCACTGAACGAGTATGGNAAGCTCAAGTCGAAGGCCAAAGGGCCGATTGATCCCGACCTAGAACGTGCTTATAATTTGATTGCTTCAGCAGAAGACAAGGCAGCGTTCGATATCACCAAGGAGCCAAAAAAAGTACGGGAGCGCTACACTTTCGACCCGCGCGCTAATCTGCCGGCAAGTCGAACAAGACCGAGTTCAGGCGGTAACAACATCGGTCAGCAGTGCCTCCTTGCCCGCCGANTGGTCGAGCGCGGTGTCCCCTTTGTNACCGTTAATAACACCGGCTGGGACAACCATCTGGATCTTGCGACCTACGCAAACCGTGTTCCAGGTAATCCGGGCTCGGCATCGCATTCTTTGATTCCAGGATTGGANAAGGCACTTAGCGCTTTGATTGGGGATCTACTGGATCGCGGTATGCTCGACGAGACGCTCGTGGCGGTCATGACTGAGTTCGGTCGCACTCCAAAAATCAATAGCACTGGTGGTCGAGATCATTGGCCCAACTGTTTTAGCATTGTTATGGCCGGCGGCGGCGTTCAGGGCGGTCAAGTTATTGGTAAGAGCGATGCTTTGGGCGAGTTCGTTAGGGATCGCCCTATTACGCCAGGTGATCTTGCAGCGACAATTTACACCCTCCTTGGTATCGATCCTGGACATGAACTGCTCACGCCAGATGGTCGCCCTATTCGGGTTGCTCCACAGGTTTCAAATGTGATTTCGGAACTCTTTGGTTAAATTCCATCTCTGAAAATTTCTGTGAAATCTCGCGATATTCTCTCTTTAGCATTTACCGACGTATTGCTTACCTCTTTGAGTGTGGTCGCCAATGAACCGCCAATTACCGCATTGGCGTTCACGCCCGATGCAAAACACGTGGTTGCCGTCAGCCAATCAGGCGTAAATGTGTTTACTTGGCCGAAATTAAATCATAAGCGAACCATTCACACATCCACATCAAATCTTCATTGCCTCGCTTTTTCTCCTAACGAAAAATATCTCGCAGTCGGCGGCGGATCTCCCTCGGAGGATGGTGTTTTACAAGTTATTTCATGGCCAGAAGGAGAAGCCGTCAAAAGATTCGATAGCCACAAAGATTCTGTCCGCTCGGTAGTATGGCAAGATGATGTTAGATTGCTCACGGGAAGCATCGATCGTGATATAAAGTTATGGCACCTCAAGAAAGAAGCAAACGCCATTTTAACTCTTAAAGGTCATTCCCGAAGTGTCGATGCCATTTGCCTGATTGAAGACGGCCGTACACTCGTATCATCTGGTGCAGATCAGTCTCTACGGGTATGGGACTTGGAGTCAGGGTCACTCATTCGTAGTCTGAATCAGCATACAAAACCTGTAAATGCATTGAGGTTGCGACCGATTAAGGATGGGTTGCCTATGGTTGCTTCGGCCGCCAGTGACAAAACAATTAGATTCTGGCAACCGACCATCGGCCGTATGGTTCGTTATATTCGTCTTAAATCTGAACCGCTCAACATCGCCTGGACCAACGATGGGGAGCGAATTTTGGCCAGTTGTGTTGATGGGCATCTACGTGTTGTCGATCCTGTTGAAGTCACTGTCATGCAAGATCTGCCTGCTACCGATGGATGGTCCTATGCAATTGCTGTACATCCGCATGATCATAGTGCTGTCATCGGAGGAATCAATGGACAGATTCGAAGAATTGAGGATTTTAAAGCACATAAAACAAAGATCGAGGCACGATAAGGACTCCAACGAGTCGACGACTAATCCAAGCTGCATTTAATGTAGACCCCTCAATAATTAAGTATTGAATCAAAGTATATGCGTGCACTAAAGATTTGTCTCGGGGTCTTTATCGGTTTAATAGCGGGCATTTTAGGTTTCATAGCTTTAGGAACTATTCTTCTTACATTTTTTTCCATACCAAAACCTGCTGAGATATATAGGTACGCACCTGAAAAATCGTTTACTGGCTATTTTCTAATATTATACCCAATCGCCTTTATGATTTTTGGCTCAGTTGCGGGAGGATGCTTAACAATATTTCTTACCAAGCCGGAATCTAAATGCATTATCAGCAAACACGGAGCCAAGACAGCTGACAAATTAAAATCTGAAGGAAAATAACATACGCATCGTCTCAAAGAAAACTGTGTGAGATTCACTGTTTTTTTGAGAGCAGTAGCGAGCTCAGTTTCCTTTATCTGTTCCAAGTCTCTTCCATTAATTTTAAACGCAATCACCGGCAAACAGGAATAAATTATGTTATTTACTTGATACGTTAACATGCTGTGGCAATAAGTCGTTTGTGTTTAAAAGCAAACTATCATTTATGTGTATTCTATTTTTTTTGTGCTATTTACAAGCAGGTATATTTGCTCAAATAAGGACAGAGAATCCTAATTCAGGAGTGGGTGATTACATAATTGGCCCAAAATATATTGTTGATCCAGATTTAAAGGATCAAGGGAATCCTAAGGGCAAGAGCTTTGAATTTACGATGCAACTCGCTGATAGCAGTATTTTTAGGGGAACAGATTCCACATTGGATCCCAATAAGCACGTAAGAGAGCAACGAAAGATTTTTGTTTATGTTCCAGCTGCCTACAAAAATGGGACAAGCGCACCAATTCTTGTTATGCATGATGGTCCTAGTCGACTAGATCTAGTAAAATGCGCACTTGATAATTTAACAAATTCGAAAGATCCAAAACGCAAAATCCCGGCATTTATAATTATTTCTGTTCAAAATGGAGGGGGCGATAGCAAAGGGAGTCAACGAGGATTAGAGTATGATACGCTTTCAGATNGATTTGTGCGTTTTATAAATAATGAAGTGTTACNCGCCGTTTTAAGCAACCGAGAAATAAAGGCATTTTATCCGAACATCGCCTTTACATCGGATCCTTGGGGAAGGGCGACAATGGGCTGTAGCTCTGGAGGTGCTGCTGCTTTGACGATGGGGTGGTTTCGGCCAGACTTGTTTCGTCGTATAATTACTTATTCAGGTACATTTGTTGATCAACAAGATGACGATGCGCCTGAAGAAGCAGAATATCCCCTCGGTGCATGGGAGTATCACTCCGGGAAGAAATTAATTATGAATAGTGAAAAAAAACCATTGCGCATTTTTACGCATGTATCTGAAAGCGATAATGGGGCGAACAATCCGAAATCATCTCATCATAATTGGGTGATAGCAAACAAGAACACGGCAGCAGTGTTAAAAGAGAAGGGATATCATTATCGTTTTTTATTCAGTCGAGCTTCCGGCCATTGCGATAGGAGAATTTTCGAGCATACTCTCGCGGATACTTTGATCTGGATTTGGCAAGGTTACCAAGCTGATTAAGTTTTCTTTTGTATTAATTAGATCAATTTAATCAAATATATTTATGGGTGTTATTTGAAGTTTTTTGCAGGTCGGCTATTAATTCATAATGTTGCCAGTGACGGAAATTTAGGCAAAATAAAAAGCTGATCAACTTAGGTTAAATGAAGTTCTACTTATTTTTATTTGGGGCAATTGCATTTGAAGTATTAGGGACGATGCTTTTGCCTGCTACTAAAAATTTCACAAAGGTGCTACCCTCCTGCATTCTGTCAATTTCTTATATTATATCTTTTTATTTTTTGTCACTCACAGTCAGCAAGCTTTCTCTCGCTGTAGTATATTCTACTTGGGCGGGATTGGGTGTATTTACGGTGACATTATTAAGCTACTTCATCTACCGGCAATATATCACTTGGCAGTCAGTTATTGGCTTGTTTCTAATTGTTATTGGAGTTGTGATTGTTAATATATATAAAGTTGAAACTAATCTTAATAATTGATGCTGTGGTATTTGTAAACACCATGTCAGATCCAGTGGTTAATTACAGTATGAATNGTGGTGAGGCTTTACTTATCTTCTCGCTGAAGCCGTGTGAAATTCATTTTGAAAAGTGACAGGAAGGGGGATTTATATTTCGTTCACTTTCGCGCCAAGGGAGGTTAGAAATTTCATGAGATCAATCATTTCGTCGCGGCGAAGCGTCGCGGTGAGCCCTGGCGGCATAAGGGAGACCGGGCTGACATCGATCTTGGCGACATTGCGATTAGGAATGGCTGTGACCTTTCCCGTGGTATCTCGCAGAAGTATCGAGTCTCCCGTCTTGCGCTGGAGCAAGCCTGCAAGTATCGCTTTATTCTTTGTCGTGACTAAAACAGTCTCATAACCTTGTTTAATTGAGCTACTCGGATTCAAGAGCGATTCGAGGAGCGACTCTGGTGTCATGTAACTACCGACTGTAGTAAGATCGGGACCTAGTTTGCCTCCACGATTGTCAATCAGGTGGCAGGTGGCGCAGAGCATTGATTTTCGATGATAGATTTCCTTGCCACGTTCGGTGTTTCCTCTTTTTTGGACATCATTTAGCAGTTGGCTTCGATCCTCTGAGGAAAGGTTCTGGGCGATCGGTTTCAGCCTTCCTGCTTTATTGAGGCTCGAGATGAGAGCATGCAAGTTCCTGCCGGAAGCATGGGCCAATGTAGTTCCGGCTATTGCTATAGGTTGCTGGAGCTTTTTTTTGGCGAGCGCTTCGGCCAGTCCTTCAACCCCTTCACGCAGCCCTATGAACGCAGTGAAGACCATCTTCGCCTCATCACTTTCTGAATCAGTCAGCGAAGAGAGTAAGTTGGCCGCTGGATCGGCGGCCTTGCTGGCATCCAGTTTAGCATAGGCTGCAATGGCTGAAGCCCGCACCTTTGGCGAATGACTCGGTTTGGAAAGCTCTTGAAGAGCAGTCGCATCCTTGAGGGAGGCTAGAGCGAGGCAAAGGGATGCGGCCTCTTGTAGTTGGAGGTTTTGATTACTAGTCATCTGGATGAGTTTGTCTCGAGCCGAATTGATTTTCCAGATTCCGCACAACTTAGCGGCGGCTATACGAGTATTGTCCTCCTTACTCGTTAAAAATTCCATGACGGCTTTTGGTTGATTAGGGATGCGTGAATTATTTGCGGCTCCAGCGGCAACAGCGGTTAATAGCACTGGCGACTTCTTTGCCAAGGACAACATAGCGTCGAGTTCGGGGGATTCGCCGAGTGCGGACACTGTATTGACTGCTTGTGGCAGGTCTTTTCCGGTTATGCCTCCCTTATGAATAACTTCCACCAATGGAGCAATAGCCCTTGCGTCGCCAACTTCTTTCAATGCATAGGCAAGACGCGAAGAATCACCGTCGAAAACGGCTTTGCCTTTTTGCATAGCTGGGAGCCACTTGTCCCGCATTTGTCTTACGGATAACTCTAGGGCAAAAGCGAGGTTGTTGTCGGTTTCCTGACTCATGGCACGCAAGGCGAGGTTGGCCGACTCTAAGGTGTCAATTTCCCGCAAGGCGCAGACAGCTTCTAGTCGCACGCGGGGATGCGGATCTTCCACTGCTTGGGTAAGCAAACGCAATTTAGCTATTGGGCCGGCCTGTTCACTCCAGTTGGCAATGGCACGAACGGCTCCTGCCCTGGCCTGCGGACTAGGCGATCGCAGCACCTCTGCAGCGAGTTCTGGATATGCTGCACGGATAGCTATCACTAACCAAAGTCCCTCAAGGCGATGGTTTTCATAGTCGGGATCTTTCTGATCCAGTTCTTCAAGCCATTTCTTGATCATCGGCAACAATTTGGAGGGTTCATGCCTAGCCAGTTCGCGCCTCGCTTGCACTCGGTTATACTGGGCCGATGAGCGAAGCAAATCGAGCAGTGCAGGCGGTTTGGTATCGGCAATTACTTCACGTTTAAGCAGCGGACGCCCCTTGGCCACGAGACGCCAAATGCGACCATGTGCCTTATCACGTGAGGGATGATGAAAATCGACCTCTCCATGATCAATAATTGGATTATACCAGTCCACCACATAGACGGCTCCTTCAGGACCCATCTTGATGTCTACTGGACGAAACGAACGATGACTGGAGCGTAAGATGGTTTGTACCTCCTTCGCGGTATAACCGCTGCCCTTTTCCTGCAACTCATAGCGAACCATTCGGTTGGCTCGAAAGTCACTAGCCAAGAGGCTGCCACGCCAGTTTTCCGGCATATGGTTGCCGCTCACAAATTCGGCTGCGATATTCTTGGGTTTACCGGGAATCAAGCCGTTGAGCACACGATGCGCCCCAACGGCTGTACGAAATGCAGCTCCTGGGAAAACGTAATGAGGACCGGAGCCACCGGCACCGTCGGTGGCGAAGGACTGCCCCCAATAATCAAAAGCTAAGCCCCAAGGGTTGACCATTCCTACGGCATAGGCATCAAGTTGTTCCTTGAAAGGACGAAAGCGCCAAATGCCACTACCGTTCATTCGTCTTGGGCCATGGGCGGTTTCGACGAAGGTATTGATATAGATTGACTGTGTGAAATATAGGTCGCCCCACGGGGCCCAACGCAAACCGTGTATCATATGATGCACATCGGCGTTGCCAAAACCCGAGTAGATCACGCGCCGTGACTCTGACTTGTCGTCTCTATCTGCATCGGCCAGGAAGATGAACTCTGTAGTGCTGCAAACGTAGGCCCCCCCCTCCACAGGCATAACCGAATGTGGCACGGTAAGTCCCTCGGCAAATACTGTGTGCTTGTCGGCCATGCCGTCTTTGTCAAGGTCCTCGAGTATGACGATGCGGTCATTGGGCTCGTTTCCCGGTTTGATGTGCGGGTAGGTGGTGGAAGTTGCAACCCAAGCCCGTCCACGTGAATCCCAGTTGAGATTGATCGGATTTTGGATCATAGGATTAGCCGCGAAGAGGTTCAGCTCAAATCCCTCAGGCACGGTGATTGCTTTAAGCTCCGCGTTCAGGTCCGGAGCAGGAATATTTTTCGGCACTTCGTGGTCGGGGTAGTCACGAGGAGCACTCCAATGATCTGAAACACGCAACTCGTAGCGTTGAACCCTTGGCACTCGAATCTTGGCAATCATTTCCTCCTTGCCCGTAACTAATTCGTCAAAGTCTTTCATTTCTTTTGCTAAATGACCCATCTCGTGTCTTCGAAACAGGAAAATGTAGGCCTCGTTTATCGGACGAAGTTTGTGACGGTAGAGGGCGTTTTTTTCCACGATCAGGCGACGCAAATGTTCGGCCTGCTGAAAGTCCGGGCCTCCGTATATGGCCTTATTCCCTTTAGTAACGCTGACCAAATTCTCCCCGTTGTGCCACAATTCGACTCCGTTTACCTCGCTAGATGCAAGGAAAGGAGAACCAGTCGTGGGTAAGCGATCCATCGCAAGGTCAAATCTAAGTCCCCTTTTGGTTCGGACTGTGGAATCTAGTCCGAAGGTTTCCGATGCAGTAGTCAATTGGTCCTCTTCGTTTTTTATATACAGATTCAGTTCCTCGGCTATCCCCAATTGGCGAGCCAAGCGAACGGAGAGTTGTCGGTAGCCTTTGGGCGAAAGATGGAGTGCGTCTTTGTACTCGAGGCCTTCCTTCTGATTGGGATCATTATCAAATAGGTTAACTCCGAGGTGATTGCGCTTGACGGCTAACTGAAGGATGAAATCGGCTGCGCGGCGAAGGCGCTTGTTCCTTGAATCAGGGTCGGGAAGTGTGTTTAGCCACTTCTTCTGGGGTATGGGAGTGAGCAGAATCAGACGGGCTGCTTTCTCCTCCAGTTCGTTGATCAAGTTCTCGTAGCCTGTTTCGAAGCTTCTAATCTTGGCCTCCGTGTCAGCATAGGCGGCCAAAGCCCCGTAGCCCACGATCAATGTGGCAGGTTTGGCTTCCGAGATATGTTTTAGCATTTTTTTGAAACCAAATCCTGCTTCAGCACCGGGAGGTTGCCAGGAGCGAGTATTGCGGGCCGAACCGAACTCACCTCGGGCTGTGCCGAAGACATCATCCGCTGGCCAACCGATATTTCGAAAGGTGATATGATGTTGTGGCCAGCGGGCAGTTACAGCCGTTTCGAAGAAACCATGATCCTCCATTCCGTGGATCAGGTTGCCTCCGAGTAGTACCACATGGCTTCCCTTGACCTCCTCAGTTGATACCTTGAAAGGAGATGCTTCACTCCACTCGCTCGGGTNACCTTCCTTATCCCATACACGTACCTTCCACCAAACTTCTTGTCCATGTTGCAAGGCTTGGCCTCGGCAAATAATACCTGATTGCATTGTAGAGTGTCGCATGCCGCTGTTCCATAGGTCGCCAACATCTGCAGCAAGTTTTTTTGTGTCACTGGCTACAAGTACTTGGTATCCAATCTGACCGGTGGCATCCCAAGAAAAGGAGAGCTCGTGAAGGGCTAGTCCAAGAAGGTTTNCGATCTCCTTTGCAGCCAANTTTTGCGGAATGCTAGGTGTAGCCTGCAAGGCNGTCGATAGGATCGAGGAAAAGGATAGGATTGTGAGTAGTGTTTTCATTTTACAGCGCTTTCAATGATTAATCACTTCTTGGATATCTTAGGATTTCTTAATTCTAAACCAAAAAATNAAAATGTAATTTTTCTTANGGCCACAGTTAGCAACGATAAATTTCTAAACAAAATGATAAAAATTTGAGCAANAAAAAGTAAGTCCAAATCGACNAATTAAGGAAAAAGGCGAACTTCTAAATTAATCTNTGTGATATTTACACNGTCTGGGACTATTGTTCATTTTGTTTTAGCTTTTTTCGGNAGGGCNTCAAGCAATTGCATCTCGGTTTGTTTTTCGAGTTCAATCTTCGGGTTGTGGATGAGCTTGATCGGGCGATAACAAACGGACTGGGGAGGACCGCTGTGGATTTGAAATGAAATGTCGCCAGTCAGCTCGCCCTTNGCATCTTCCATGGCCACGCAGAGCTTACCGTTGATGGCGGTCCATATCTTGTGCCCTACAGCAAGGATTTCGTAGCGGTTCCAATCGTTTGGCTTCACCGCTCCCNCAGCGTTGTTGTTCCAGTCCAGCTTGCCGCGTCCATGTTCGTGATACAATTTGCCCCATACACCGCTCCCGANGTCGGCCTGATAGCCGATNGCTTGTCCGGATGNATTAGCTTTCTTGGAACGAAACTGGATGCCTGCGTTACAATTGTCTGGGGTNAGCTTTACNTCAACCACCAGATAAAAGTCTCTCACTGANACACCAGACCAAATNAATTCGTTCTTCGGAACATTAGANNCCGAGTGTCCGACGATTGCGCCGTCCTTCACCGACCAGTACTTCATNTCGGAAGCCGACCAGNCGTTGAGGTCCTTGCCNTTGAAGAAGGNGNCATTAGGTAGAGGTTTCTCACTTTTTTTGGGTTCAACTGCTTCAATNANGGACNGAAGCGAGACAAACAGACCAAANGTTANTGGAATTCGTATTTTCATAATTAGTTTACTTTTAATTTTGACTCGTTTTCTTGAACTGATGATTAGTGTGAGGCTTATCGTGAAACTTCAAGCCGTACCAACTCAAATCGATCTAGCTTAGGTCATTGATAATAACGCCAATCATTGGATCAACTAAGTTTTACCTATGGGCTCAATCAGGACAAGCGCACGCTAACAAAACAAATTTTATTTTATGCAAACAACATCGCATCCTTA
>PBKH01000056.1 GCA_002721375.1 Verrucomicrobiales bacterium
GTCAAGCATGAGATACCGAACCTCATCTTCATCTGCATTGGAACCAGTTTTGAATTTTTCAAAAAAAGCCTGACCCTCTGTGTACACGGCGGCATGGCTTTCTTGGCTGTAAAGCGAACGAATATATTTCAAACTAACTACCCGTGGGTTTACTTGCTCCATCTTCACCAAACGGGCATACATTTCCGAAGCACTGGCATACTTCTCTCTTGCCTGATAATCGGGTAATTTCCCAGCCTCCTCATAAAAGGAATCGGCAATCTGAGTGCGGGCGAGTAGCGCCACTCTTTGAACATAACCTAAGCCATACTGTTCATCCAACTTAACTTTAGGCGCAGACTTGATAACGTCGTAGTACTTTTGCCTCTCCAGATCATACGCCCCCATTTTCCGGAACAAATCACCTTGTCGAAGCAGAACAACAGGAATCAACGGGTCATCAGGATAGCGGGTGAGAAATTGAGCGAGATATTTCTGTGCCTCCTCATAAGCCTTTTTTCGCTCACTGTGGGAAGCCAAACGAAGCAACGAAGCCTTCCTGAATTCTGTTTTCACTGAAGGGCTAGCGTCCAACCCCAATACTTCCTTGATAATCCTCTCGGCCTCCTCGGCGTCATTAGATGCACGAAGCTGGTTCGTTTTAATTAGCGCCAATGCGTTCTGCTCTTTGCCGTATTTCGTATCTTTAGAAAAGATTGTATTTTCAGTGGCAATGCTAGAATCCGGACTGTTGATTAGAGGCGCACCCAAATAGTCATTCACCGATCGCTGACGATCATTGATCTCGGTGCCAGACTGAACCGGAATCGCTGTTTCCCCATTTGTCGTAAAATTAAGAGAGCAAGACACAAAAACACACGAAACTTTTAAAGAAAACCGTGATAGAATATCAGGCGCAAGTTGTGGCAGTGCGATCTTCATTCTTAACATCAAACGTAATCCAGTAGCGACTGGTTCATAATGGTGGCACCAGATTTTAATGCAGCCAAATAAGCGGCCTGAACCTCATTTAATTTCACTAAAGTCTGCGCCATGTCGGCATCCACCTCGCGAGATATAAACTCCTCTGTAACGTCCATTCTCCGGCTACCCATTGTTTTCGCCGTCTCTAATCGAGCCTCCAACGAACCGATCCTTGAAATATGGTGGATGATTGCCGATTCGTCCAGCATCAGATTTGGTACTACATTGTCCCTAATGTTCTTTACATCCTCACGTGTCCCACCTTCCAAGCCATCCCTCAAGGCAATGAGGTTTTCGAAAATACTTCCATTAACTGTCTCAAACAGCCCTGAAGTGCCAGTTGTCGTCTTGTTGGTACCTGGAATGTGAACAGTGATAGCTGTGGCCGGAGCAATTTCCACCTCAGGAGACTTGATGTTCCCTCGGTAATTTACTGCCGCTATATCACCTGCCTCGTTGCGTTCTACATTATAGGAGGCTATGTCTGACTTAGTACCACTAAAAATGAAACCGTATTGGTTTTTTGTGTTTGATATTTGAACCGCCTGCTCCAGAAGTTGGTTGATTTCCTGTCGGTAAGCCGCCAATTGGTCCGTGGACTTGATATCGTCCACCATGGCGGCGATCTCACCGCTACGATCGGATACTTTTTTGAGTGCCTGTATCGCACTGTAAATGCTATTGAGGGTTTCAGAATAGGTCTCAATATTGTCATTATACTGAGCCAACCGTTTCGCCTCCTGTTGCAACTCCAGCACCTTACGTGTGGCTCGAGGGTCGTCACTTGGAATCTTGAACCGTTGACCGGTTGCCGCCTGTGTCTGAAGGCGAGCCTGCTTTGTCGCCAACGTATCCAGTTGATATTTTAAAGTGTCAGGGAAACTACTTGAGGTTACTCTCATGATGCTTACTTAATGATATTGATGGAGGTTTCAAACAGTCCGTCTAGAAGACTGATCAATCTTGCGTTTGCTTGAAACGCCCTCTGAAAAACGAGCAGATTAGCCATCTCCTCGTCGATTGAAACTCCGCCAATGGTGTTTCGATGCTCCTTCAGCATTCGCATTACCGTTCCTTGGTCCATCGCCTGGGTTTCAACGCTATTTAATTCCTGACCAAACCCAACCACCTCACTGTTGATTGCCTCCCCGAAAGTTTGCCCACTCAATTCACCCTGNTTTTCNTCGATAATCGCTGCCAAACGGAGAGCCATTTCATTATCACCNGCATCACCAGTAAGGCTGGCGTGCAAAAGTGCAGGGCTACCAGAAATTCGGTCGTTGACAATAAGCCCATCGGCTTCTGCATCGAAAAAATCTAAGTTTTGAAGCGCTGCCCTTTCCCCCTTTGCCAGGGGAAATTCGCCTGCGAATGTACCTTTGAGTTTCGTACTTCCGATGGCCGTGTCTTCAGCNACAGTAAAGACGCCTCCGTTTGAAAATAGTAATTCATCACCAGCCGATAAATCCGCCGACAGTTCCTCAACCTCAAGATCCCCTGCTCCCACATAAATAGATGACAACTGAAGCACTGACAATGAGGCCCCTTGAGAATGCTCCAAATTGACACGATCCTTGAATGTATCAGAGATCGTTCTCATCTGATCTTTAAACCCTCTCACATTCAAATCACGGGCATCTATAACAGCCTTGATTTTTCCCGCATTTAATTGAAATTGGTCACTCGATTTAACACTCTCCACATAAACTGTGTCTCCTCTTTCAAGAATATTGTCCTTCCGGATAACCTTGTTACCATCGNCATCCCTAATANCGATAGATAGCTTGCTGACGATTTCACCATCCTCTATGAATCCTACCCCAGCCATTTTAAGGTTAAGCTTTTCCATGGGTTTTCCTGTGGTGGGATCCGCCTCCCCTTGCGGTATAAAATCGAACTGAACATCAATGAATTTGCTCAAATCCTCCAGCCTGTGATGAAATTTGTCTATGTAATCATTAGCATTAGCTACAACTTTTTGTTGGCTTATCAGATGGCCAACCTTTTCGAGAAATGAGAGAGAGCTATTAACCTCCTCCACCATGGAGATAACTTCGTTGTTTAGGTCGTGACCCAATTCATCTAAACGGAAATCAACTCGATTGAACTTCTCAGAAAGATTTTGAGCCTTGAAGACAACCACCTGTCGGTAAGCTTGGGAACTCGGGTTGGAGCTGAGCGCCTGCAAAGAAGTGAAAAATTCGGCAAGATTGTCACTAAGCCCCATTTGACCGGAAACTCCTTTAGAAGCCGCTTTTCCTTCGGGGCTGGAGGCAGTTCTATCCAAATCCTGCCCAATCATGGATTGAGCATATTGAAGGATTTTTTGTTTTTCTTCCAAATAGGCTTGGACACTGCCTTCGTTTGCAATTTGCCTATCTAGAAGAACATCCCTGTACTGTTCAATCCCGGAAACAACAACCCCCGCACCCATGATGCCCTCCTCCACAGGTATTCCATGAGCCGTTTCGAGCTTCAGCCGCTGCCTTGAAAAAGCAGGATTACTTACATTGGCGAGATTATGCCCAGCAACCTCAATCGCCCGCTGGTTTGCCTGAAGCGAAGTGCGGGCCATGCTGAGAGTTCCGGTTATTCCTGGCATAACTACTCCTTGATAATCACCACGAGAATCAGATTAACGTCTCGTACGTAGTTCTTTGCGGAATGTAGGTTCCACCCAACTGTCCGCTTTGATCATAAGTTTGCCCAGCTTGTGTCGGAAACAGGCTCTGGATCAGTTTCTGCATGAATTCGAGTGAACGACTCAGAAGAAGGTGATTTTGGCGCAGTCGCTGGTTGGCTTTGAGCAGCAATTCATTGACCTCATCAACTAACGCCTCAACCGCCGAGCGATAATCCAACGGGACGGACGGGTAAATATCCTTAATGGGTGTATCAGCATCAAGTTTTAGCATTTCAGCCAGCCCTTTTCTTGTCTCCTCGCGATCAGTTCTTGCCTTCGCAACCTCAGCCATCTGGGCATGTATTGAAGTTAGATTCTGCATAAGTCCGTCAGCCGACCGGTTGACGATCATTTCCTGCTGTTGCTCCAGCAGTGAAAGCAACTCGCCATAATGGATGAGTTCATCGCGTAGATTCTTTACAAGTTGTTTCAGCTGTTCCTTCATCACTTGTTTTGAATGGGTAATTCAACAGATTGTTTCGATACTAATTGACTGTGCACCGCCGTAGAAATCCCAAACGCACCACTCTTCCCTACCGCATCACCCAANTGATTGACAATCATGTCCCGATAGATTTCCGATGACACACCACTCATTCCCATTCCTTCGGCAAGAATGGGTTTGTAAGCATCATTCAAAATCTGTCTCGCCAGCAACGCTTCGAAACGCTTTGCCGCCACTATGATTTTTTCNGATTCTGACAGATTGGTATTAGACGCAACACGAGCCAAGTCAACTTTGTCGGCTTGGCCAATTCCAATTGCAGCTATTGTTGTCGGTTGAATCAATAGTCTATTTATTTCAAAACTAATTCAGCTTGCAGGGCTCCCGCCTGCTTCATGGCCTGAAAAATGGCCATCATGTCCCTTGGCGTAACACCAAGAGCATTCAACGAGTTTGCCACGTCCTGCACTGTCGGCATACCACGAAATGGAGTCAACATTCCCTCACCTTCGTTGATTATAATATCAGCTGATGGGGCAATGACCGGGGCCCCGCCTGCCAACGGAACCTCCGGCTGGGTAATGTCATAGTTCTGAGCAATGTTGACGATGATGTTGCCATGAGCCACCGCACAACTCGAAACTGCAACGCGCGATGTGGCAACGATCGTTCCCGTTCTTTCGTTTAAGACAACCCTNGCGGGGGTGTTTACAGGAACATACAACTGCTTAATTAGTGCAAGATATCTAACTGGNTTTTCAGCAAAATCATCCGGTATCTGAACCTCAATAGTAGAGCCATCCATCGCCACAGCCGGTACGATCAGCTTGTGAATCAANGGTAATTTACCCACTTCTATGTTGATAGTCTGCGCTACGGACTGAGCGTTTACAAAATCTGGCTGTCGCATTATCAGCTCAAGTTTCTTCTCACGCACAAATGAAACGGGGATTTCCTGCTCGACCACCGCCCCACGAACGATTTGACCACTGGTGGGGTGATTTTTCTGCACACTGGCCCCTCCAGGGCCGGCAATTTCACCGATGAACCCGCCTACTGCAACCGGACCCTGCGCAACGGCGTATACTTTCCCGTCCGGCCCCATGAGTGGAGTTCTTGCCAAAACAGCTCCATGTAGTGATCGCGCATCCCCCATGGCCGACACATGAACATCGATACGTGATCCGGATCGAACAAAAGGAGGAATGTCCGCTGTGAGAATCACCGCACCGATGTTTTTAGAAGTCAAAGCAGAAGGAGGCAATGTAAGGCCAAACCGATTCAGCATGTTCGAAATTGCCTGCAAAGTGTATTCTGGATCTTTGTCACCGTCCCCAGCCAAACCCGAAACGATCCCGTATCCAACAAGCTGGTTGTCTCGTGCCCCCAGAACAAAACACAAGTCCCGCACCTGCACATTCAAGTTCATTTGCGGGATTGGAGCAGCAGCAGGCGGCTGCGGAAGGGGCAACACCGGCTGAGCCCGCAGAGCATGACCCCCAANCCATGTCACGAACAGACATGCCAGTGGTCGCAATAGGCTAAAAAAGCTTGTCACCACCGGCGTCCAGCTCAAAAACGACAATGAACTGAGTAAAGAGGAGTCCCTCGCGCCTAATTCAAGAGACACACTCCGGACGCTGCNCCGTAAAACGCCCAACACCTTAAGGGTTTTACAGAACGCATGCACCAATGATGACAAGAAATTAATCACATTTAAAACGGAGCAACCCTGCCCCAAAACTTGCTAAACCAACCTTGTTTTTGGACGTCACTGACGGCTCCGTTGTCTTTNAGTGCAATTGAGACATCAGCAAGATGATAACTGTACACAGTATTGACCGGAGTNACGTCCTGCGGGCGAACTGTTCCNCGAAGAATAATCGTCTGGCTTTCGCCTGAGAATGAGGTGCGTCGGACTCCCTCGATGATAAGGTTTTTNTTTGGCAGAACATCAACCACCCTAACTGCAAAACGCGAATTCAGGCTCCCCGAATTACTGACAGCGCCCTTGCCTTCAAATTTACTTTGCGATTCGGTACCGATTTGCGGATTTTGAACTCCTTGACCTCCGCCCGGGAACAGTCTGTCCTGTAAATTGCCATTCACAAAACTGGATATTGAAGCACTTAAATCAGACTTCTTTTCAGTCTTCTTGCTGGAGTTACGTGAAGCAGAATTACTTTCCATTACAAGAACGGTAATTATATCCCCAACGCGATCTGCCTTGTGATCGGCAAAGAGTGAAACAGCCGTTTCCTTCGCCCAAAGCGAATCGGCATGCGCTTGACCAAGAGCCATAAAAGATAACGCAACTACGGCTAAGCCCCATTTATTAATCTGTAATTTTGATTGTATTTTCATCAATAACTTCCCCAATTAATTCTTTTCTGGTCCGAACATTCTGAACACGCACCACCTCGCCTGGCGCGCCATCCTCCAAGGCCTTTACCTTGGTACTGACCTTCAACGACCCAACGCTTACCACAGCCTTGGCCAACCCCCCCCGCTTCAACACTGGTTTCATAACGACAGACCGGTCATAAACCAAACGACCCGGCGATATGTTTTCACGAAACCAATAACGGCCATCCGACGGATTTCCGTCCCATAAACCCTGCCTAACCTGAATCATGTTCACACGTTGTCGGTCCAACTGGGCCTCTGTGAGCAGCATGCCTCNTGTAATCTGTCGTGATGCCACCCAGCCTTCTTTCCATTGAAACATTCTCACAGATAAAGAGAAAACCCCCAAAGGAATCCCACCATCCACCAATTGGAACCGTAATGACGTTTGAGTCACAGGATTGCTCAGCCTTGAAACCATCCTCAACTCCAAGAGATCATCTGGCACAAGTAGAGTCGTCCAAGGACGAACCATTTCNAACTCCAACTCGCCTTGATTGAAAGCTGGAGACTTTTGCAACTCGGCACGCAGCAACTCTAGANCTTCCCCAGCCTCAAGCGCCCTTCCTATGCGCGAGACAGTTATTTTCTCATCTTTTCTAACATCAAGAAGCTCAANCCCATTCGCCTTTTTTTTGATAAGCCCAATCAGTTCGCGTGGTGTATATTCACGCACTTCACCCCACCGTGGAGAGGCATCGATCAAGATAGCTGGAACGGGTTCTCCCGACTTCAATTCTACAAGATCTGAAAGATACACGCCGTCTCCTTTAACCTCGCATTTTGTCTTTAGCAAAAACGCCGCCTGCGCTTGCCCAAAAACAAGCAGCGCGATAGCGAAAAACATACAGACGACAGAACGAGTCTTCGTCAGGTATTGGGATATATTTTTCAAACTCCTTTTAATTCACCCGCATTACCGTTTTATGTTATTGCTTCGCTGCATCATCTCATCAGCAGCNTGAATAGCCTTGGAGTTGACCTCGTAGGCCCGCTGAGCCTTGATCAAGTTNACCATTTCCTCCACCACTTTTACGTTNGACATTTCCAAGTACCCCTGAGCCAATTCGCCAAAGCCGTTCTGACCNGGATTACCCTGCTCCGGCACACCGGATGCCGGAGTCTCTTGGTAAATGTTACCGCCTATATTCTGCAATCCGCCCGGATTGATAAACCTTGTGGTCTGAATCTGNCCGGCCCCAATATTGTTTCCTTGTTGGTCAAAAAGTGTGTATTGCCCGGTCTTAGAGATGGCTACGTTCGCAACTTCAGCACCAATNTTAGGTATAGCATTGACTACTTGATAGCCTTCGTTCGTAACCACCGCACCGTCNGCGCTCACCTTGAAACTTCCATCTCGGGTGTAACCCTGAACACCTCCTGGCAGCTGAACTTCAAAAAAACCATCCCCGGCAATCGCAACGTCCAGACGCTCATCGGTCTGAACAAGTTCACCCGTAGTGAAAACCTTGCTAGTGGAAACAGGCCGAGAACCGTGGCCTAACTGGATGCCNCCTGGCGTTAACTGTCCATCTCCTGCCTCCGCTCCTTGAATTTTCTTAACATCGTATAACAAATCCTGGAACTCAATCTTACTCTTCTTGAATCCTGTAGTATTAACNTTTGCCAAGTTATTGGCAATCACATCCAAATTCATCTGTTGGGAGTTCATCCCAGAAGAAGAGGTATATAATGCTCTAATCATTTTTTCCTAATATTTACTGCGTGTTACTCAATGTCTGTATCGCCTGGCCGAGCCGCTGATCGTGAGCGCGGATGACTTGCTGGTTTGCTTCAAAATGCCGAAGAGAACGGATTAAATTTGTCATCTCTGATAGCGAGGTACTGTTCGATTGTTCCAGAAAACCGTGCTCCACCTCAGTGTATCCGCTATCAGCGGAAGTCAGATTACCAACCGGAGTTCCGGGATCTGCAGGATCATCTGCGCGGTAATAAGCACCCGAAATCCGAGTCAAACTGGAAGGGTCATTGAAAGCGACTAGCTGCAACTGCCCAGCCGCTACACCCGCCTGACTTGCGGTGCCGTTCTTGGCGATCACCAGTGTTTGAAGCTGATTCGGGTCGTTCAACTGCACCCCGGTACTGTAACCTTCCTTAGTGACCAATTCGCCAGTAGGAAGCAACTTCAGTTCACCGTCTCTCGTGTAAAAAGTGTTTCCCTGTTGGTCCTGCACCTGCAAAAAACCACCACCAACTAAACCAATATCCGTTTTGATCTTTGTCTGACGGATTGGTCCTTGATCGAAATTTGTTAATAAATTCGGCTTTGGCAANTGAAACGGCTGTTCGCCAATGACAGTCGATTGGAATTCCTCCCCATCCNGATTTGTCGTGCTAACAACCGACTCAACCGGCCTCTCCATCTTGCCTGCGACCATGGATGAAAATGAGATTTCATGCTTCTTGAACCCAGGCCTTGATAGCTCAGCCAGGTTTTCAGAAACAGCCTCCTGCCAACGAGACGAAGCGTCCATCGCAGCAGCGGCTTGATATAAACTAACATTCACCTTCCTGATTCAAAGCAAGAGGAATGCCAATTCACACCCAAATTAATGCCACAAATCAGTNATNCTNNNAGTTGGNATTTCCNANGCAATTTNTTGANTGCCAATTAGNTGGNAACTTCCTTCTCTTGNATCTTGCCAGGAACGGAGTGATTTTCAGGTAGCACAGCACGAAAAAGCGTTTCCGGTGTGACTTCAACGAAATCGCCTGGCATCTCCTGCCCTCCAGACCAATATAAAATGGGCAGATCCACAGACAATGTTAGGTTCCACAGCTTACTCCATTTCTTTTCCTGATCGAGATGCGTCATAATCAGACCATTCAATGGGAAATCGCTGAAAGCGCGAACAAGTTCGATTAAATGTTCTATTTCATATGCAGCATTCAGCACCAGAAGGCATTCTGTCGGCTGAACCTTGTTAACCAACGAAGCAACTGNTTTCACACCTTCGACATCGCTGGGACTCACCCCTGGCAGATCGATGAATTGAGTCGCTGTATCCGCCATTTCCCCCATGGNCCATAAGCGGGTAACAGGCACATCNAGCATTTCGGCATGAACAGTCAACATTTCCGCCGTATTAGCCAAGTGNCCATCAAGTCGCCAAACTTTTGTTGGCATTCGTTTNCCTAGAACCGTTTGAGTCATCCATTTGCATAGAGCTGTGGTTTTACCGCTGCCTGGAGGACCAAGCAGAAGNTTTCTTGAAGACATGCCCTGTTGCGCTTTTGAGTATAATCNCGACCAATGGTCAAGAAGGCATAACCGAACATAAGTCANCTGTTCCCCGAGCGTAACAGTGTCATAATTGGGATAACGTAGNTTAGCCGATCCGATCAACTTCTCAATGTATAGAGGCAGCACCCCAATGCTTTCTAANACCTGTTTCACAGACCAGTGATTCTCGACCTGAAGACCCCGGCTTGGTGTAGATGTTTTTTCTTCACCTGAAGAGATGTACCTTGGAATCTCAATCGGCGTGTCATCTAACAAATCAAGTCGCCCAACTGGNTTTGAATGGGAAATATTGTCAGATAAGTTTCGGNGCACCNTCTCCTCAGATTTCTTTTTTTGAATCCTGGAAATTCCCTCTTGGTCAAATACGTTTGAATGTACCCCCGGCACCATGGCGGTGATTTCCACTTCAGGAGATTGAAAAAAACCNTTCAGGCCACCCTTGCTTATCTTTCGGATGTTGACCACTACCGCATCTGGCCCTAGAGCACCATGCACCGCCTCAATNGCTTTCTTTGCGTTCTTCGCTTTAAATCGGCGTATNGCGTTCATTTAAGACTCAAGGCAATCCTGGAATTGCAGTTAGGGACTGTATCGCTACTTTAGGAGGCAGCTCCTCATATGCAACAAAGGCAATCTCTGGAAAATTGGCGGCAAAAAACCGCCGTAAACCAAGCCGCACCTGTGTAGAACACAGAACCACAGGCTGCTGCCCCGCACCAATCATTGGTTGCACGGCAGTTGCCAGATGATGAGTCATGTGCTGGGCCAGTTTTGGTTCCATGTAGAGCACAGACTCCGTCGCCGATTTTTGCAACCCCTTAGCAATTTCCTCCTCTAACCATGGCTCCATAGTCACGGCACGAACCTCGTTCTCATCTGTCAGGAATGGCTTTACAATTTCAGCCCCTAATACACGTCTCGCCTGCTCTGAAAGTTCATCAGGGTTCTTGGTGGCAGCGGAATGATCCGCCACCCTCTCAAGAATGCCCACGAGATTCCGAATAGGAATCACCTCAGCCAACAGATTCTGAAGAATACGCTGAATTTGACCAATATTAAGCAGGTTTGGGACAAGTTCGTTGATAAGCGCGGGATGGTCGTCCTTCAAGTTGTCGAGNAGCGACTGGACATCCTGTCTCGTGAGAATCTGATAAGCGTGACGTCTAACGGATTCGCTCAAGTGAGTAACCATAACGGACGATGCATCAACCACCGTATAACCCGCCATCTCCGCGTTACGCCGTTCAACTTCATCTACCCATGTAGCTGGTAATTTGAACACAGGTTCCGTGGTTGGCACTCCCTTAAGAACAACAGAACTATTAGCTGTATTCATTGCCATCCAATGGCCTGGCATCACTTCACCCACCGCTATCACTTGCCCTCGCAAAAGAAACTGATATTGGTTAGGCCCAAGCTGGAGGCTGTCACGCAGACGAATGGAAGGAACTATAAAACCCATATCCTGCGCAAAGCTTTTACGCACGCCGGTAATACGCTGAAGCAGATCACCTCCCTTTGAAGGATCAGCNAACCCTACCAACCCGTAGCCCAACTCAATCATGAGGGTGTCTACCTGAAGAAGGCTCTCAAGAGCTTCATCCGGCCCACCTGCNGCTGCTTCTTTCTTNGCATCTTCTTTCTTTCTGCTCNATAAATCCGNATTCTTGTCCATNTCATCGAACGCTTNCCGNAGCACTCCACCCNTCCTCAANCCATATGCAATGAAGCCAAAAATTANAGCTAAAGANAGAAATGGAACCATTGGGAACCCNGGCACAATAGACATTACGACCATAGTTCCACAAAGAATGGCCATCACTCGTTGCGAAAAGAAAAGCTGCCTTCCTAGACTCTGACCAAGTTCTTGCTTGGAGGCCGCTCTTGTTACAAGCACACCGGCCGCTGTTGATGTAATGATGGCCGGCACTTGNGAAAGCAATCCATCACCAATGGTCAACCGCGTATAAGTTTCCAATGCCTCGGTCACAGCCATGCCATTTTGAAACACTCCNATTGCAAGGCCTCCTATAATATTTACTAGCGTAACTAGGATTGCAGCTACAGCATCACCTCGAACAAACTTGCTCGCCCCGTCCATTGCNCCATAAAAATCGGACTCTTGCTGCAGCAACCTGCGCCTGTCCAGTGCCTCTTCAACGGTTATGTATCCCTTGTCTAACTCAGCATCAATGGCCAACTGCTTCCCTGGCATTGCATCAAGAGTGAAGCGNGCTGCAACTTCGGCGATCCGNCCTGCCCCTTTTGTAATCACAACGAAATTGATTACTGTTAAAATTAGAAAAATGACAATGCCGACAACGAAACTACCTCTNACGACAAATTCCCCAAAGGCATCGATAAGTGCTCCGGCATCNGCCTCGGANAAGATCAGGCGAGTTGTCGCGACATTCAACCCGAGCCGATACAAGGTGAAAATTAGTAGTAAAGTGGGGAAGCCAGTGAAGTCAGAAGGATTCTTGAGAAATAGAATCACAAGCAGGATCAATAGCGCCAAAGCCAGACTAACCCCTAACAACATGTCCATCATGATCTGATGAACTGGTATTATAAGCACCAAAAGGGTGCCAAACATGAAGAAGACCAGCGCCAAGTCGCTGAAATCCCAAACTCGTTTGACGTTTTTTTCTTCCGCTGCCATTGCTTATGCAGGCACCTGTCTGCCCTTTTTAAAATATCGGAACCGATTAGTTCGGTAAACGTAAGCTAGAATCTCAGCGACCGCGGTAAATAGTTGATATGGTATTTCCTTACCGACGCGACCAAACTTAAATAACATTTGAGCCAAAGGCTTATTCTCCACCAATGGAACGCCATTTTTCTGAGCAATTTCCCTTATCATCAATGCATTGTATCTCGCCCCCTTGGCTACAATTTTTGGTGATTTCATCGTTTCACGATCATACTTCAAGGCCACCGCGAGACGGACAGGATTGGTGACCACCACATCAGCTTCGGGCACTTCCTCGAGTATTGAGCCCTGCATTATCCCCATACGCCGTTTTCGCTGTTCACCTTTGAAGTGAGGATCTCCGTCCTGATTTTTCGTCTCATCTTTGACATCCTTTACGCTCATTTTCAGGCCATCTCTGGTTCGCCACCATTGATACCAGTAATCGATAACGCCGATAAAAATCATTGCCAGCAACACCTTNGCAAGNANCGTAAGTGCGGCATCCGAAATAAACTCCAGAACCTGTCCTAGATAAGAAGGATGATGAAATACCGGATGTTGCATGATATCCCATACTACATTGATAATCAGAGCTACAACCACCGAAAGCTTGATTAAGTTGATTACAAATTCACCCCATGCTTTCCAGCTAAAGGTTTTCCTCACTCCATTGATTGGATTTAATTTGGCTAAATTCCATGAGACTGCCTGTGGTGTGAGTTGAAACTTGGTCTGCGTACCCGTAACCAATATCCCGAAAAACATAACCCCCAACATGAAAGGTAAAACGCTTGATCCGGCTATTTGAAAAAACTCCAACAAATATTCACGAAGCGACTCACCAGAAACCCTCATCACACCCAAATCGGAGTAAATCTGGATCAGATATCCTTGTAAGGTCATCCAAATTTCGCCACCAAAAAGAGTCAACAGAAACAACGCAACCGCCAACAAAGCAACAGTGTTGATGTCCATGCTTTTGGCGATGTTTCCCCGGGAAACCGCCTCACTCAGCTTTTTGCCGGTCGGTTCCTCGGTTTTTTCGCCAGTATCACTGTCTTGCGCCATATTAATTAATGTATTTTACGCATGTCCGAAAAGCAGAAAGCACATTCCCTCCCCGAAATCACCGTAAGCATCTATTTTAACCTTTAACCCGCAAAAATACGGGCTGTGTAGATCAACGCATTTGGTATTGTGCGAATAAAATTCGCNATATACTCAGCAGTNANAGCAATTGTTGCGCCGAANANGCCGATCCCACAGATTAATCTAATAGAAAAACTCTCCGCAAAGACATTGATACGGGAAACTGCCCGNCCCATGAGGGCCATAATGAAATTAACNAGGAAACCGGTNGCCATCACNGGAGCAGAAATNAGAATTCCCATAAGNAATACTTTACCGATCAATTCTCCTATGTGGTTTATCAAGCCACCGTGAAACACCCCTCCACCAATTGGTAGAAACTGGTATCCCAATTGCACCGACTCAATGATGAAATAATGGATATCCATGGCCACCATTAGAATGCTTCCCAATAAGAATAGAACAATACTTGGTGCTTGCTGTGGGATTCCTTCCATGCCAGAGAAGTTCATAGTGATGAACAATCCTGAATCGGTCGAAATACGAAGACCTGCAATCTCCAGTGCGTAAAAGACCATACGACAAACCAACCCCAGCAATATACCTGTAGTTAATTCGAAGAAAACAATGCGCGCCATATCTCCCATACCCATAGCGCGCCAATCCGGTGTAACTGTAATGTTACCAGCCATCACAACCCCAATCATCAGTGCCAATGCAACGCGCAACTTGACCGGAATGCGGGCCATGATAAACAGCGGAAATATAACAAACAAACCCCCGAACCGTAGAAACATCAAAAAGACCAGAAGGAAATACTCCACTATAAAAACCTCCTCTTACCTCATCGATAATCAGGGCCCCATCTGTGACATCCGATTAAACATTTCAGTTGTATAATCAAGCATCGTGTTTGTGACCCAAGGGAATAGCAGGAAAACCACAATTACCACACCGAGTGCTTTAGGAACAAAAGTAAGCGTTTGTTCCTGAAGTGACGTAATTGCCTGAAAAAAACTGATAAACAATCCGATAATCATCGCGCTCAACAAAAATGGCAATGCGACCTGTAAACAAAGCATCATCAAGCTTTTTACAACGTCAATGGACTGGTCGATGGTCATCTGTTTGTTCTAATAATTAAAACTATCCACAAGTGATCTGACAAGTAGAGTCCATCCGTCAACCAAAACAAATAATAACAGCTTCATTGGCATCGAAATCATCGTGGGTGGCAGGAACATTAAGCCAAGACTCATCAACACAATGGCCACTACAAAATCGATCAAAATAAATGGTAAAAACAGGAAGAACCCCATTTGGAACGCTGTCGTTAATTCACTCAAAACAAAACTCGGAATAACTACACGTAATGGGACATTATCGAGGGTGGTTGGCCCCACCCGGGCAAGCCCCAGGAAAAACTCCACATCCTTCGGTCTTGTTTGTTTCAGCATGAAAGTTCGCATGCGGTCGGCACCAATCTCGATTGCTTCTTGACTCGTAATTTCACCCTCAGAATAAGGAGTTAATGCAGTGCTGTTGATGTCCTCGAAAACTGGCCCCATTATAAAAAATGTGAGGAAAAGAGAGAAAGAAACCAGCAACTGATTGCTCGGTGCTTGCTGCAATGCGAGCGCAGTACGCAGGAACGACATTACAATCACAATCCGCGTAAAACAGGTCATCATAATCATCAGCGACGGAGCAATTGCCAGGAGCGTAAAAAAGATGACAATTCGAATGCTAAGGTCGAACTCCTTCGGATCATCAGGCAGTTGTAGGTTGAACCCAAGACTGTTGGTTGCATTTGCCTGCGCTTGAGCACCCGGCTCGCTAAACATGAAAACCAAACCAAAGAGACACAGAGCTAATACCCTGCACGCTCCACGGTAAGAGAAAAAAAAGAGCAACCGTTTGTCCAATCGTAATTTCAAACACCCTCCCTTCCGATATGATGATTCAACTCAGACAAAAAACTGGCTCCAGATCCCTTCGCATTTGTTTCTAACACTNCANCAATTTCAGAATCTNCTTCTTNACCNTNCGAGGTTNCATNTGGGCCATCATCTGGCAATGCGCTNAGCAAACGCGGACCATTGTTACCNGAGCCAATTAATAAGCGCCTCCCTCGATACTCTACGACGAACAATGAGTTACGTTGGCCAAGCGATCTCACTTCCAAAATTTGTAGGTGGCTTTGCCCTCCTCGCAATTGGGGAAGCAGCTTCCAGCGCTTGACGGCCCATGCGAATGCGCCAAANACGCCAAGAACAAGGAGCAGCATCCCGAGCAACTGCAAAAGCGAATCCAAACCTATCTCTCCTCCTGNTGACAGAACTAGCTTAGATAAGTCCGGCAAGCTTTCAGCAATCCCGATATATTCCTCTGGATCGCGCCCCAAAGGCGCGAATGCCGGGAACGCGGATAATAGCCGCCCGGTTGGCATCACAAACCCTCTTCAACTGAATCGGAGGCTGACGTTTCATCCCCCGGTTTTTCGCTACTGCCAGTTGAGACTTCGGTGATTTTTATNCCAAGGTTATCTTCAACAACAACAATCTCCCCACGCGCCACAAGTTTCTGGTTGACGAAAATATCAATAGGATCATTTGCGCCTTTATCCAGTTGGACAACAGCTCCAATCCCCAACTGCAAAAGATCCTTCATTGTCATTTCACAATTCCCCAGTTCCACGGTGAGTTTTACTGGGACATCAAGCAAAAACTCCATTGTGCTTTGGTTTTCAACAGTGGTTGGCATGGCAATGATTTAAATTATTTTCCTATATACTTCGTGATCTCTACAGCTGACTTTTTGGAAGCACTTCCAAGCCGCCCTATAAATTTGGGTTGGTCGGCCAATCGAACCTCCACCTTGTCAAAGGAATCTGATTTCAGAGGCAGAAAGTCCCCCTCCTTAACGTTGAGCAGATCCCGGCTCAGCATCTCGACATCGTGCCAAACAGCGGAAACCCGCAGCTTGACACCGTCGTAGGCTTTATTCCATGAAGGCATCAGGCTTTTCTTGCTGGCTGCATCCTTCTTTTTCACATCGGTGTCTGCTGTAAGTTGCTGAATCAACGGCTCACTCATCTTTGCAGGAAGGACTAGTTGAACTCGGTCAAACACATCACCCATCGTGGCCGTATATTTGAGCACCTTGACCTCCTCATCNGGATCGCAGACTGTAAGNAACTTNGGATTATTCTCAATCCCCAGAAGNCGNGGAACAAGCTTTTCNCGGGTCTTCCAAGACTCGGCCCACTCCTGAAGCAGGATCTGTGAAACTTGATCAATCAGCGAATGCTCTACCTCTCTCAACGGTCTATCGGGGTCCACCATGGCGCCAATACCCCCTAGCATTCGATCGGTGAGCACCAATCCAAGCGCCGGGGCGAAGTCGAGCACTCCGATTCCCTGCAAAGGCTCAACCTTAAATAAAACCAAATGACATGGAGTTGGGGCATTGCCCGTGTACTTCTGAAAAGTCATCGTGGAGACCTCTTCTAGCTCCATTGAAAACTCGGCTCGAACGAACAACGACAATCGGGCAGCCATAGCACGTGCAACGGCTGTGTTTTGAGTGCGAAAACGATGCAGATCAGATGAAGAAAGACTAGCTGCCTGGCCAAAAGTAAACGGCATCACCGCTTCATCCGGCAGATTTGTTTTCTCNCCACGATAACGAAAAACTTCCACCAACCCTTCTTGGTCGATGAGTGAGTTATCGTCCGCAGTTTGAGGCGCAACCATGATTTCGTCTAATCCTATTGCTGGTGCGTAAAGCTTGGCAAAAAAACTACTTCCACAGGATCATNCTCCAAAAACTTCTTTAGTCCTGGGTCATACTTAATCACATTCCTAAAAACAGTGTTGGCCTTTGTTTTCAGGCGTTCACAGTGAACAGCTTCGGGCGCATCGGTAACATCTCCCTCCTCGAGCCCTACAAGGTAACCGCGGGTCTGCGCAACAAGCATTGATTTGAACTTGTCCAAGAGATCGGTCATCGCTTTTAAGTCTTCGCCTTCCTTAAGCTTGGTTTTGAGTAGAAATCCAACTTTCGCACTCAACACCATGTTGTTCTCGCCCNTAATATTAACTAGAATTGCCTCGTCCAACTCATAGGGTACTTTCATTTTTTCGCCAGAGGCATGCGAGTCGGAACCATGGTCGCTCTTATCTTCACCGTGCCCATCCCCGTCATCTACATCTGCCGGAACCTCCTTGACTTCACCTGTTAAAGCAGGAACCACCATAAGCTTGAAGACACCGGCAATGCCCGCGACAATAATTATTGCTGCTATGATGGGACCGAAGATGCCCCCCCCTTTGGGAGGCGGAGCCGAAACTGCGGCGGCCTCAGCTTGAGGTTGTGGGTTTGGTTCTGCCATTTTTCTTTTTAAGTGCTGCTCTCAAATTAAGCAGCAACAGGACTATGAATGCCTAATCTTATCGTTTCAATCTAAGAAGTTCCTGAAGGATTTGATCACTGGCGGAAACCATCCTCGCGTTAGCCTGAAACGCGCGCTGAGTCGAAATAAGCTTCGAAAACTCGCGCGCTACGTCTACGTTGGACAACTCCAATGCCCCTGACTCAATGCGAGCAAACCCATCACTGCCCGGAGTACTCCATTCCGAGACACCTGCATTTTCAAGGTTGGAGTACATATTACCACCCTCTTTATCCAGCGCTTGCTGGTTTGTGAATTTTCGCAACAATATCTGAGCTCGAGTATATTGAGTACCATCCGTCAGCATTACATTTACTCTTCCAGCAGTATCAACATTGACATTCTGGATCTGAGCTGTAGTCGATGCCGCCACCTTTACGATAGAGGAATTATATAACGACCCGTTTTGAATATTAACTGCACGAGTCCTGGAAAAAGCATCCTCAGAAGAGTTGTGTAAGCTAAAAGCCTTCTCACCCTTTACACTTACATAAAACGATTGGCTAAAACCTCCGGACGCATCTTGATCGTCAAGGTTAGATAATTTTGTGTAACCTTCATGACTGAGACGGGTTATGCCTGAAAAGTCTGCATCCGCCACTACTGCGTTCCCAAATATTTTGACAGAACCTGATCCATCATCAATTACGTTTGTAACACGCATTTCTTTCCCAACTCCAAAGTCCAACACCGTGGCCAAATCAGGAGAGATTGGTGAAAGTTGATTATAATCAGTCTTAGCCATCTGAAAGGACCACTCATCTCCATCCACGTTTACCTTCCCCATGGCAGATATTTCCGTGGTGGTCAGCAGCGATGTAATTGGTGCCATTGAGAATTTTGTCTCACCTGATAGGTCTGGTTGAAGAAATCTAGCAACCGAACCGGTTATGGTATAAGACTCTACATCTTCATTTGGCTGAGGCCTGTTCTCGGCTACTTCCGAAATTACAAACTCCTTACCCGCACCAAAATTTAGCACTTTGCCTTTTTCCATCGAACTCAAGTATTCCTGTGGAGACACCTTGAAGGACCATGTGTTGTTTTCACCTGCCGTCATTGTATCAGTAATAACACTTACAGCATTAGGAACGTAAAAACGCACCTTGTCTCCATCCTTTAGGCCATGGGTAGCGCCAGAAGTGATCGTGTACTCTTCGTTAATCGCCTCAGTATGCACGCCTTCGTAGGATGCCAACTTCTTAATAATCCGCATCCCGGTATTCGTCACTTCATTGGCAGGTATTTTTTTAGCTAAAAGTTTGTTTTCATCCGTTGATGCCGCATGCAGATTATCATACAATAACAACTTGTTCTCATCGACCACACGCACATAGTAAGGAGTAGCCTCCTGTAGTTCATTGCCGGGCATCTCCGAATCTGATTTAAAGATGACGATGTTTCCTGTCTTAAATCCATGCGCCTTGGCCATCACAACTGTTTTGTCGTCGGTCGATCCTCTCAAGACGTCTACCGACGACATAAACTCACCACGGTCAAGCTTGATGTCCCCAATTTCACCTGGGTTATTTATAGAATTCGAAATGCCCTGGACACGCATACCCATATTATTGACAAGATTACCATTCTTATCCAAACGAAAATCACCGGCTCTTGTCGCATATGAAATGCCCCCCGGAGCACCCTTGTCGCCTGAATCAGGCTGAGCGATACCTCCTACACTAGCTCTTGTGATATCGAAATCGGTCGTATTCCTGGAATCCCCAATTGATGGTGTACCATATTTTTTAAGTATAAAATACCCATCACCAGCAAGCGCTAGATCCGTTATTTTACCGGTCTGATTGATCGCCCCCTGGCCGAAAATCGTTGTTACTGCATTGGTCGCCACGCCATTTGAAACTGCAACACTAGAAGTGCCACTCGTATTCCCCTCGTCTGGGGTCGTAGGGCGAACTGTTTGGGTTAATGCCTCTGCAAAATCAACCCTACCACCCTTGTATCCAACCGTATTCAAGTTAGCCAAGTTATTCGCAATGACATCCAAGCTGGTCTGGTAATTTCGAATTCCACCTACGCCAGTATTTAGTGATCGTATCATTTAATTTTAATCTGTTTTATTTGCCTAAATTTTTATTATCCCCCTGTATGTGATGATCCCGAATTACGGACAGCTATAACCTTGTCAACTGAATAAGGGGCCCCGCTTACGACAAGCTTTGGACCATCTGAATCTATAAGAACTTTACTTACGGAACCAACTACAACCTCCCCGTCTTCTCCCGCGATTAACTCAACAGTCTTTCCAATCATTGTTACAGCCTCTTGGTTGGCGCTTTGCGCTCTTAGCCGTGACATTTCAGTCTGTGTCACCTTTGCGTTCTCTAATGCAGTAAACTCAGCCATTTGAGCAATGAATGCAGTATCAGTGATTGGAGCCAGTGGGTCTTGTGTTGAAAACTGTGTAATTAGTAATTTAAGAAAATCGTCTTGATCGAGTACCTTTTTGGTTTCCCGGTATTCAACCTTTTCTCCGACTTCTAGCGGAGTGTAATTGATATTACTATTTGGGGATACTCCTTGTATCATCACCTACGCCCACTTTTCAAAATTTGACTCCACCATCCTGGATCTCTCCCCTTTACGCTTGGCATTTGATGGTCTTTTAATTTCTTTTTCAAATTCTGCGAGTAAATCGTTTAACTCACCAGAGAACCAAGCTTCGTCATCACGGTTTTGGCCACCAGATTGGCGCTCATGTCTCCCTCCGGACAAATTTGTATGCCCCTCCCTCGAACTCCCGGTTAGCAATGATTTCAGATCAATATCTTTTTCAGCAAGGGAGGCCTGAAGATCACTCCAACCACTTGCTAAAATTGCCTGACTACCTCGTTCCAACTTGGCCTGCACAACGAGCTGGGTTTCAGCCATGGAAAGATTTAGCTGGATGCGAAGGTTATTCAACGGCTCAATTGTCATTGCCCAACGGCTGGAGCTCATTCCACGAAATGTTTCTGCAGCACTCATGATCTCCCGGAACACTACGGCTTTAACTTGAGCATTCCCCTTTCCTTGTACCAGTTTCGACTGAACCGGCTGAAGCTCTGCTTCCAATTGACTCAAGCGGTTTGCCATATCATTTCTAGCCGTTGCATCCCGGATTTGATTCAGCTCCGATCGACCAGCTTCAATCATTTCAGCTGCAAACAACGCATGCTCCCTGGCTTGCCTAGAATCGACCGAGATAGCTTCAGGCAATTTCTGCCTTAGACTGTCAGCTTGATCCATTTTTCGAGCCAAATTCATGTCGATCCTCGAAAAAGCATCTTCCATGCCACTAGTTTTAGGCTCGGAACTTCCTGAAACAGTGTTACCACTAGCAAACCCCTGCCCTCCTGTTCTCTTGCCAATTGTTGACTGCGCTGAACCTATATGACGAAGTTTGGATTGAGGCCCTTTTCTTAAGACACTTTTCTCTACTTCATTCAGGATAACAGGCGCACTCTTTACTGGCATAACCGACTGCAGTTTTGCAGGTTGCAAACTTTCAGAACGATTCAAAGTACGGCTTATATCTTTTTTGGATAATGCGCTGGCAGCATTGTCTAATCCATTCTTCGTTTGCTTAGAATCAACATCTTGTGCGGGCACATTTGCATCAAACTGTTGAAATACCGCTTTTATTTTTGGATCTTGATGGCCCTTATCAGCTTGTTGGTGAACCGCAAGCGAATCGCTGCTGCTCAATTTCGAGCTATTCTTTGCCTTCAACTCATTCCCCTGCGTACGTTGTGTCTGCCCAGACTCTGTACTCTTTAACTTATTAGTATTTAAAACAGATGACACCTTAGATTGAGTTACAGCATTCTGTAGCAATAAATTTTCATTGTTCGGATTTGCAACCTTTAATCCTTCTACATTACTTAACTTGGCATTGAATGGTTTCCGTTCTAATGGATTGGATCTGGCCTGCTCATCTAGCCCAACAATTCGGCTTTGCTTGTCAGCGCTATATGCATCGTTAAATTTACCATGTTTTCCACCATATGAAACTAGCTCGTGTTTTGAATGTATATGAACGCTCGATTTAGTATTACCGTCAACCAGGGGATTATGTGAACGCGGTTTTTCATTCACTAATATCGGGGTCTGATAACCTCTCTCCTTTATTAGTAGATCGCCCTCCTTTTTAATTTGAGCAAGAGAAGCAGGAGCAGATGAATGCGTGCGGCTGTTAATAATCTCTTTATTAAACAACTGATTATTTAACTCTTTTGCACCNTTACTATTTTTGTTATTTGCAGATTTTTTTGTNTTATTGAATGCAGAAACCTTGGCTGAGTCGTCAAGTTGATTTCGCATTGATAATAAAACCTGTTCTGCATTTTTTTTCGAACCAGGTTGATTCTGTGCTAGGAATTTGTTGAGGTTTGGGGCAATTCCTTCAGTTGAGCCTTTGCCTTGAAGGGAGTCATTTGNTTGTTTTACGACCGCCTTTAGTTGCGCAGGAACAGCAACCTCGTGCGAGGATTTTAACGCCTTGCCAAGGTCTCTCTTCTTCGTCTTTTCTGTACCGCTTAATATATGCCCGCTTTGTTTTTTGACGGCAAACTGCGATGCCTTGGATAAGGCTTGTGCAGCCACATGACCAAAAACCCCTATCTGTTCAGGTTGATCCGCGGTTTTAGTTTTTGAGTTTTTAACCGCGCGAACTAGACTCACCTCTCCGTTTTCCCTAAGTGCAGATGTTTTNNTTGAAACACCATTAAGCACCCCCTTCCCTGTCTGGGTTCGCGGAGAGTCAACACTCGAAGTCTGGCTCTTTAATTGAATTTGCCCCCGAGCTATTGNCTTGTTTGATGATGCCATAGGCTCAGCAACCGCACTAATTTTAGGATTAATTAATTGCAGAAACGAACTGAAATTACCTTTTTGAGAACCCCCTTGCCCTAAGTCGGATAACCCGGATTGGGTTTCCAATTCGGGTTTTGTTTGCGACGGTAGTGTGTCTTGCAACTTCATTAGTTCGGAGGCTGTGCTGCAGCAGGAGGCTCAGGTTCAACTGCCGGTTTCAACCCAATTCGTTTTAATTCCTGAAGTATGCCAGCTGACAGCTTCTGATCTTCCTCCGTCCCATTGTTTAACTCGGTGATCAGCGCAGCCTGCTCTTCTAGTTTCATGAAAAAAAACAATTTGGCGCACTCCTTTGGATCATCTTTCTGCCGCAGAGAAATTACGGCTTGGGCCGGAAGTAAGGCTGAAAGTAATTGAGCCTGAGTTTTGTAAGCATTCTCCTCAGTGCGCTTGATCAGATCAACTGCATTCGTTAGTTGATTACTTAAGTCCATTCGAGCCTGGGCAATCTCGTTTGTTAGACCCGAAAGCTCGCTCCAGTTAATTTGCAACTCCTTTTCGATCTTGGCCACACGATCCTCACGCCGCTGAACAGCCTCAAGGCGCCGTTTTAACTCGCGCATAAGGGTATGAACATCCGGATTATCGTAAGTCATTACACCCGACTCAACCATGTCTTGAATCGCCGCACCACTTAGACGGTTTGTCTCTGTAGATGACAACGGATCATCAAATTTAACAGTCAGATTTTTTTCATGTTTATCCTCCACTTTCTGCAGTTCCTCCCCCGCCTGCAACATAGCATCGGCCTTTTTCTGAGTATAGTTTTCAAGTTCCGGTATAACCCAGAAATAGGTCGCAGCAACAATACCTGCAACAATTAGCAGAGCGATAATAATGGGAACAACCAACTTCTTCATCTGCTATGCATAATTCAAATTCATCTCACGGGAATGCCCTTGTACCAGTAAGTCATCCAATTCTTTTTGTTCCCGGCTGGATTTATCACACTCATACTCGGCCAAACGTTTGCTCTTGATTTTTTCAATAATTTCAAGTTTCCGCCTAGCCGCNATCACAACTTTTTGACAGGCATCAACCCGNGCTTGATGCGCCTCAAACGTGGTGCGTCGTGTTTTTCTTTCCTGCTCAAGCGAAACCATAAATTGTCTGAGTTGAACAATTAATTGTGATTGCTCACCACTGGTAACCGCTTCCCGAAAACCTACACGGGCTTGTTCCATGCGCTCTTCAATGCGTTGCAAATTCTGCTTTTCACGCCTTAACAGCAACATTTCACGAGCCAATTGATCATTCGCACGATCCACCGCCTCCTTTCGCAAACGGTGAACACTTTCCAATGTAAAACGAAATGGTTTCATGACAATGGTCCTGTAGGAGCGATTGATCTGGACTCGCTAACTCCTTCTTTTTGAGGTGGATACGCCTGAGCCAACACATGCCCAAGTCCATCCCAATTGGACTCACTGCGGGAGTCGTCATCTATATTCTGTCTTAAAAAACTCATCAATGGATCATATGCACGTATAGCTGCATCCACCTTTGAATTGGAGCCAGCCTGATATGCACCGATATTAATTAAATCCTGATTTTTTTGGTAACTTGCGAGTAAATCTCGCGCTTTTCCGGAACGTTCCAGTTGTTCATTATTNAGCAAATCTCGGGCCAATCGACTGTTACTTTGAAGAATATCGACGGCTGGATAATGATTCTGCATCGCCAATTCACGCGTCAGCACTAGATGACCATCCAGTATGGATCGGACCGAGTCAGCAATAGGATCATTCATGTCATCCCCTTCCACCAAAACAGTAAACAGACCTGTAATGCTACCCTTCACATCGTTTCCTGCTCTCTCGAGCAGCCTAGGTAAAAGGGCAAACACAGACGGAGTGTATCCCCGCGAAGATGGTGGTTCTCCAATTGCAAGTCCGATCTCTCGCTGGGCCATAGCAAACCGGGTAACCGAATCCATCATCAGCAATACCTTCTTTCCTTGACTCCTAAAATACTCACTCATCGTCATTGCTAGAAATGCTCCCTTAACCCGAGCCAATGCGGGCTCGTCTGAAGTAGCAACAACTACAATTGATTTTTTCCTGCCTTCCTCACCAAGATCACGCTCGATAAATTCTCGCACCTCGCGTCCCCGCTCTCCAATCAAAGCTATTATATTGATATCGGCATCACCCCGGCTAGCCATCATTCCAAGCAATGTCGACTTACCCACGCCGCTTCCGGAAAAAATACCCATTCTCTGACCAACCCCAATAGGCGTAAATGTATCAACGCAACGGATGCCGGTGTTAAAAACTTGTTTAATGCGGGCACGAGTGAGCAAATGTGGCGATTGAAGTTTGAAATTTCCGCTTTCAAAACGGGTCGGCGATGGCAACCCGTCAAGTGGGTTTCCTAATCCGTCAAATACTCGACCAAGCATTTCATCACCGACAGGAATGCGCAGTGAAGAGCCTGTTCCCTCCACCTCGCACCCGGGATATATCCCGTCCATCTGGTTAAGCGGCATCAGCAGCAAGTTCTGGTTTCTGAAACCGACTACCTCTGCCAGAACGCCATTTGGATGGTTCGATGATTCGAGCTTACAGATTTCCCCAATCGCTGCTCTTGGTCCTTGCGACTCAATAACTAACCCGATGATTTGAACAACTTTCCCTCGATTTTTAACCAGTTCAAGTTCATCTAACCCAGACTGCGCCTTGGCAATTAATCTGGAGGGTGTTAACTGGTTGTGAGTCGGATGGGTCATGCCAAAACTGATTGTTTAATTACATCGGCTTTGGTTTCTCTACGTGCATCCAGTACTCCATAATGAGTATCAAGGAGGCATCCGCCACGGGTGACATCATCCGATGCTTGAAAAAGCACCTTGCAGGACCCTTGAGATGATTCGAGCAACTCAGACTCTCCCTGAGTCAAAAGATGTAAATCCTCTGGATGTAGGTGCACCACAATCTCGGCATCCTTTTCCGCCTTTGCCAAGGCATCTTTCACAACGCGCTCCACCATTGTTTTATCTATCGGCAATCCCCCAACAACCTTCATGGCAATGTCTGCCGCGAGGTTAACGACATGCTTCTCCAGGGATTCAAGAATCTTTGGGATCTGCCCGCCGAGGTCATCTTTAATATTGGNGCAAAAATCAGCTAGTTCCTTATTTTTTTTTGTAACATACTCCGCCTTCATCAGGTCAAGTTGCTCCTGAAGATTTGTTTCAGCTTCCTTTTTCCCTCGCTCATACGCTGCCTGTTCCGTCAACTGCAGGTCCTCAGGAGAGAGCACTTGCACTTGTCTGACAGGTGAGTCCTCGCTTGAAACCCGTACATCCTTAAGAGGGCCAATTACCGTCAGGCCTGAGCACTCCTTCTCTTGTTCCTCCAATTCAATCATTGCCTAGCTAGGATAACTCCAGTTCACCAGAGTCCTCCATCTCTCTCAAAACAGATACGACAGTTTCCTGTGCCGCATTGATATCGGCCAGTTTCACCTTGCCCAGATTCTCCATCTCCTCACGAACAGTTTCTGCTGCTCGCTTTGACATGGCACCAAGCAGCGCATCCCTCACGCGATCAGTAGCCGCAGCCAAAGCCATCGGCAACCGGTCGGCATCTACTTGAGTCATGGCTTTTTGCAAGACGCGATTGTCCAGATCAGCAAGGTCATCAAAGGTGAACATCTTGGACTTGATATCTCTAACCAAATCAGGGATACGCTCATCCATATTATTCAAAATATCATCCCTGGATTCTTTATCCATATTTTTCAGGAGAGTAGCGGCAGATTGATAGCCGCCAGTCTGGTTCAATGAACGCGTTATCTTTGAACCAATCTTTTTCGAAAGAGTCCGCCCAACTGTTTCAACAACCTCAATGGGGGTTGGTTCGAGTTTAGCCAAGCGCTCGATAACGTTTTCACGAACGGACTCCGGAAGCCTGAGTATCACATCTCCCGCTTTAGCAGGAGGCAGATAACTGAGGACCAGTGAAATCGTCTGCGCCTGCTCTTCTTTGAGAAGGTTACATATGCCCAATGCATCCATATCTATAATCTTCTGCATTGCGGCCACCGAAGTTTTACTCATGGAAACACGGCTGATGATTTCCTCAGCCTCAAACAAGCCAACCGCCTTTTCTAGTACTCTCTTAGTGTAATCCTCGCTGCCTTCGAGAGACGAAATGGATGCAACAGCCATTTCGGTAAATTCACGTAATATAACCTGCTGGTCATCAGTGTTAAGCATCGGCAGGTTTGCCATCTCCGCGCAAACCTGCTCGCGCTCGTTCTTATCAAATGCTTTAAGGATAATTCCAGCAGCGTCCTCCCCGAGTAAAATCAACAAAGCAGCCAGCTTTTGAACCGAAGTTAACTTGACGCGAGTTTTTTGATTGGAATCTGCCATCAAGACTTAAGTGTTATCGGAGTCATTACTCGCCAACAGCCAACTCTTTGCTGCAGCACTTAGTTTTTCAGGATTCTCCTGTATTAAATCCTTCAACACCTCAACAGTCACACGCTCGGGCTGCTGCTTGCCAAGACCAAAGTCCATCACAAGTTTCTTCTTCTCTTCTGTGATCACCTCAACGTCGTCCTCTTGTGGCTCTTCAGGAGTCACATCTGCTGCAGCAGCACCGCCAACGGCACCTTGCCCTTCCGGCACTACAGCGGCAGCGGCAGCCGTCATCGCTGCCCCCTCAGTAGCTAAACGCTCTGCCATTAACTCCCCTACGGTCATACCCGTTGGGATAAATTCTTCACTTGTCGTTTTGAATGTCCTGGTCACAAGATAGAGGCCTGCCAATAAAAGCATGACATACATCATTGTTTTTCCAGTATCCCAAAAACGAGTCCAGAAATTATTGGAGTCAACGGCTGCAATCATCTGTTCGCGCTCAGTCGTATCAAAATTGACTGGCTGAACCTGTACATTGTTTGTATCGGTGACGTAAGACCCAAGCGCAAGCACCGCCGCAGTATGAAGGCTGGCCACCAATCCGGCAGGCGCATTAGTGGTATTCACGAAAATCGCGGCGTTTAACTCCTTGATTCTCCCAGGCAGCACCACTTTATTAGTCATGGATTTTGAGACAGCATATTCCGACTGTGCGTCCCGCTTCAGATAGTCCACTTGATTAGTGGATCCAGGTGCAATCTGAGTGTTAGCGCCTCCAGTCGCAATGTTTGGAGTTACACCAGCCGGCCCACCAGGTTGAGCAGCTGGCTCAGCAGTTCGCTCCGTGATAACGTTTTCGGTCTGAACCACCTTATTGGTAGGATTGTAGATTTCCTGAGTGATGGTCTCCGAGTCTGTGTTTATGTCTGCAGAAACACGTGCAACTACGTTACCCGCCCCTACCACCTTCTCGAGCATGCTCTCCACCTTTTTTCCGAGATAATTTTCCAGCTCCTGCCGAACGCGCAGGCGCGATGAAGTAACGGCCACCAAGGAGCCGTCCTCATCATGAACGGACAGAACATTACCCGAGCTATCAACAACGGATACATGGTTCACGCTTAGGCCCTCGATCGAATTAGCAACAAGCATCTGGATCGCGCTGACTGTCTCGGATGAAGGACGACTCATGCCTCGCATGGTTAAAAACACAGATGCTGTGGGATGTCGACCTGGATCGATAAGCAGACGGTTCTCCGGACTCACAATCATGACCCTTGCTGAATCCACGCCGTTAAACTGGCCAATTGTACGCGCCAACTCTCCCTGCACCGCTCGGTTATAGTTGGCGTGTTGCATGAAGTCCGACATGCCCAATGTGTTTTTGTCGAGCAACTCAAATCCTACCCCGTCACCTTTGGGTATCCCTTGGGTCGCAAGTTGCATCCGAATTTGATGAACCTGAGCCGCAGGCACGTAAATGGCTCCACCACCTTGGCTGATTTCATATTTAACACTGCTTGAGTCCAGCGCCTGGGCGACTCGCCCNGCTTCGGCTGTATCAAGATTACCGTATAGAAGTGAGTAGTCTGCCCTTCCACTCCAAATAAGCACAGCGGCTAATCCAGCAACAGCCGCCAGTCCGGCAGCCATCACAGTAACTTTCTGGTTCAGGCCTAGCTCATTCCATATGCCGGCCAACTGCTTTAGTAATTCCTTGATCGCTTGCATCCTTGCATTATTTCCAGTCCTTTAACCCTTTTCTAGAGGCCCATGGATATCATTGTCTTATAAGACTCTAGTAACTTGTTGCGAAGCTCCACCATCATGGTGAACGCAACTCCAGCCTCCTGAAATTCAGTCATTACTTGATGCAACGGCACGTTCTCACCTGCAAGCATCGCTCGAAGAGAGCTTCCCATCTGAGTGTGCTTGTCGTTGACCTCATGCACAAACTTGCCCAGCACATTATCGAAAACGCCCTCAGCAGGCGGATGGGTTTGGGCTATTGACGCAGGTGTGTTTGCCGGCGATACAGCGGGTGTCACTTGACTTGCCTGTGATAACTGCTGATTGAACGCCCCACCCATAGCGTTCATTTGATCTGCCATGCCACCCATCGCGCTGGCCTTGGCCATGTGGGCCTCCATTATCTCCTTGCCCAACGGGCTGGCATTCATTGAAATCGGCTGCATAACTACTCGCTAAATTCGATTATTTGCCTATATTCATCGTCTGCATTGCTAGCGTACGTGAAGTTCGAATGACAGCCATGTTGGCCTCATAAGCACGAGATGCAGAGATCAGGTCGGCCATTTCCTCTTGGATGTGAACGTTTGGATACTTAACCATACCATTCGGATCCGCATCGGGATGACCTGGTTGATAAACCTCACGAAAAGGCCTGGAATCCTCAATGATCTTGCTTGCCTGAACCTGGGACAAATTATTACCAGGCAGATCATTATTAGCGCCTAATTTATTCCTGAGGATCGTGTCGAAATGAACCAACTGACGCCTGTAAGGCTCCCCATCCTCCGTTTTAGTTGTGTTAGCATTGGCAATATTCTGCGAAATGACCTCCATGCGGATGCGCTCCGCATGAAGGGCTGACGCGCTGCTTTGCAATCCAGGGACTAAATCCATCTTTATAAGAGTTTCGGTGTTATTGTGTCTTGCCGGTGATGGCGGCTTTGATCTTGTTCAGTGATCGCCCCAAAACTTGAAGAGCGAACGAATGCGTTATTGTGTTCCTTTGCATGTGCAGCAACTCATCCTCCATCTTTACAGTATTACCATTAATAGCATCTGGGACCGCTGTTCGATCCACCTCGATCCGAGGTTGAACACGAGCAATTGCCGAGGCATTACCCGAACCAACCACCTTTTGCAGGCTCTCATCAAAGTCTGCATTTACATCGATTCGCTTGTAGTTGGGAGTCTCTAAATTGGCGAGATTGCTGGCGATCGCCTGATGCCTTAATGCCGCCGCATCTAGCGTTTTTTTCAAGGCAACATACGATTCTCTGGCATAAATTGCTTCCAGCATTCGAACACTCAGAAAGCATCCTTCATGCCATTTTCCCTCATTAAATAAGTTAGTGCGATGGCATTTTTCAACAAATCATCAGAACCGAAACTAAATTACGTTCTTAGATAATAAAAATCGAAGGAAAGTCGCAAGCTTGGCCCAAGACTAGCTTTCATCAATACTGGTGCCCTGACTAAAACACGCTGGGCATCATAGAAAATGTATAACAGCCGCGAGTTCAAAGCCATTCGCTGGCCCTGGGTGGAATGCACACCATTCCTATCCGGATGGCTTTTGCTGTTTATTCTCGCGCACACCGATTACCTCCATGCGAACGAATCTGAGAGGACTCAGCCGCCATCGCCCATCAATGAAGCAAGTTTGGAAGACTGGAAGCAAAAAAAGAATGAGGGCTGGGCCTGCTACAATCTCGGTCGCGCGTACCATCTTGGCACCCATGGAGTGAAACAGGATCCGGCGAAAGCCGTATCTTTTTACGAGATTGGAGCCAAAGCAAATTACGCCAAAGCACAGTCTAACCTTGGTTATTGCTATGCAACCGGGTTCGGGGTCGAAAAAAACGCACAGAAAGCGGCCCAATGGTACCGTTTGGCAGCAGCACAAGGGGATCGTTTTGCCCAGATGAACCATGCCAGCCACTTGGTAAAAGAAGCATTTAAAACAAAAAACCAAGATATGCTGCTTGAGGCTATGGATTGGTACCTGAAGGCTCACTATCAAGATGAAACACTCACCGGGGCAGCATATGGTATCGGTTTGATCTACTCTAAACTCGAACCAACGGATCCGCAAAACACCAACTTGGCCAAACGCTGGTTTGGTTTGGCCGCAGCCGACGAGCATCCCGATGCTCAGTTTGCAATGGGCTACATTGAAGAAGGGTTGGGAAATGGAAAAGAAGCGTACAACTGGTATAAATTAGCCAAGGCTAAAGGCTCACATTCGGCTCTTTTCAACCTAGGGCGATGTTACGAGAACGGATTCGGGATCGCCCAGAACATCAAGCTGGCGGAGGAAAATTACAGAATGGCTGCACTGGGTGGGCATCCCGAATCACAGTATGCACTTGGCTTATTGATCTACAACGATACTAGTTCCGAAGTTGATTTCAGGGAAGTGTTTATGTGGTGGAATCTTGCTAAAAAAAATGGGCTATCCAGTGCAGATGAAGCACTTCGAAAACTTGAATCCAGTCGCTTGATTAGTTCGGAAGGTATGGCCGCGGCACGAGATGCTGCGGCAAATTTCACTCCCAAGCGATTTAAGCCAAAGCAGATTCCATCTTTCAATCGGGACGTAGCATTATCAAGTGCAGAACGTCAAACCCATGCTGAAGCCGGATTTTTTGTGAGTAGAGACGGATGGCTAATAACCTCTCCCAAAGCATTAAGTATCGATCAGCAAACACGCAAACTCGAAACTGGGTACGGAATCAAAATCATTACGGAGGCAGGCACTTTCCCTATTACAGACTCAATCTACATCCACCCGGATGAAAATATCGCCGCTTTAAAGATATCAGGAGAATTTCATCCACTGCCACTGTTAGACAATGATGGACCAGTAAAAGAAACATCGATGTTCGCCATTAGTTTGGATTCNCCTAAAAACGATCATTTCTCTCCTAGAACACTCAAGGGNGAAGTAGAAAAGGCAACGAACCGTCTTGGAGAGCCAGTNTTCACACTGAACACANCTGAGATCCCAAATTCAATGTCAAATTTTTTACTTTTTAATACACTTGGTCATGCAACTGGATTCGCCTCAACTGTGGAAAAACGCGGCGCAAAGAAATTAGACGCTGTGAAAAGCAGCGAAATCTATAAGTTTATTAAAAGCAGCATCCCGGAAATCAAACTAGAAACAAATAAAACAGAAGGACAACCCAGCGAAGTCGCCTTGATCGACCGTGCCAGGCAAGCAACAGCCATGGTGGTTGTGTACCGGAAATAGGAATGAAACTCATGATGTCCATCACGTCAGGCGGATGTTTTTTTGCCGTGGTCGCCATGGGTTATGCACTGGACAATCCCCTACCAACGACACTTATGCGCGCAACCATAGCGATGCTAACAGGTCTCTTGCTTGCAAGATGGTGGGGGCTGACAGTTCAAAGACAACTAGCGATGATTTTCATGAATGAGATAAAGGCAAAAGAAGAAACAGGTGACAGTGAATTAGACACAAATGAAGTTAGTCAGACATCTGAACAGACCTTAGAAGGCGAAGTTACTGCTGAATGAGTAAAGCATCCCAGAAACAGATAATCCCTGAGGAAAACCTTCCGCCTTCCTTCCGACGGGCTAAGCCAGTTGTTCTCCCCCAAAAGGGCTATAATGAGCATACTGAAAGTCAATTAGTCGAAAAGTTTACACCTATGGTTGTCAAATGGGTCCACCGACTTGCATACCACCCCTCCTTGAAAGAGGAGATTGAAGATTTCCGTAATATNGGCCTGACTGCTCTAATCATGGCCAAGCGTAATTTCAATCCAACACTTGGCGTTCCCTTCGAGGCTTACTGTAGCCGAAGGATTCGAGGATCAATACTGGACGCCATAAGAAAGAGATTCAGTGGTTCGCGTACAATTGCAGCAANGATGCGAAAAATTGAACANGCGATCTATGAACTGTCCGGAAATTTGGAACGCCCNCCGACTGAATCGGAAATTGCGAATCATTTGAGCATAAAGGTGGACGACTACCGGGAACTGCTTGACCAGGTACAAAAGCACGTCTACATCTCTTTTAACGATCAGTGGGCGAAAGTCGATTCTGATGAAGCAATCGAGCAAAAACTGGATGAAAAACAACCTGATCCGAGCATCGTGGCAGGCAATCATGACCTGCAAGATTTGATTCGCAAACGACTAACATCCATGAATCCAAGGCAGCAAAAAGTTATTGCTTTTTATTACTACGAAGGACTTCGCTTTAGAGACATTGCCGAAATCATGAACATAACCGAATCTCGAGTCTGCCAGATTCANACCGANGCCGTTCTNTCGTTGCGCAGTTTCATAAGGCGCATTGAAACAACAGGGATGAAGAGAATTTAGGAGAGAATCGCATGGTCGTAATTATTGGTTTTATTGTCATCATCGGAGGTAGCCTCGCCGGCTTTTACATGGCCGGCGGAACTGTTGGACTTCTTATTCATGCAGCCGAAATTGTTACTATTGGTGCCATGCTGTTTGGCTGTGCAGTTATCATGGCACCGGCATCAATTCTTAAAGNAATTGTCNCAGGNTGTNTAAANACTTTAAAGGGNTCTCCCTACNNCAANGCGGATTATGAGGACTTGTTCAAGATGATGTACGAATTGTTCCANCTTGGCCGACGCAACGGAATGATTGCGTTGGAGGAGCATGTCATGAATCCGGAAGGAAGTTCCCTNTTCAAAAAATACGAAAAATTCCATNGCAACGAACGAGCTGTCGACTACTTTTGTGACGGCCTGCGCCCGCTTGTTGATGGAAGACTAAAACCAGAACAAATTGGTCCACTAATGGAAGCTGGCGTAAAACACATTGAGCATGAAAAACACGGCCCAGTACACGTNATGCACTTGGTCGCTGACTCAATGCCGGCATTCGGCATCGTTGCTGCCGTCATGGGTATTATCAATACCATGCAATTCCTGAATGACACTGAAAAAGTGGGAAAGATGATTGCTGCAGCTTTATCGGGCACATTCCTAGGGATCTTCATCTCCTACGGTGTTATTGCCCCACTCGCCGTCAATGTACATTTCTACAACGAAGGCGATGTCACGTATCTGAAGGTAATCAAGGCATCAGTGGTAGCCTTTGCACTCGGCCTACCTCCGCTAGTTGCCTGTGAAATTGGACGGCGAGAAATTGAGCACCGCTTCCAACCAACAGCTGGAGACCTGGAAACCATGCTCAAGACCGCCAAATAATTTGTTATGGCAGGCGGCGCATGGAAAGTAGCCTATGCGGACTTCGTGACCGCATTGTTTGCCTTGTTCATGGTGCTCTGGATCCTAGGCCAGGACGAGGAGGTTAAGGGAACAGTATCTGCACACTTCCGTGATCCCTGGCAGGCCATAACACGTAAATCAACTCGAGTCATCCAGATGAGAGAGGACGACGTGGTCTCTGCNCGCGAAAGCCATTTCAAATCAGACGCACTCGTTCAATTAAATGCTCAGCGCATCAACGAGGAAGAAGTCATCAAGACATTTATGAATAACAGGGAACTCCGTGAAAACCGCAACATAAAGATGGAGCGAGTGGACGAAGGAGTACTTATCAATTTCTTTAGCGAGGGAGATCAGAACCTATTTGAGGAATCCGCCGAGAATAGCCCTGTTCTTAGCAAATATGGCATTATGGCACTAGATTCTGTGGGGACGCTATTGGCCAGGTACAATCTTAATAATGGAAAAGGATCACCGATCGAAATCACCGGCCATACACCAGAAGGCATATCCGACCCTTGGGCGATGTCGGCAAATCAATCAGCTGTCGTATTCGACCATATTCTAAATTCAGGCGTTCAGGAAAGCCAGGTTGTGAAAATCATTGGAGCGGGTGACACAACCCTACTTGATCCGGAACAACCGGAAGACATAAAAAACCGTCGGTTTGAGATCCTGATAAGAACCAAGCCAGAGGAATAGAAAGATGGGTGGCGCATGGAAAGTGGCATATGCAGATCTGGTAACAGGATTGTTTGCACTATTCATGGTGCTCTGGTTGAGCACTTCGGATGAGGAAGCAATGTCTGAAATCGCGAAGTATTTTAAGAACCCAAACATCGTGATGAAACAGGCAACCCCTGGTATAATTGATGTCAAGAATTCAAACGTTGCCTCGTCTCGCAAGGGAAACTTTACTAAACCTGCCCTTACCCCGAGGAATGTTGTCCGCAAAACCACAGAGGACATTGAAAAATCCTTCGTGCAAAGCCCTGAATTTCAAGAAAACAAGAATATGCACATTGAGGTGATCGACGAAGGGGTCAAGGTCAATCTATTTAACACACCACAACGTGATATTTTTGGGGAATCTGAAAAAAATCTATCCACATACGGTGAAGTCGTGATTGACAGCTTGGGCACCTGGCTAAGCCGAAAATACGATCGCTTCGGCGAACCGCTCGAAGACGTGGAAATTGAAATTCAAGGACATGCCAACTCAGAGGCCGGAATAAAAGGATGGAACGAGTCAATCCAACAGGCAGTCGATATCCGCAAACGATTGATCACTGAAAACGGGGTCAATCCAGCCAACATCAAGCGGGTGGTCGGGTACGGCCCAAAAGAGGCAACCCCTGACAAACCACAGTCCAGCAAATCTGTTTCCATTATCATTCGAGAGAAACCATAAACTTACTTTTTATTTATGGCGGATTTTGTCCCCAAAAACTCTAAAGACATAGGCGATGCCAATGCGGCTAATAAAGCGGAGGAATATAAATCTTTCACGCCAATTCAGCAGACCATAAAAAGCCAGTCAATTTCGGACAAAGATAGCGACAAAGCCGAATTCCGTAACATGCAGGCGAAAGAACTTGAGTCAACTCAACCTGCCGAAACGGGATCGCTGAAAAACATTCAAGTTCCTGCTGACAGCTCCGATAATTCCGAAAAGGATACGAACAGCACGGAACATAGCGTCAATGTAAATGTAATTCGTGATGGCGACAAAATCACGCAAATCCTGATTGAGTGCAAATGCGGGGAGATCATACCCTTAGATTGCATTTACTAGGATTTTCCTTTTTGTCTGGATCAATCTATTTACGATTCGCTCCGCGGCTCGGACTGCAAAGTGAATTCGAATAGCACACCAAACACACCCGTTCCCGGTCAACGATGGATAAGCCCTTTAGAACCAGAACTTGGCCTGGGGGTTATTGAGTCGGTTGACAATCAATATGTGCGAATCTTCTTTCCCGCTTGCGAGGAAGAACGGCAATACGCACTAGAATCATCCCCACTAAACAGGGTTCAATTTAAGCCGGGGGCAACAATTCGGAGCAGGAAAAACCGCGACTATACTGTAACAGATGTATCAGAATCCGGAGGATTACTTACATACCAAGCAAAACAATTTAGTATCCCGGAACAGGAACTGCATGATGGAATGACCGATCGCAGCCCGGTTGGACAACTGATACAGGGCCAGGCCAGCGACAACTATCTCTTTGAACTGCGACTCAATGCCATCAAGCAGATGTTTCACTGGAGAAAATCCCCTGTTCGCGGCTTATTCGGCGCCAAAATCGAACTTATCCCCCACCAGCTTTTTGTCGCCCACGAAATATCAAACCGCCACCACCCACGAGTACTTCTTGCCGACGAAGTAGGCTTGGGAAAGACAATTGAAGCCTGTTTAATACTCAACCGATTACTGGTATGCGGTCGAGCACACCGCGTTTTAATTTTACTACCAGGCGCGCTTGTTAATCAATGGTTCGTAGAACTTTTACGCCGATTCAACCTTTGGTTTAGTATTTTTGACGAAGAACGCTGCCGGGCCATCGAAGTCGGGCATCCCGGGTTTAATCCCTTCGAGGACGACCAACTTCTGATTGCTGACATCAACTGGTTGGCAGAGTCTCCCAAGAGGACAAGTCAAGTCGTACAAGCCCCATGGGATCTGCTAATCGTAGATGAGGCTCACCATATTGAATGGAAATCTGGGGAACCTAGTACCCAATACCAACTCACTCAGGCCCTTGCAAAAAAGATTGACTCTCTCCTTCTCCTGACAGCTACACCGCAACAATTAGGATTGGAGAGCCACTTTGCCCGTTTGCACCTGCTTGACCCAGTACGCTTTCCCAGTCTCGAATCGTTCAAAACCGAAACCGACCAATATAAGACCGTAGCGATACTATGTGCCAAATTGATGGACAACGCTACAATAGAAGTCGCGGAACTTGAACGCTTCCCCTGTTCAAAAACACTTCTAGCTAAGGCAAAGTCCATGCTGGCCAAGGGAAAAATGCTCAGCAGTCAAACAAGAGATGAACTTATTCGAGAGTTGGCCGATCGACACGGAACCGGGAGGGTGCTGTTCCGCAACACCCGTAAGGTCGTTCGCGGTTTTCCCAAGCGCTTAGCCAAGCTCGCCACATTGCCAGCCGCAACACTAGCCAAAGATATATCCACTCGCCAAACGGAGTTTTCTTTTGACATCGGCTATAGCGAACATGAACCAAAGTACTACTTTGACCAAGACGCACGGATTGGATGGTTACTCAATTTTCTCCAGGATCACCCCGCTGAGAAAGCGCTGCTCATCTGTCGAACTAAAAATAAAGCCACGTCAATTGAAGAAGCGATTAAAAAGCAGTCTAGTATAAAAACAGGTGTGTTTCATGAAGAATTGAGCCTTATCCAACGGGATCGAAACGCCGCTTGGTTCGCCGAAGAAGATGGTGCCCGTTTATTGATTTGTTCTGAAATCGGTAGTGAAGGGAGAAACTTCCAATTCTGCCGCCATCTAATTTTGTTCGATCTTCCTCTCAATCCGGAATTGCTTGAGCAGCGCATTGGACGTCTGGATCGTATCGGACAAAAAAAGGACATCCAAATTCATGTCCCATACGCTTCGCCCAGCAGCCAGGAGGCGCTGGCAATGTGGCTGCATCACGGTCTAGATGCATTCCAAAAAAGTATTCCCGGCGGGCAATCCTTGTTAATTCAGTTCAAGGAAAGACTATACCGCAGCTGCATTAAATCGTTTTCAGAATTGCCGAAACTAATTAAAGATACGAAAGTTAGCCAAAAAAAACTTATCGCCGAACTAAAAGAAGGTGCGGATCGCTTGCTAGAAATCAACTCACACTCTCGTACCGTGTCAAATGAATTGGTCCGAGAGATCCAAGCCGCTGGTGATTCTCCAGATCTTGAACAACTGACCCTCCAGCTTTTTGATTTCATGGGGCTAGACATTGAAGACATCGGGCCTAGATCCTACCGCCTCACCAACACCAAACGACTCCCATTGAATCTGCCCGGCCATCGGGACGGCGTGGCCGTTATCACTTTTGATCGTAATCGGGCTATTTCAAGGGATGACCTGATGTATATCACACAAGATCACCCTATCCTCTCCGCATGCATAGATCAACTCCTAGGACTTAGTGAGGGAACGGCTGTCTTCGCTCATTGGCAATCCCACGGCACACCAACTCTCTTGATGGAGTCAATACACGTCCTAGAATGCGTTGCCCCGGCAAAATTGAATGCAGATCGGTTCCTGCCTCCCACCCCGATACGAACTGTCATCAACCATCACGGAAAAGCTGAAGTCGATAAAGATGGCAAATTTACAACAATTCCTAGATCGATGAGAAACGCTCCCGCTCATCTCATACCCGATATTGCAGAGATTAAACAACGCCTAAAGCCAATGACAAAAGCCAGTGAGTCAATAGCAATAAGACACTCTGATGAACTAAAGAAGACAGCCATTGATCATATGAATAAAAAGCTGTTCAGTGAAATCCAACGCCTCAAAACTCTTGCAAAAGTCAACAAAACGGTTCGCCCTGAAGAACTACCGCTCTTGATTGAAGAGCAAATAAGCCTTGAAGCAGCCCTCAAGCAATCTCAGCTTCGACTCGACTCAATTAGATTGATATGGAAAGGCAACTTGGAGGAATTAGAAAAAGCCGTTTAGCTTTCTCCAGCTAAAGATTCTAAGACTTTTGTCGAATTATATTAATGTGATAATTTGGCCGTGAAAACGACGCTCCTAACAAATATTCCGGCAAACAGCATACCTCCCGCATTTAGCGCCTCGGATAATTCAGGAGCAGGATTATCNTGGTCACAAGGCGCGCGGCAAAACGGTCAAAAAAAAGCGAAAAATCAAAAAAATAAGAGTTATTTTAGTGGAACTCTTTCGGCCGATACTTGGAGTATATATGCAGATTTAGCCAGCCTAATGGACGCCATCAGCCTTGTGCAAACCCAAGGAACTTTCCTCGAAAAGGCAAATATAGCAGTTCGAAGATTGGAANGATTAATAAAGAATCCGAAAAATAGCGACTCAAACTCCAGCAAANATTCAAAATATGAACTAAGCAAGTTTGTTTCTGATATGCTCAACCGAACAGAACTCCAATCCGACCGCATAAGAAATTCTAGCACAAAGGAAATCCNGCTTAATAANACTAAGCATCTAATAACTAATAATTTAAGCGAAATTGATGAATGGGAATCATTTGAAAAAATGACCCGAGACAGGCTCGAAACAATCAAATCGGAACACGATCATTTGATTGACCTTGCGAAAAAAGCCCGATTGAAAATCCAAAAAAATAATCATTCTAGTTTGATGAATGAAAAACAATGCTTGGATAAGGCAACCATTTGGACAGTTAATGAGCTAAAACACCATTCTTTCAGGGTTTATAAGATTCAAACTGATAGACTTCCGAAAAATGCTCTAAGATTAATAAATAACTGATATTTCAGTCTTTCAGTTATTCTAACTCGAGCATACTAGGCGTAAATCTCTTATTCGCGGCCTTTTTAGTAGATTCACCCGACAAAAGTCCAAAGTTGGCATGCCCCGTGCTGAGTTCGATGTGTATGCTGACGCTTCAGGAAAACAAGGCGCAAAGCAAAATTGATAGCGGAGAGGTTACATTTCCGCTCAAACTAGTATTCCCATCAGGAATACTAGGATTTGAGGAAATTAAGGAATACGAAATGCAACCTCTTCCTGATTTAGAACCGTTTTTTTGGATGGAAGGAGGTAGCAGTAAAAAACACGCATTTCTGCTCGTTCCTCCTGCTCATGTACTCGAATCATATTCCATTGAGTTGAATAAGGAAGATGTGAATTTTCTGGATTTAACAACATCAGAGGATGCCCTTATTTTCAATATCGTTACTTATGGCTCAAATCAAACAATGACGGTTAATCTGAAAGGCCCCATCTTAGTAAATCGACATACGATGGTTGCAAAACAGGTGGTCCCAACAAACGCAGTAGAATTGCCCACCACATATCCATTGAATAACTAGAGCAATTTACTGATGCATTCATTAATAAGAAATCATGCTGGTTTTATCGAGAAAAACGAACGAAAGCATCGTAATAGATGGAAAAATATTTTTGAACATCCTTCGAATCGAAGGAGATTCGGTCAAAGTTGGAGTCAGCGCACCGAAGGAGGTAGCTGTACTGAGAAAGGAAATCTATGATGAAATCCTTGAAAGCAACAAGGCAGCTGCTGAAGTCCCTGCCAAAAAAGACCTTCGATTAATCTTAAATAGGAATTGATACATTTTAATTATTAAACCAAATTTAAAGATATGATAATCAATAGTAACATAGAGGCATTAAAGACGACCAATATCCTTAATGACAGTCACGCCCTTTTAGCCCGCTCCCTTGCCAGGCTAAGTTCCGGCTCAAAGATTGTTAGACCAGCCGACGACGCTGCTGGGTTGGCAGTATCATCAAGACTAAAGGGGCAAATAAGTCGCGTTGATTCCGCTTTATCCAATGTTGGCAACGGTATGTCATGGACACAGACTCAAGATGGATTCATGAAAACCCTCGAAGGTGCATTTCGCAGAATGGGGGAATTGGCCATGCTTTCTCTCGACAACACGAAGTCTGATGATGATCGGGACTTGTACCAAGCCGAGTTTACACAACTTCAAAGCTTCGTAAGCGCTACGGCAGGGAAGGAATTTAACGGGGTAAGCATTTTCAGCACAACCGCCCTTCCTGTGACCATCGACTCAGACGGCAATACTTTCAACTCCACGGCAATTGATATAAACGGCAACAATTCATATGCTTTTGCTATTAATACTACCTCATCCGGCATTGGAAACACAACCAGCGCTGCCACAGCTTTGCAGAATGTAAGAGCAGCCATTAATCGTATTGCAGTTGATCGGGCCAGCCTAGGTGCAGTGCAGGCACGTTTGAATTTCACTCGCGAGCAGTTGGATGTGACCAAGGAAAACCTCACTTCCGCTGTTTCCAGAATAGTCGATGTTGATGTTGCCGACGAGGCAACTCAATATGCAAAATATCAGATATTAGTTCAATCCGGTACGTCGATGTTGGCTCAAGCCAACACACTACCCCAAGCAGCCCTTCAGCTGCTGCGATAGCCGGAGATTAAGCAAGCACTGAAAACCAATCCGGCATAAAGGCCGACACTTATTCCGTGGTAATTAATTCAAACAATGTCGCAGAAAAAACGGCAACCAATTTATCTGTAAGCACAAGCCAGCTAGCAAGTTCTCTCCATCGGCTTTCAACAGGTTCCAAAATAAGCAAGCCGTCCGATGATGCAGCAGGACTCGCGGTAACCTCACGATTTGAATCTCAGTTCAAAAGATTAAATTCATCTTTTGATAATATTGCTAACGCGATGTCATTTACCCAGACTCAAGATGGGTATTTGAAGACTATAAACACCGCATTGACGCGCATGGGAGAATTATCGTTACTTTCACAAGATGCAACATTATCAAATGGCGACAGAGATTTATACGATAAGGAATACCAGCAATTAAAGGAGTTCTTACAACGGACCAAGTCTAAGCAATTTAACGGCATCGATCTATTCTCCTCTAACAATGTTGAAGTCACAATTGATTCCAGTAGAAGTGCATTTGAAATTCAGTCAGTAAACTTAAATTCTGAGTCTTTTAACTTCACTGACAAAGATTATCTAGATGTTAATGGAAAGGAAATAGACGCCAACTTGAAAACATCAAGAAAAGCCAAAGAGTCGCTTGGTTTTATTTCTAAGGCTGTTTCTGAAATCGCCAATGCCCGTGCTCAAATAGGAGCCATTCAAAGCCGACTAGAATTTACTAATGAACAGCTGACAAGCACGAAAGAAAATCTCACTGGAGCTATGAGTCGAATCAACGATGTCAATTTTGCGGAAGAAGCCACCCAATATGCTAGATACCAAATCTTAGCACAAAGCGGAACTTCAATGCTTTCACAGGCAAATGCAATGCCAAAGACTGTTCTTCAACTATTGGCATAACCACAACTAATACTAACCCCAAAACAACACCAATCCGACAAATGAAGGAGTGCATAGATACAATCCTGCAAAAGGCCGACGACTGCTATGTAAAGAAGGATTACCATGGAGCAGCCAAGAATATCGAGGAAGCAGTCAAAGCAAACCCGAATAGCGCGGAACTATGGGCAACCTGGGGCAACGTCGAATTTCAATCCGGTAACTTAAGCAAATCAATAGAGAAATACCGAAAAGCATGCAATCTTACTAGTGATAAACCCGAATATTGGACATACCTCGCTATCGCCCTACTTCAAGAAGGAAACATTGAAGAGTTTGAAACTTCACTTGAAACCGCACTTTCCATTGATCCATACCACGCGGACTCTTTGAAACTTTTAGGCGATCTTTGCTTTCAGAACAACAAAAAAACTGAAGCTGCAAAGTCTTATTATAAGATACTTGTTAAAAATCCTGATGAACCAGATGTATTGATGAGATTAGGCAGCTGTTTATATGACAATGGTGAAGTTGAATTAGCAAAAGAATGTTATGAACGCATTCTAAAAGTAGATCCAAAAAATGACATCGCATTGGATAACCTGAGCGCATGCAGTAAGAAACTCAAGGCAAAGCTGGAAAACCAAATTACGAATAAGCCAAAGAATGAATTAAACCATAAATTACACAACCTTCTTGAAGATGCCGATTTCTTTGACTGCGCAGGCAACACTGATTCTACCGCTCAAACACTCGAAAAAGCCGCTCACATCGCCCCAAAAGACGGTATTATTATATCCGCACTAGGTAGCGTTTATTTCAAACTCGGCAAGTATGAAAAAGCCCGAGAAATGTTCCGTAAGGAGATCGAACTGAAACCCAGAGATGCGGATTCATACACACGATTGGCTATGGCTTCACTAGCTTGCGAACGGATTGATGAGTTTGAATCAGCCATCGGCATAGCAATGGAGATCAACCCGAACCACATGGAAGCTTTACGCTTTCTTGGAAAAATTAATCTGCAAACCGCCAGATATCTCGACGCGGCAAAAATCTTTGCTAAGTTGGTTGAATTAAACCCTAAATTCATGGAGTTCTATCTTGCGCTTGGATATGCGTTCCATCAAGGCGGCGAACAAGACACAGCAAAAATGGTGTTCGAACGCGTACTTGAATTGGATCCTCAAAACGAATGCGCGACAAACAACCTAAGCTTCATGCGCCATCCCGATGGTGATAACTCCCTAGCACATACAATCTCAAATGAAGAAGAGATTGTTGAGTGCAATGATCTTGCTAATCAACTCGTCAATTTCGAGTTGGCTTACATGGATAAAGAAAAAAAGCAGACTAAATCAATACTTTCCAAGATATTTGATTCAACACCACAGAACTACGAAGTTATCGCGGCATTGAGCACTTTGTTCTTCCAAATGGGTGAATTTGAGACTGCAAAGAAGCTCATCAGTCAAGCTATCAGCCTGGACAATTCTGCCCCTGAAGGCTGGACTCAACTCGCTTTATGCGAATTAAACCTCAATAATCTCGAAGCCTCAATTAAGGCAATTAACTATTCGCTGGAACGGAACCCTTGTCCAGAAGCGCAAAAATTAAAAGGGAAAATTCTATACCTTTCCGAGCAGCATGAACAGGCCTTGCATGAGTTCAAGCAATTATTGGCTAGCAATCCAGAGGATATATACTTGATGCAATGCGCAGCCATATGTATGCACAAAACCGGCGACACAGATTCGGCCTTGAACTTATACGAAAAAATTCTGCAATTGGATTGTGACAATCAAATTGCCTATGAGAACGTAAAGGCAATTCACAAGGCAAAAGAAGAAAAACTAACCGGGCAAAAGGAAGCATCTGATTCCATTTCAGTTTTGGAACAGGCAGACAGACATTATAAAAATGGTGATCTCGAAGGAGCCATCAAAGAAATTGAAAACGCACTAAACTCAACAGAGCAAAATAGCGCCCTATACGCCACGCTCGGCAGTTTGGAATACCAGTCTGGATTATTGGAAAAGTCAGTGATACATCTCCGGAAGGCTGTCGAGATTGATGCTCACTCTGCCGACTTCTTAACGCGCCTGGCTTTGGCGGAACATAAATCGGGAAATATTACTAGTTTTATCAAGTACATTAATAGGGCACTCGATGAAGATTCGAAATATATACCTGCTTTGAAAACAAGGGGTGATTACAATCTCAATAAATCATCTTATAAAGACGCCGCAACAGATTACGTCAATATTATCAAAGTCGAACCGAATAACACAGAAGCCCTCCTTGCATTGGCTGTTTGTTTTTACAAAACAAACGACACGGAAGCTGCTGTTATGACTTACGAACGTATTCTGGCCATAGACCCGGAAAATAGTCTAGCTAATGAAAATCTAACGGTCATTAGAAAGGCGCGCTAAAGTCAACCAAAAGCACTTTAGCGAACCACCCTAGCTCCCCCTCCCTTCATCAATTTCTCAACCTCGATAAGTGTGGCCATAGAAGTATCACCCGGCGTTGTCATAGCCAACGCACCATGAGCGGTTCCGTAGTTGATCGCAACATCAGGTTTCCCAGAAGTCATCAATCCGTATATCAAGCCAGATGCAAAACTGTCTCCCCCACCCACTCGATCAAAGATCTCTAATTCTGGATACGGGGCAGATTCAAAAAAACGACCCCCAGCCCAGCAAATGGCCCCCCAGTCATTGATGGTTGCAGTTTTTACTTTTCTAAGCGTAGTTGCGGCAATCTTTAGGTTTGGGTAATCCTGAACAACTTCGTTAATCATTGCCTTGAATTTACCAACATCAATCGACGATATTTCTTCATCCAGATCCTCCACCTCATATCCCAAACAAGCTGTATAATCCTCCTCATTACCAATCATCACATCCACATACGGAGCGATTCCGCGATTTACCTCCTTAGCTTTTTCCTTGCCGCCTATACTCCTCCAAAGAGAAGGCCGGTAATTCAAGTCGTATGAAACGACGGTGCCGTGCTTTGCTGCAATCTGCACTGCCTTAAGCACCGCCTTGGCAGTGGATTCTGAGAGTGCAGCAAAGATGCCCCCCGTGTGGAACCACCTGACACCGTGTTTGCCAAATATTTCCTCCCAATCAAAATCGTCCTGGCGAATTTGAGATGCAGCAGTCAACCCTCGATCGGGCACCCCCACTGCACCTCGGATTCCAAACCCTCGTTCGGTAAAATTCAAACCGTTTCGTACCGTTCTGCCAACGCCATCGCTGGCAATCCACTTTACCAAGGAAGTGTCAACTCCTCCCTGAAGTATGAAGTCCTCGATCAGCCTGCCAACCTCATTGTCCGCAAATGCTGTGACTATGCCTGTGCGTTTTCCGAAGCAGCGCCTCAAACCGCGTGCCACATTGTATTCTCCGCCGCCCTCCCACACATCAAAACTGCGTGCTGTTCGAATTCGGGAAGGCCCCGGATCCATTCGAAGCATAATCTCACCAAATGAAAGTAAGTCGTATTTGCAGGCCTCAGCTGGTTTTATCTCAATGAATCCCATCGCGTTAATTGACTGTAAAGGAAAGAAAGAATTCCTGCATCTTCCGGTTACAGTCAATCCACAATTGAACCAAACCTGGAGTATGCTTTCTTCCCAGCGATCATTGTCATTCCAACAGAACCTTGATGGTAGAGAATCATCTCCGGTACTTCTGGCATTTTTCCGCTAAAAGGAATAGAAGCTAAGTCAGCCCTCCCTCCATCACGCAATTGACCTATTTCTCTTTCAAGACCCAAGGCCTTGGCGCCATTTAGCGTTGCGAGTTGAAGAATGTCTTCGCAATCGATGCGAGGATGACAACGCTTGAACTCCCGCATCTCAGTAAACATATCAAGTTTGAACACTCCCCCCCCTCCCCCGGCACTAGCCAAACTGTCCGTCCCGATGGAAATGTTTAACCCTGCATTAACAAATCGATCATAATCGAATCCTTGGTGCCCAAACCAACCCCTACTTCTTGGGCAATGAATGATATCGACATTCGCTCGTTGTAAAAATCCCACATCAGCCCCGATGAGTTTGTTAGCATGTACGACTAATGTCTTTTGGGAAAAACCGCCCGAGTTGGCAAAATGCTGAACAGGGCTACCCAAACCGCAATCCTCCATCTTCCTTCCTAAATAGTTCATGGCCTCGTACATTGGGCCTGAAGCTTTCATAAACATTTCCAACTCGTCTTCCGACTCGGCCAAGTGAACCATAGTCGGAACCGAACGCTCATCCGCAACAGCCGAGATAAGACTAAGTGCCTCTGAAGTCAAAGTATAAGGCGCATGCGGTGACAAGCCAGCCCGCAGAGCAATTGATGTATTTACTGNCAACTCANGNTTTGCCAAGTNAACCAGTTCGTCGGAATCCTCAGAATGATAACCGATCANCTCGGTAAACGGACAGACTTGTAACGGTGTTTTCNNAGCCATGCGCTGAAACAATCCCGGAACGGACTCGATNTTTGCGACTGTTCCACAACCGGANCTTAGTAGCATATTNGCACCAGCCAACCATCCACTTTCATAATCTGAATGGGTCAGCGATCGCTTAATAGCAACCATATCATTTAACCAAGCTGTAAAAGACTCTCCCTTAAATAGNTCACCGCCTAAGCCCGTATAGTCCAAATGGCAGTGTGCATTTATAAANGCAGGGAATATGATCGATTCTCCAATATCCACCACAGGCTCACCCGGTTCAGGAGACAGATTGCGACTTGCATCTAAACCAGCAATCCTGTCACCTCGAATTCTTAGCGCTGCATCGCCAATAATACGCCCTTTACCCGCCCAAATCGCCCGTGTCCGAAGTATCATTCAACTAACTCCATCGGAGCTTGAAATGGCATTCCCTATATACACTCCAGCAAANAACCTTGCCTTCTTGGCCTTGCCCATGCCGGTGTGGAACCGAGCTATAATCTTGGTGTGGCTTTTCTGTGATTTTATNNAATATTTTTGTTACCAAATCAATCGCNNCTTAAAGTTCGTTCTAGCGATCCTCGGCAAACANGTTAGTCCTATTATANCAAATATTCATGATGCGCAATTGAGCTTATTTACACCCCTGCCAACATGNTCCCTTACTACTAATTTCNCTCAGGTTTTGGCACCGGCTTAACCTCNATGNTTATTGGAGGTGAGATCNACTGAAATGTTACATCCTTTTTTTTGTCTGTTTNTTTCTCGTTCAATGGTGGAAATTGATATTTACCCTTGATTGTTGATCCCAACTGAATTGTGTATGAGCCAGCAGGAACCTTGAACTTGGCTAAATCAATTTCAAGAGTNGCCTCTCCTTGTTCGTTGCTAANCGACAACTCGGGAAGCTTCTGCAATTGAGACATGCCGTAAACCTTGAACTTGATANCCTCATTATATTCACCAGTACGATTAATTTTAAGGGGTATTTTCAAATTCCCGTTGGCCAATCCGGTAAAAGNCCCATTCCCCACAGCTGTTACTTGAATTGGCTCAANATCNTCAATATTTACTGATAACGCACAGCTTTTGGTCAAACGCGAGAAAACCGGCTCCTTATCATAATCGCCGACGGGATGCGTGGTAACAGTTGCCAACCCNTGACGCTTAACCTCTANTCCATCAANCTCGGCCGTACCAANAAACNGGATGTCACCGACAAATGACGTGGTCGGCTTGATTGCTGATATCAATGCAGTGGCATTCTTTTGCCCAGCCTTAATCACACANGGGTGCAGTATGACGCCGTCTGGAAGTCCTTGAGCAGTAACTTCGATCGGCCCGTTAAAACCTCCTTCTCGCAAAACAACCATCTGGATCGGAAGAGTTGCTCCATTACGGAGATGCGCTACCATGAGTTGAATAGCTTTTGTTTTTCGCAAGGTCAAAGGGACAGTTCGAGGATGCGCCAAAATTCGGAAATTGGGTCGCTCACGAATTAATGCCAGGGCATATCCCCTGGCAAGATCGGCCTCTGCGTGATTAAACAAATCGCGTAGACTCACCAGACAGTAGCCATCATGCCCTGCCTGAAAACGCCACGACACATCTCTATTGGAGACATTGAACTCGTGGCCACCGGGGTTGTCCTTCATCTCGTAAAACTCTTTCGACTCACCCATTATCTCTTTGCCATTTTTGTCTACGCGCACCAATCGGGTGGTAATATAAGGGTTAGTTTTATTTCCTAGCCGTTGCGAGTAGATNTTTAGCCAATAANTTNCTCCCTTTTGAATCGAAAANCGAAAGAAATCCACGTCACCAATCGGGAAAAAACGCCCACACACTAAACCTGGAGCTGAGATTGGTTGTGCTTTAGAATAAGTNTCATTGTCNCCCTGCTCTAACCCTTGTNATTTCNCATCAAAAAGGCCAATAAAGAACGGGTTGCTTGTCATTCCATCATTGAATAAGCGAAAGACCCCCCCATCAATCGCCGCTGAAGCGGAAGGTAACAGCACGCCTCCTGGCCGATCGCCGCGCACCAAGTCACTAATTTTNATTNTGATTTGCTCCAGCTCANGTCCGTCGAGAGACTTGTACTGGGAATTAACCCCATCAGGAAGATTTCGACCGTATAGAGTCACCTCTGCACTATCAGATCTTTCAACCATAGGCGGGAAGACAAAATCAACATGCGGACCGCTAGTACGTTCCAGNCGAAAATAATAGTCGACACCTCCACCGTAAGTNGCATCGTGAATTTGAACAAAATANTCAGCATCAGACGCCGCTGTGTAGTCGATCAGTCCGCCAGNGGTTGCTCTGGCTAAACGCTTCCCGTCGTGATCCCGAAGATACATGACAGGGTTCATCCGCGAATCCAGNGCAGCCGCCGTTANACGCAAAAAAAGACGTTGTCCTTTGATCGCGGACATTTTGAACCATATGGACTGACGTGNAACAGTTGCNCCATTGACAACTGTGTTTTCTTCAAGATTAGAGGCTTTCTCAAGGNTAGTGTTTTTGCCTNAACTCAGGGATTCGACAAGTGAGCTGACAGCAAACAGCCNTGGATTACTGCANCCAAGCGCCCCGACAAACCGTACGTCATAAACTCCAACAGGAACATCACTTGACACNCGTACTAAGAAACGGTGTTTCTCAGGATTGGACAACTCNGCAGTGATCCCTGGATGCGAAAACCTCAATTCTAGCGGACCATCTAGATCNGTGCCATAAACCTGCACTTCCTCCTCTGAACCAACCTCACTGCCAAGTGGAAGAATAGCCGTTATGCGAGCGGCAGGGAGTTGACCGGCTACTTGCACAAGCGCAACNAACCATAAGGCAAANGTCTTAGCTGCCATATATTNGCGNTCTACGATCACATGAATCATCACCTATCACCGAACCTGTTCTTACAAACATAATTCGACTCAATGGTTAAATAAAAACTCCTTGGTGTTAGCCAAGGCCCAAAGAATATCCTCGTAACGCTCCTTTATTTTGTCGACTACCNTCCCTTCCTTGTCAGTTATCTCTGTAGCCAAATAGGCGAGNGCGACCTCANCTTCCTCACTACGAGGTGAGCGAGAGAAAGCCCTGTAATACAAACTTCTAATTTTGGCTGCATGATCTAGGCTTTTGTCACCAGCCAGTTGGGCTGCTCGACCATCCTTGCGCGCTAGTTGTTCATGAATATTCTTAGCGTTAAATAGATGCAGGCTCTGAGCAAGACTAGCCTCTTGGGAGCGCTCACACTCGCATGCNCTCGAGGAGTCCGGCCGACCAAACACACTCAAAAAATAATTTGAGCTATTGTAACTGTTGTCAGGCAGGCAGACTGCTCGCGTACCCACCGGCAAACCTCCGAAGTTGCTACGTGCCAGAATAAGATCGTTCAATGAATCATAAAGCACCTCTGCTGAGAGGCGTTTAGGCTGAAACCGTGAGAAATAATGCCTATCTGCCGCGTTGTGTTTGTTCGGAACAGAACTTAGTTGATATGTCACAGACGTGGCTATGAGTCGAACCAANGCCTTCATATCATAACCGCTTTTTTCGAAATACGTAGCAAGTGCGTCCAGTAGTCCAGGATGAGTCGCCGGATTAGTAGAACGAAAATCATCCTCTGGATTGACCAAACCTCGGCCGAAGAAATGTTTCCAGTACCGATTCACCATCGTTTTCGAAAACAACCTGTTACGATCNGCACGCATCCAGTCCACCAGTTTATGNCGAGGATCGTCGACCGGCTTAATCTTAAACACTCCGCTACCCAGCCCGGCCGGCTTNACCGGTTTATTGGTTTTTTTATTGGTAACCTGAGCCACCCCTGCGCGGTGGAAAACAATTTCCTCACCCGGACGACCGGATGGCGCTTTCCCCACCCGTGAGAAAAACGCCATAAACTTGTAATAATCGTTCTGCGACCATTTTTCAAACGGATGATGGTGGCACTGAGCACACTGGAGTCGCGTGCCGAGAAATAGCTGGGCAGTATCTTCCATCTGCTCCTGCTGCGAATTAACCTGTTTGAACCACGCGGTTGCAGGGCTCTGATCAATGCCTCCCGATGCCGCTACTATTTCACGCACAAAACGATCGTACGGCTTGTTATTGTAAATGCTCTCCTTGATCCAGTCGTAGAAGGCAAGAGTCGTTCGAAGCTGGGCACCGTTCGCGCGCTTGTTCCGCAAAAGAGCCGACCATTTGTTCGCGAAATACTCGGCATATTCTTCACCACGGAGAAGTCGGTCAACAAGGAGATCCCGCTTGTCTTGTGCAGAGTCGCTGAGGTACGAATTTGTCTCAGCGACAGTAGGCAAACGACCGGCTATATCCAGCGTGACGCGACGCAGGTAAGTCGAATCATTAACAACCTCAGAAGGTGGCATACCGACTTTCTTCCACTTTGCAAAAACAAATCNATCGACAAAGTTTTTTTCCTTCGGNAGATTTCCCAGGGGGGCTCCCAGNGGTACAGAAGCGCGGAACACAGTTGCCTTGTCTTGATATCGAATCATGACCGCAATTTCTCCNGGTTTGTTACCAGCCGATACTNTTCCTGTGTTATCGGCTTCGGCATATTCCAAATCGTTTACCTCAAAGACTGCCGAACGGGTNATGTCTTCGACAGNTCCATCGGTCATTCTCGCGAGAACAACAAGTTGTTGACGTGCTTCAGGCATCATAACCCTTTCGGCTGGATGCACCTCAATAGCTTCCAACTTTGGATCATCTGGTTTACCATANGGCATGCNCTGACGCATCCATTTGACAAAAGTTTTGTAGTCAAATGAATCAGGGCTAACCCGCGAACCACCACCATGCGGCAACTGGCCAGTAGCTTTTAGCAGCAATAAACTGCGCTCNGGTGCGGCCGGAAAAATTCGACGCCCTCGAGCCTCCCGCAGTAGATACTCATAATCCTCCTGCGGTTCAAAACCAAGGAGGGAAAGCTTGAACCCATTCTGTCCACCCGATTTCCCATGGCATCCACCGCCGTTACAACCATACTTTGTGAAAAGCGGAACAATTGAANTTGCAAAATTTACTGACTTTACTTTCGATACATCGGNGACTTTNAATGGAATAGAAGAATCCTGCCCTGTATCGATTCGAGCTATAATAACACCCTCCCCATTAGCTAACGGCTCAACTAAGCCGCTTGTAATCCGAACTAAGCCAGCAGGTTCGGAGGTGAACGCCACTTGCCTAGTCTGATCGGTGACCAAGCCATCATCATGCAGTCGAGTTACCAGTAACTGCTGACGAGCGTCNGCACCGGTGAGACTCACATACGACAATGGTTTACCNCCCCAACCGGGTCTNGTTATCGCNAGTTCGGCNTCTGCAGGGNGAATTCCAATTAGCCCAAAGCCNAACACTCCAAAAATGCACGCAAAACTTCTTGCAGATGCGAACAAATCAACAGTCATAGNTTTAGGAAAAGATCGTTCGTTGGGGAAAAGATGCAAGCGGAAAAAAAGATCTTTTTTTGACCGATAAACTTGGTTAATCAGCCATTCAGTGGAGNATATTTAGGTTGCTCGGCCGCTGAACCAATTCCGCATCCAATTCTAGGTAGAACTCGAGTCGTCGATTAGTTTCCGATTCATCGATGCCCTTTGCCATCAGCAGGTANCTAGCATAATGATTGCCTTCGGATTCAACCAAATCACCGTAAAACTTGGCCAATGCTGGATCNTCTGACTTCAGTGCATCCCNAAGCAGCAGGAATTTTTCACAGCTTCGGCCCTCAATCATAGCAGCGCAAAGCAAATGGTCGATAACCTGTTCGTTGCGGCCCTTGCGAACAGTAGTCATTAACCCTGAAATCCAAGGACTCGCAACTGCTTGAGTAAACGGTATTTTCCTTTCATCCAATAAATTAAGAACAATCTTAAAGTGTTCTAATTCCTCAATGGCGATATTTGTCAATTCTTTGATGTACGCCCCGAGTTGGCGGTAGCGTTGAAGAGAGATGGCCGACCTAGCGGCTTTACGNTCCAAGTGTGCATGGTCGACCAGAACTGCATCTAGATTGGATATAACCTTGGAGAGCCAGGTTTCGGGTGGGTTGGCACGAAGCATCAACATGAGCTGAAAGGAATAAGATTAGGAAGAAATGGGTGAATTGGCAGCACAATCAGGTTTTAAGTGCAAAANTAGTGTTTNCAAACCGTTTTAAGCGGCTCAATGCTTGACAGGNAAATTGTCACTGGTAATTTTTTTTGCCTTTTTCGCTGCGGAGGAAAAAAAGGAATCACTTGATGAAGCAATTGTGGCTTGTCGCGGNTTCCCTCCCAATTAAATGATATTTATAAGATGAAGCAGACATTTCAACCGTCGAACATCAAACGGAAACGTAGACATGGTTTCCGTGCCCGAATGGCGACCAAAGCTGGACGCAAAATACTGGCTGGCAGACGCGCNCGAGGGCGAGCAAAGCTCACCCCGGCCTGACGCCCTAACCGGCACCCATGACGGCCTGCGGCCACATCGCGCGACTTCCCAAATGTAGCCGAATNCAAGCCAACNCGGATTTTCGGATTGCCCGTGAAGNAGGAATCCGATTGGCTAAAGGATGTATTTTGGCAAATTGGAGACCGATACCTGAATGCAGTCGATCACGGCTAGGAGTGGTTACTAGTCGGCGCATCGGCAAGGCACACGTCCGCAATCGCACTCGGCGACTCTTGAGAGANTGTTTCAGGCTTCATAGTCACGAAATCCTTCAACCTGTAGATCTAGTACTANTCGCCCGTCGCTCGATTGTTGGCAGAAGTTTCCAGTCAGTCGAACNCCATTTTCTATTACTTCTCAAANAAGTCGGTCTCCTACCTGATAATGTAGCACCCGCCTATCCAACCAATACCCTATAAAAAATGAACACAGCCCAATATGCGCTAGTTTGGCTGATTAGACTCTATCAAGTTGCTCTTTCACCCCTAAAAAACATTCTTTGCGGGCCGGGAGCATCATGNAGATTTACGCCCACCTGCTCGGAATTCACCATTCAGGCAGTGCGCTCACTCGGGGCGATTCAAGGGGTATTACTTGGATTACACCGCCTGCTGCGCTGCCATCCTTGGGGGGGCTGCGGCCACGATCCTGTCCCTGCAAAACCAAACCATTAGACTTTTCNTGGACCGTACCGCCATCATAGTTGTCACTGTCTGCGTTATTTTGCTCTTCACCTGGCAGCCGCTGCTGCAAAAACTGTACCCTAATCCGCCCCAAGCCCCTCAACCGACAAACGCACCCCCGTCCCAGTTCACAGTCCAAAGCAACACCCCAACTGTGAATTCCAATGAATTTCCGACTCAGGGTCTCACAACGCCATCTGTTCGTCCTCCAGTTATCCCCAATACGGAGTCGCTTGCAAAAATTGAAACGCCAGAGGCAATTTATACATTCACAAACGCCGGCGGGCTAAAGGAGATTGCATTGACAACGCATAAGGCCAAGCCATGCAACGATAACAGTGAAGATAATGATGAAGTGATCCGACTAAACCACGAAATTGAGTTGCCGTTTTTCGCGCTAGATGGAGTGGACGACTCGGCATTCTCCATTATCGCCAACGGCAACAGCGTCTCAATGATATCCACCAATCAGGCCGGCATTCGGATAGCAAAAGAATTTACAATCGGAACAAATTATNTGTTGCACACAAAACTCTCCCTAACCAANACAAAGACAGAGCCGCTCATGCTGAACCAGCGAAAACTGATGCTTGGGACCGCAATGCCCCTCCAAACCGGNGGCTATCCCGTCTGGGGTGTTCANTGGCACAACGGCGACGATATAATGGAAATTGATGAAGCTTGGTTTGCCAACCGTATGCTGGGCTGTTTTCCTGGAACGCCACGGGCCTATTTCATGTCGCTTGGTCAACCGGTGCAATGGGTCGGCATTCACAACCGATTTTTCGCAATGACCACCATTCCAATGGAAGGCGCCGAAGGCGGCCGAGTGTACGCTCATAAGACTACTCATCGGTTAATTAACGAACCTCATGATGAGAGCGGACGTCAGTACATTCATCATACTGGTATACTATCCAGTTTGCAGTATGAAGCTCANGTTCTNCAACCCGGAACCAGTCTCGTTCAGCAATTCACCACCTATGCCGGACCGAAAGAATTCCGCCTACTTGAAGCGCATGCTCAGACCTATCAGAATTCGATCGATTCAATAATGGGTTTCGATACCCCCGTATTCGGGTTTTTTGCCAAGTTGCTTCTTCGTTCCATGAACGGTCTGCATAGTTTTGGCCCTGGCTATGCCATTTGTATCATCCTGATCACAGTAATCATTAAATTACTTTTCTGGCCGCTTACCAAAGCGAGTACAGTGTCGATGAAACGCATGGCCGCTTACCAACCTCAAATGGCAGAAATAAGGGAACAGTATAAGAGCGACCCACAAAAAATGAACAAACGCATGATGGAGTTCATGCGCGAAAACAAGATCAATCCGATGGGCGGTTGCCTACCAATNCTTATNCAGATGCCCGTGTTCATAGGGTTTTTCATAATGCTCCGCAGTGCAGTCGAACTCCGCGGTGCACAGTTTCTTTGGGCTTGCGACTTGTCTCAAGCGGATACCATCGCAGAGGTCGCTGGCTTTCCTATTAACCCTCTCCCCTTGATAATGGGAGCAACGATGATCATTCAGGCTCGAATCACACCCGTTTCACCCACCGCCGACCCAATGCANCAGAAGATCATGAAGTACATGCCCCTGATGTTCATCTTCTTCTTGTACACATTTTCTTCTGGTCTGACTCTATACTGGACTGTGCAGAACATGCTCAGCATCCTGCAAACTAAACTAACCAAAAATATTGTAGTAAACACACCCGTTAAAGGAACACCTTCGCCCTTGGCCAAGCCGGTCAAGAGCAAACCAAAGCAAAAGAAAAAATCGCGACCAAAACCATGAGTGTATCAACACAAGATCCCAAGTCTCTGCTCGAGTCTCTCCTTAATAATCTAGGCTTTGAGGCAACCATAGAAGAAAAAGAGAAAGACGGCGTAAAAGTATTCGACCTTCAGACACCAAACGATTCCGGACGACTGATCGGTCGTAAGGGCCAAACTTTGATGGATCTACAGTATATTCTTAACCGTATGCTTTTTCAAAACAATGAAAATGCGGAAAAGGTGCAGATTGACGTGGCAGGCTACCGCTTCAGCGAGCAGGACAAACTGGCTGAAAAGGCACTTAAATCCGCTGAACAAGTCCGCCGTTGGGGCGACATTGTCGAACTCGAGCCAATGAACTCTTACGACCGACGCATCATCCACAACACCCTGAAAGATGATCCGGATGTTGAAACTCAAAGCGTCGAGGTCGACGGCACTCACGACAAGGCCATTATCCTGCGTCCAAAACGATAGCATGGTCTGAGCAAGGGTTTGCCCTTCGCTGGACAAATTTCTAATCTTCGACATGCCAGCAGGTANGCGCTCAAGTTTTCATGCCCAAGCGTTTCACCAGCCGGAAAACAGAATTTATGGAATCAGCTAAACACGATATTCATCGTAAAACCATCGAGGAACGCAACCAGATGAGCAACCTCGAGCGGCTGCGGCATTCCTGCGCCCATATCCTTGCAACCGCCGTGCTACGCCTTTGGCCAGATGCTAAGCTCGATATCGGCCCGCCTACCGCTGAAGGATTCTATTACGACTTCGACATCAAACACCGCTTTTCACCCGAAGACTTTGAGTCNATCGAAGCTGAAATGAAAAAGGTGGTGAAGGAAAATCAGATATTCGAACGCAGTGCAAAGACGCGTGAAGACGCCAAGGCCTACTACAATGAGCGAGGCCAACATTTCAAAGTAGAGCGAATCGATGACATCCCCGAAGGTGAGGAGATTTCATTTTATCAGAATGGTGAATTCGTCGACCTTTGCGCCGGTCCGCACGTTATGCGCACCGGNAACATCAAAGCGTTTAAGCTCTTACGCGTCGCGGCCGCCTACTATCGCGGNAACGAAAACAACCCGCAGTTGCAACGCATCTACGGCACTGCGTTCAAGAACAAAACCGAGCTCAATGAATGGCTCGAGGCGCAAGAGGAAGCTCGCAAGCGGGATCACCGAAAAATTGGTCGCAAGATGCAATTATTCACGTTCGACGACGACGTAGGCCCCGGCCTNCCACTCTGGNTGCCCAAGGGCACAGTACTTATCGAGGAACTAGAAAANCTGGCCAAAGAGACAGAGTTCGANGCCGGCTATGAGCGGGTGNGNACGCCCCATCTGGCGCGCGAAAATATGTACAAAACCTCAGGCCACCTCCCCTACTACGCCGAGAGCATGTTTCCGCCGATGGAACTAAAGGATGATGATCCAGACAAGCCAACCGACCGGATTTACCTCAAGGCTATGAACTGCCCGCATCATCACAAAATTTTNTCGGCCGTGCCNCGCAGCTACCGAGAACTCCCTCTGCGCCTAGCCGAATATGGCACATGCTATCGCTACGAACGTTCNGGCGAACTGATGGGTCTCATGCGCGTACGATCGATGCAAATGAATGACGCGCACATCTACTGTACCNCNGAGCAATTTGCCGATGAGTTTCGTGCTGTCAACGAGATGTATCTAAAGTACTTCAAGATTTTCGGTTTTAAGAAATACAGTATGCGCTTCAGCACCCACAGCCCTGAACGACTTGGCGATAAGTACGTCGATGAGGCGGAGTTGTGGAAGCAAACCGAAAAAATGGTTCGTAACGTACTATTGGAGTCGGGTATCGATTTCGAGGAAGTACCGGATGAGGCGGCCTTTTATGGGCCAAAGATCGACGTACAAATTTATAGTATCTCAGGTCGCGAATTCACCATCGCCACAAACCAAGTTGACTTCGCCGTACCCAAGCGCTTCGGCCTTGANTATAAAACTCGCGAGAACAAGCCGGAAATCCCACTATGTATTCATCGCGCCCCGCTTGGAACACATGAGCGATTCATCGGATTTTTAATCGAACATTACGCCGGCAACTTCCCACTCTGGCTTGCGCCTGACCAAGTACGCCTCTTACCGTTTGGCGATGATCAGGTTGAATATGCCAAAGAAATAGTTGCTGAGCTTCGCCAACACGAGATACGCGTCAGTCTAGACACAACTTCGGACAAAATTGGCGCCCGTATTCGCCGAGCGGAAACGGAAAAGGTCCACACCATCCTACTCGTCGGTCAACGGGAACAGGAAGCCGGGAACTTGGCAATCCGGGAACACGGCAAGGGTGATCTTGGNGCTAAGCCAAAAGCCGAAGTCATCAATGATCTGCTTGCTCGAATCAGAACACGCCAAGGCTAACNGCAATTGACCAAGATCCCACGATATTAACAAAATGAAAGTACTTATCTGCGACCCCATTTCACAAAGCGGAATTGACCACCTAAAGCAGCAAGAAAAACTGGACACCATCGTCCTCGACCAACGCCATTCGGAGGAGGAATTACTTCCACTTGTGAAGGATGCCTCAGCCTTGGCTGTACGTTCCGAGACCAGGATCACAAAGGCGATCTTCGAGGCAGCCCCTGAAATGCGCATAGTAGGCCGGGCCGGGGTGGGAGTGGACAACATCGACATCGAAGCAGCAACTCAAAACGGAGTCGTCGTAATGAATACCCCCGGTGGAAACACTACTGCCACCTGCGAGTTGACTTGCTCCATGATGATGGCCCTTGCCCGTAATATTCCGCAAGCCCACAGCTCGATGATTTTGGGAGAATGGAACCGAAAAACTTTCAAGGGTGTTGAACTTTACGGCAAGATTCTAGGAATCCTCGGTATGGGTCGAATTGGCGGCGAGGTCGCCCGGCGTGCCGTAGCATTTGGAATGCGCGTCATGGCCTACGACCCGTACATCACCCCATCCCGCGCGAAGGCGTTACAGGTAGAACTCTCTTCTCTTGATGAAATCTACGCTGCGGCGGACTTCATCACCGTCCATATGCCGATGACCGACGAGACACGCGGCATGCTGAACCGCAACACTTTTGCTTTGATGAAGCCCAGCGTGCGCCTTCTCAATTGCGCCCGCGGTGGCATAATAAACGAGGCCGATCTGTGCATCGCCTTGAAGGAGGGTGAAATCGCCGGGGCCGCACTCGACGTTTACGAGAGTGAGCCTCTAGACAAGGACTCTCCTCTGCGCGATTGCCCAAATCTGATTTTGACCCCCCACTTAGGGGCCAGCACCATAGAAGCTCAAGACAATGTCGGCCTCGAAGTTGCGCAGGGAATCTCCGACTATCTGCTGCACGGCAGCCTGATGAACTCTATCAACATGCCCAGCCTCGATTCCCAAACCTCAGCGAAAGTGCAGCCCTACCTTCGACTGGGCGAAAAGATGGGAGTATTGTTGGCCAAGCTTGGTCAAGTTGGAACCGAAAGACTAGCGATCACCTACGGTGGTTTGGCCACCGATTTGCCTGGTGATCCGATCGCCCGCTCGATCATCAAGGGGTTTCTCGGTGCGGCTGAAGGCGAGGAGGTCAACCTGGTCAATGTTCGCGCCATGGCCAAGGAGCGCGGGTTGGTGGTCGATGAAATAAAATCCAACGAACAGGTTGATTTCCGCGAGTGGCTCCACATTCGCGCTTGGGCTGGTGGCGAAAAAGTATCGGTTGCAGGATCTTTCTTCGGACTCGCTCAACACCCAAGGATCGTCCGACTTAACAGCCAACCAGTGGAGATCAATCCAGATGGGATCCTGTTCATGATGACGAACAAGGATCGACCCGGCATCGTCGGCCGCCTAGGCACCGTCCTCGGCAAACACGGCGTCAACATCGCCAACATGAGCCTTGGCCGTGATCGCGAGGGGGGCCAAGCACTGACTGCGTTGAATATCGACAGCGAACCAAGTAAGAACTGCATTACCGAACTCGAGTCAGATCCGGACATTAGTAAAATTCGCATCGTTCAATTCTAGTCAATTGTTCAGCTAAACCTTACAGAGAATGGACGAAGTTTGTAAACAAACGCTATAAATAGAAGTTGCTTCGAAGAACAGGCTCATGCATTATTCTCCCAACTATGAAAGGTAATACTACAGTTTTCGTGGCGGTAGCCGCGCTGATAGCCGGAGCAGTAATGGTGGTCCTGCTCTCTAACGCCAACAAAACAATTGGGCAACAAGTAACAACTATTAGTGATCAGAAAAAAGTAATTGAGGGTTTAAATACGGAAAAAAAATCACTTCAGACTGCCAAGGATGACCTCGCGGCTAAACTCGGATCAGCAACATCCTCCCTGTCAGACTTAACTAGTAAATACGACAAGGAAGTAGCCAAACACAATATTGAAATCGCTGCAAATGCACGAGTCATGGAACAAATGGCTGAAGAGTTAAGTGCCAAGGACGAAAAAATAAGTGCACTGAATAACGAACTCAATTCAGCTCAAAATAAAAACCGTGACTATGATTCTCAAATCAAAAGCCTCAATAATCAGATGGTCGTAAAAGACCAAGCTATTGACGCTATTAGTCGACGGCTAGAGTCAGCGGAAGAGGATAGAGATCACCTACTAAGAGAGCGGGACAAACTCATTGCAGAGAAAGCTGAGTTAGAAAAACAGTTCCAGGACATCGTTGTGCTACGACAGAAAGTACAGCAGTTGCAGGTGGAACTTATGGCCTCAAAAAAATTAGAATGGCTTCGACGAGGATTCTACGGGGGAGCTAGACAAAAAGGCGGCGCTCGATTAATGGGGATGAACAAGAAGCAACAGAATTCGAGCAATTCAAGCTCAGCCGACCTCAATGTGGAAATCAAACGCGATGGCACGGTCAAAATTGTTCCTTCCGAGACCAACTCCGCCCCCTCTGACTCAAACCCATGAGCCGTCCTGGCGCGCTTCAGGACACTCACAACCGCATCATAGGTGATCTTCGGATCAGTATTACAGATCGGTGCAACTTCAAATGTGTATACTGCCTTCCAGAAACTGAGGAAGCGGCAAAGCGTTTTCTGCCAACCAGCACTGAAACGACCGAACCAGTATCTCAAACTGTTAAGAAGCCGCTTTACCCGTGGAAACCACGATCACAAATTCTTAATTATGAAGAGATAATTCAGATCGTCCGTGTTGCATCTCAGCTTGGCGTGAATAAGATACGCATAACTGGCGGCGAACCTTTACTACGACAAAATGTAGATTGGCTAATCGCGCAAATAGCCAGCATTAGAACTATCCGCGACCTATCGCTAACCACAAACGGCACCAATTTCAAACGATTGGCTAAGAGACTCAAGTTGAGCGGTCTAGACCGAGTAACCATTAGTCTCGACTCGCTTGATCGGGCTAACTTCAAAAAAATTACCGGCTACGACGGACTAGCTAACGTGCTAGATTCGATTCGATTAGCCAAATCACTTGATTTGTCCCCGGTGAAAATAAATGCGGTGATCATCCGCGGACTCAATGACCAAGAGATACCGCAACTAGCTCAATTTGCTATAGACGAACAAATCATTATGCGATTTATCGAATTCATGCCGCTGGACTCCCAGCATGTTTGGCGGCGAAGCCATGTCGTCTCTGCAGCAGAGATTGAGAAGCGCCTGCACTCCCTACACCACCTCACTCCTCTAAATTCCAACCATCTATCCGAAACTTCTACCCGATGGTCGCTTGGCCAAGGGAAAGCTGAAATCGGGATCATAGCACCGGTGACTCAACCATTTTGTGGCAATTGCAACCGAATTAGACTCACAGCCGATGGCAAAATTCGAACCTGCCTATTCAGCCATAACGAGCACGATCTTAAATCTATTTTGAGACACAACTCGTACAGCAACGAAACTCTAACAGATCGACTAAAACAAATTGTCCTTCGTAAAGAAAAAGGACACCGAATCAACCAGCCAGACTATGTTCAGCCTGAACGGACAATGAGCCTTATCGGAGGTTGATGCCAAAAAAGAAGATGACCGGCAGCAATGTAGCTGCTAGAAATCCCAATCAGTTATGGATCTAACTTCGAACTATATTCGGGCTATTAAATCATTTGAGCAGATTGACATCGCGGTGCTGGTTAACAACATCATTCTTGATGCCGTCCATCAGAAAGCCAGCGACATACACATTGAGCCTTGGGAAAGCACAATACCAATTCGCCTACGAGTCTCCGGGATCCTGTGTGAGTTAACACATTTGCCACATGAACTACTCGATAGAATCTCTGGCCGACTTAAGGTAATGGCCGACTTAACTACCTATGAGACGGAACTACCTCAAGAAGGCAGAGCCCCAGCTAGCCCAGATTACGCAAACGTTGAACTAAGGGTCTCTATTTTCCCTACCGTGCGCGGTGAAAAAATTGTTATCCGATTGTTCGATCCTAACAACCGGAGTTTCAACCTTGAGTCACTCGGTTTCGAGTCCGGGACCATTGACGAATTTAGGAAAATCATCAACCAGCCCAGCGGCCTCATCCTGCTAAATGGACCTACCGGATCAGGCAAAACCACAGCTATATATTCGGCACTCTGCCACTTAATCGAGTCACATGGACCAACAATTAGTATCAGCACGGTGGAAGATCCGGTGGAATTCAACCTCCCGATGATCAGCCAGTCGCAAGTAAGCAACTCACGCGGCTTCACCTATCCCAAGGCGCTTCGATCTCTGATGAGGCAGGACCCGGAGGTGATTATGATTGGCGAGATTCGCGATCCAGATACCGCAGCAATCGCTGTGCAAGCCGGATTGACTGGACACATGGTTATTAGCACCATACACAGCGACAGCACAGCCGGGGTTTTTGCTCGACTCATAAACATGAAAATTGAGCCATTCCTTCTGGCCTCTAGCATTACCGGAGTGTTGGGTCTCCGACTATTAAGAACCATCTGCTCAAACTGCAAAACAGAGACAAAACCCAATCCCGAGCATCTCACACAGCTACCGGAGTCATTCGTAAATGAGACTACCTTTTACACTGGCATCGGCTGCGAAAGCTGCTCACAAACCGGCTACCATGGCCGAGTCGCTGTGACAGAATTTCTAAACACCAACGAAATTTTACGCGAAGGAATTATCCAGAAACTACGGACTAGCAAGTTGCGAAACATCGCAATCGAGCAGGGCATGACTACGCTCTGGCAGAACGCAATTGCAAAAGTACAGCGCGGTGTAACCAGCCTTGAGGAGGTGATCCGTATAATCACCGTTAACCAGCTTTAAAGGGCAAAAAATTAGACTAGAACGATAATCGCATTAAATAATGTTTTTCATGGATTAACTTAATACTAAAACTCAGCCTTGGCCAAACGCTGATCGCTGATGTCGTCGAAAACTTCAAACTCCTCCGGATGGAGATTTTCCGCACCGCGAAATGAAATTTTCACTAGATA
>PBKH01000057.1 GCA_002721375.1 Verrucomicrobiales bacterium
ACCCGACATCACACTGACCCTCGATGACGAGCAAACAGGCACGGCACAATGGGCATTGATAAAATTGCGCCCTCGCTTTGCCTACGCATCCATGTTCGGCGTTTGCGCCTGTGGATGGCCATCCATGAAACCTACCCAATCATTGAGATCATCAATGACAATGAACAAAACATTTGGCCGTTCAGCAGCACAGATGGCGGCAGAGGCCCAGAAAAAAGACAGTAGACCAAAAAAAAATTTCATAAAGTGGAAAACCAACGCTTGACCTACAGATAGTAAAAAGCAGCACTTCAACAAGCTCTTGCATTCATCTCTGCTTGCCTTTTTGCCGACGGGGGCCTGTATCTGCATTTACGTCGTTCAAATACTTCAGCAGCAAGCCATGCAATTCGTCTGTCTTCGACTTCATTTTTTTCGAAAGATCGATGGATTCACCAATATCTCGTTCAATGTCAAAAAGTTCAAGACGGTCTTCTCGCCATGTCTTCACCAACTTGTAATTCCCCAGACGGATCGCAGAAATGACTTTACGATCGACCCCTTGATGAAAAATTAAAAAGGGCTCTTTTCGCTTAACACTCTTAAGACCATCTCCCACTAGTAATTCCCGAATCGATCCGCCGTCGATATTCTCAGGTAAGGGTTTCACGTANCCCGACAATTCGGCCAGAGTCGGCAGTAAATCAACGCCGCTGACCGGTATGTTGTTTACCGACCCCGGTTTAACTCCGGGCCCAAGGACGATAAACGGCACACGAATTCCGCCCTCATAAAAGGAGTGTTTTCCATCTCTTAAAGGAGCATTGAGATGTTCCTTGGCGGCCTGTGCTTTCGGAATGCTGTTTCGCCCTCCGTTGTCGGACAANAAAAACAACCAAGTGTTTTTCAGCATCTCCAACTCCTCGAGTTTATCCAGAATGCGACCGATTCCTGAATCCATGTCGGCTGTCATCGCGGCGAACTCTGGCATGGTATGTTTCCGTCCGGGAGAACGCTTTCTAAAAGCCTCNAGTGTTTGCTGNTTGTAGAANACATCCANATGCACGGCGTAGTGAGAAAGCTGCAGATAGAAAGGTTTTTTTCGGTGGTGATTGCGAACAATAAAATGCAACGCTTTATCGGTAATCGTATCAATTCGCTTTGGGTCCGGCATGGCTGCAGGGCCGCCGCTGCCTTTGCTTCCACCTGTCCCATTGCTGGTGTAGCCGTCTGAAAAATCGTAGCCCTGTTGTGCTGGTGAAATCTCATCGTAGCGATGATCCCACTTGCCGAAATGGGCCGTCACATAGCGATCATTTGCAGCTTTTAGCATCCTTGNAATATTAAGCTGCTTTCGATAGGTATCCGTCCAGCCTGCACGATCCGCGTTGTATTCGTGCCTTGCGGGAAATTGCCCAGTCTGCAGAGCACGTCGTGTCGGGCAGCATGATGCAGCCGGAGAATACCCCTGTGTGAACCGCATCCCCATTCTGGCCATTCGTTCCATGTGCGGCGTCAGGTAAAAGTCACTGCGTGTCCGTGTATCATTAGGCTTAATCTGAACGGAAGACCCCACCCAACTTTGATCATCAGTGAGAATCACAATAAAGTTCGGCTTATCCGACGCCACTACACAGTGCAAACAGATAAGCAATAGAAGTAATGTCGCAACCAAGATCTTCGGTGCGCATATGGGGATCCTCTTGATTATTATTTTTTCTATTGGGCTTTGCGTTAATGATTCCATAATTCAAAATTAGTCTAACTGCCATTATTCTTCTTGTTATCGTTGTTTCGAATTTCAGGCGGAAGACTTCTCTACACCTAGCGTACGCGGCTGTGTAATTGAGCGATCGTTTCCTGGTGCAAATTTTTCCCGGCAAGATTTCTGTATTCTCTAGGATCGCTTTTGATATCGTAGAGTTCTTCACCCCCATCCCCATATCTAATGTATCGCCAACGATTACCACTCAGGACATAGTCATCTGAAGTGATGTAAGTCTTCACTACCCGGTTTATTTTTAGTTTCGGATTCTTAATCAGATTCGCCAACGAGACTCCATCCAGATCTCTTGACGGCAAACCAGTCAATTCGGTTAGCGTCGGATAAAGATCTAAAAGGGATACAGGCTCATCACAGAGCATATTTGTTTTTGCTCCAGGAGCACAAATAATCAAAGGAACCTGAGTTGAGTGAATCCAGCCAGTCTGCTTGCCCCACGCCTGCTTTTCACCGAGGTGCCAGCCGTGGTCGCTGAAAAAAACGACGATCGTGTTTCCGGCATGAAGGCTACTGTCAAGACAGTCCAGCAAGCGGCCGACTTGATGATCGATAAAAGATACGCTCGCCAAGTACGCCTGAACTGCGAACTTCCATTGCTTGTACTTCATCACCTGAGCATGAGTTCCTGCGGTTACTGCACTCAAAGCTCGCTTTTTTCCTGAAGCGGGGACGTCCACAAGATCATCACGGACAGTCTCTGGCAAACGGATTGATTCAAGAGGATAAAGGTCAAAGTATTTTTTTGGCGCGTAAAGTGGAATGTGAGGACGGTAGAAGCCAACAGCCAAAAAGAACGGCTTATCTGCAGAGTGCGCCCTGAGCCTTTGGATCGCCCATGCCGCAACCTTGCCATCCCCGAATGCCTCGTCGGATAGATCAAAGGGTGACCAGTCAAAAGACTCACCTTTGCGATCGTTGGGACTGCGTTCACTCTGCATTCGATTGAATGGCAAAACAAAACGTTCTCCGGCCGGCCCATTGGTAACCACGTGTCTGGGATTATTGGTCGCCTTGCTTGGCAATTCTTGACGTGTGTACATGACTTCGTCCGAATCGAATGGACTCCAACGCTGCTCCGGTAAATAATTCACCTGAAAGATCGACTTCGTGACGCTCTTCCTGTGGTGAATCTTACCAGTGCCATAGGTTGCGTACCCTTGATCGGCGAAATACTGAGGTAACATTTTGTAAGCTTCATGATTGAATTTATCACCGTTGCCATAGACACCGGTTGTTGTTGCCGCAAAACCAGCGAGCACAGCAGTGCGCGACGGCTGACAGAGAGGCGTTGAACAGTGGGCACTTGTAAATGCAACGCCGCGTTTTACGAGTCGATCCAAGTTTGGTGTATTTGCCTGTGGATGTCCCTTCATATACCCAACCCAATTGTTCAGATCATCAACGCTGATAAACAACACGTTCGGGCGTTCCTGTTCAGCGAAAGCAGCAGGATATACGACCAAGGAAAAGNCCGCACAAAAATGGAAAAGCATCATCCTTAGTCGATATAATAATGAATGCATCATCTTTTCAAAGATCGAACACTCTCTAAGTTGGTTCCAAAGCTCGCCTNTTCTCTGAGGTGCTTATTGAGCAAGTTCTGTTAAATACCCGAGAACGGTATCGACTTTTCAATTGCTTTTTGGTCCGTGTGCCGGCAGCCATCATCACGATCACGGATTGAATCAGAGTTGTCGCAACAGCCGGACCTAAAAGATCTAATTTATTCATTGGTGCGTTTTTTGATGGGCAATAGTTGTAACGCGTCAAGAACAACAAAACCTGTCGTGCCGGCATTTGAAATTTCAATAACGGATTCGGTGATCTCTTCGAGATTCAACACCCCGATTGGACGAAAATATCCACCTACAGGAAGAGGTATGGTTTGATCCACACTAATGGTTTTTCTGTGCAAACCCGACATAACATTCACGGGAATATTCGTTGCCCTGGTTTCATGGGGAGAGTAAGCCATAGACAATTGATACTGACCTGAATTTGGAACTTTAAAGTGGAAGGTCGCTGTAGATTTTGCGTCGCTTATTATTCTTTCCTGNCCAGCAAAAACATAACCATTTCCAATATAAGGCTTGAAATTTGTCGAACGAGACCAATTGCCGACCAGGCTTGCTTGAGTGTCGTCTAATACAATACCACTTAAGGACTTTGGACCAATGGATGAAGGTGATAATATTTTTGTAAGATTTCGAGATGCTTCCGGTAAATCAAGAACCTGCTTCTGAGCTAAAAGTCTTTCGCGCAGCATCTCGTACTCGAGTTCCTGAACAGCTACGTTTTCTTTCGCTGCCAACGCTGCAGCTACACCGGCACCCTGCCCGATGACCATCCAGGCGCCCTCGATTCTAAGCGATGAGATTCCAACATGGGTGCACGACAAAGCAACAGGTACCAGCAGATTGTCACACTGCATACGCTTCGGCAGAATAGCCCGGTAAGGCACATGGTAGGCATAACCTTGCCTCAGTTCCTTGTCTCGCACCGGAAAGATTGTCCCCTCATTTATTACACCACCGCCCTTGAGTGCCACGCGCTGAACGTCGTGCGAATCAATCGGAAAAGATGAAATGGCAATGGGATCGCTTTTGGTTGGGTCTTCAAGAATATCCTTTTGACTGATGACATGAATACCTTTCATTCTCCGCGACTCTCGAACATAGAGCGAAGGAGAAAAATGGCCGTAGCCGGCAAACTCGTCTTTGCTCAGGCCCAACTTTGCATATCGAGTGCGGGTCAAAACCGGTACTGACGGATCAGTACACAGGAATTGAATGAATTCGAGCGTGAACTGTTTGTGCTCTTCCCAAATCTTCTTTCGGTCCTCTTCATTCGCCGAGTGCCAGTGATTGCCACCACCGACCAAACCAATAGAAAATTGTCCTCCGATCGAATTATTGCCATCAAGCTTTCTGCCGGGTAAAGGGTACAGGTCGAAGCCGACACGTTTTTCTCCCGCCTTTAGAGCGCGACGGACAATCTCAAACCGATCAGAATCGTAGTTCTTTGGCTTCGGTATCGGCACCAGATTGTCAGTGTCTGTCGTGAGACAAAGCCTAAAACTGTATGTCATGATGTTTCTGTCGCCTGCCTCGGCTGGACCAGCATGATCAGTCGTAAGCAGCGGCAAAAGTTTGCCGTTCTCATCGAACCCGCTGATTTTCATCTTCTGCTTTGGATACTGTTTGCCAGCCAATGACTCTTCATATTCGCCTCGCCCCTCGCGACCAATCGTCCAATCGACTCCCGATGCTGCCATTAAGTCACCTTCGTATGTGGCATCAATGAAAACTCTGGCTGTGAATGTACCGTTCTTTGTGACAACCGAAGTGATCCTAGGCCCGTCTTTTGTAATCGATTTAAGATAACGTTCTGTCAACACCTTTACCCCGGCTTCGTTAAGCATCTGTATAGTCACACGCATTGCAACATGAGGCTCAAAAGTCCATCTTGATTGATCTTTTTTTGCAGGGTTGTAAGGTGCCTTTAGTCCGCGATCCGTATAGTCCCTAACTACTCGTCGGTGCCATTCATCAAAAATCCCCATCAGAGTCTCACGAACCATCTGATTTGAATCACAATGACTCAACCCGCCTGTGATCATTCCCCCAACATGCCTTGTCGGTTCGAGAAGGATTACCGAAGAACCTTCGCGTGCCGCTGCAATCGCAGCACAAAAACCTCCTGGCGTAGAGCCGTAGACAACGACATCAGCTGCCGTAGTATGGGCTTCGCGTACGCTGAAACACAAAAGCATTACTAACACAACTGTATGAACAGACCTGTCGATCCAATTCTTATTCATGATTGCTTCCTAAAAGCAGATGCAAATTTTACTTTTTTGGTTTGCGCACTTTTCCCACAGCGGCAGCGGTTGTCCGATCAATCTTGATCGACATTTTTTTTGACTCGTTTCCAAGAATATCAGAGCATTTGATCTCAACCCAGAGCGAGCCTCCGTTTTCAATTTCTGGCAGAATCATTTCAGCGAAACGGCCATGTGGTTTAACTTCTGAATGCGCAGCAATCACGCGAACTATATCCTCCATTTTCTGCTCTAGCACCTTCAATCTGAATTGAAATGGAGGTAGCGACCGTTCGTCAACCTCCCACGTTACGCTCAATTTACGATCGACCATAAGTGCTTCAGCCTTGAGCAACCGGAGTCGTTCATAAGGCGGCTTGGCCTCAGTTCGAGTAACTTCGTGTCGTGATGGATTATTCACGCTTGGCTTCGTGGACTTTCCACCCGCCGTCATGAAATAGAACAAACCAGTTTCATCCTTGGCCACACCACCATCCCAGTTGGTTTTAAAGTTGAATGATCGTTTACCCGGTTCCAAATCCCAGTAGTTGACTGAGTAGCGACCGGATTGGAAGGGATACCATTCACCATCCGTCTTTCGCTTCCATCCACCTCTCAAATTTGCAGTCCTAAGGTTCTTACCGGTCTCAAGCCAGTCTTCTATAAATGCATCCGTGCCTCCCTGAAAATAAGCGTTCTTCGCCGCAACATCCATCGTCACCAGATGAGTCCAGCGCTTGGTTTTTCCTGACCTCGCCCAAAATCCGTAATAGGTATGATCCCGAACAGCCCAGCTTCTTGAAACAAGCGTGTACCAAGTGTTAGGTTCCCAGCCTAACTCGAAGTTCCATGATTTCAAGCCAGTACCTTCTCCTCCGAATTCTTCGGTGAGTGTTCCGGGCCCAGTATACACCGCCCTAATCGGAGCCTTGTGAGCCTTGTGATCCCAAATCGAAAAAATAAAATTATTGGCACGCGGATGTACTTGTATGCCGGCATAGCCCGAGGCGTCACCCCGCCAACCGAGTGTCTCGTAATACGTATACATGGCCACTCCGTCTTCCGGCACACGGACCTCATTGACTAAAATGTCCCCTTCAAAATTGTCGTCAAAGACAATATGAGAGGAAGGTGCAGCGTTTTGCCCGACTCCAACAACGGCAACGAATAAGAAGCATGCCAAAAATAGATTCAAGTTCATGCTACCCTGTTTCATTATCTAAGAAGAACTCACGCTCATAGCATGCAATCTCAGGAAATGAGGTTGCGCCTCGTAGCAATGGCCCAAGTCTCGGCCGATGATCATTATAAACCTCAACTGCATCGGCATCCGCATAGCGTAAGAAAAGGATACGCCGATCGCGGCTCGATGACAAATTCCCCTCTGACCGATGAAGCAAATGGCAATGCAACACGACGACATCTCCAGCTTTCAGCGGAACGGGGATCGCATCCGATTCGCGATCCACATTCACGCTCAAATCCAGCCCTGCCTCCTTGGCCTTCGTCGACAGCCTTTGAGTAACATCAATTTGACCCGCTTGATGTGATCCGGGAAGCACCCAAAGGCAACCATTCTCTATGTCGGCATCATCCAGCGCCGTCAAAGTCGTAATCGCTGTCGCAGGACTCAGGTGGCCATAGCCGTTATCTTGGTGCCAACCAAAAGGCTTGTTGTTGCCACAAAGTTTGAAGGTCAACTGTGACGTTGCGCCTTTGACGTTTGGTCCAACCAACTGCACCGCCACATCAACCAATGGACCTTGAAAATAATAGTCACAAACCAGTCGTGAACGATGATGAATATCCGGCAAAAGTGAGTTTTGCAACCAAGTAGCATCAGGGTCAAATCCTCCTTTTTCAGAAAGCCAAGCGCGCATGCATTCGTCGGTGAGTTTGGCTAAACGGTCGCCACACAACACCTCACTCAGAACTGTATATCCCTCCTCGGCAAACTGATTTTTTTGTTGCTCCGATAAATTCAAATCCCAATTATGGTTTGCCGAACCTACCGCACAAATGGAATACGATTGCACGACATCATCATCTTGCAATCATGACTTTCCAAAAAACATTAACTAAAATAGATCCTTCCTGACCACACTCTATAGTGATTAAAATTAGAATGCATCACCCATTCAACAACCCCATGTCCTCGACGCTGCTACCGAAACTGCCAGCATTGACGTTATGCTTATGGAGCAACTCAAGGTATAGATTGCACAATGGGGTAGCCTTTTCGAGAACAACGTGAGCTTGATGCCGGTAGCCGCCGCCGGCGACGATCATAGGAAGATTGTTACAGGTGTGATTCGAGGAATCGCCAAAATTGCTACCCATCACCACGGTAGTATGATCAAGCAGAGTTCCTTTACCTTCCTTGATTTGATCCATTTCAGAAAGAAATCGATTGAAGTGCTTAAGGGTATCAATCTCGATAAGGCTGAGTCGTGAGATCTTATCAGGATTGCCAGCATGATGCGAAAGCGAATGCCATCCACCGATGGCACCAGGCACCTTGATGGCACCGTAGATCCAGTCCATGGATAAAGTGATCACGCGTGTGGAGTCGGTTTGAAAGGCCAACTTCGCCAACTCAAAAAGATTGTGTATCTTGGCGGAAAAAGGAAATTCCGCATCGTGGCTCAGGATATTGGCTGCTTTCGGCTTCTTGGCATTCAGCCAAAACTGTTCATGCTCCAGCTGGGTTTCCAGTTCAGCGATTACCTTTTGATAGCTTTCCAGTTTACCACGATCCGAGCCATGCTTACGTAACTGCGTCAGATCACGCTGCAAGTTCTTGAGGATGTTTTGTTCATTGTAGAGTCGTTGTTTAGTGGCCTGCAATTCCTCGTCCTTGAATAGCAGATCAAAAATCTTAGACTCATCATGCATCGGCGGAATGGCAGCGCCTCGATCGTTCCACGAGCAACCCCAACCACGGTCATAGATACTGAAGTTCAGGAACGGAAAACGCGTATCACCGCCCATGTTGCGGGCAAGCACCTGGTCCAGAGAAATGCCATTCACAAAACTGGATGACTCCGGCCTGGGTGTGCCGGTAAGAAAAGATTTTTCCGAGTCGTGATTACTCGTCTCCATGCCGGGATGAAAAAGATTTTGGAAAACCGTCATCTTCCCCATCGTTTTCATCCCCTTCAAATAATCAGAAGTAGCCAGTTCACCACGTTTCTTCGGGAAGAAATAAGGTTCATAAAAGCCCAGGCAGCTGTTAATGAAAATGATCCGCTTTGGTGGAGTATTTGTCCTGCCCTTCGCCTCAGCACGCTGATTCATCGACTGCAGAGCCAGCGGCATCGCTACGCCCATTTTCAGAAAATCTTTTCTGCTGATCCTGATCATTCCCCTGCTCCCTCTATTGAATAGACCAAGACTTGACGAATCAAGTCTTTCATCCGGCACGCCTCAGCTTCGGACGGGATCATCGCGTACAATTCACGACGCTGCTCCAGTCTAGGGGCATAACCATTCGCATACTCAAAAAATTTCTTGGCAAAATTATATGCGATATTCTGATAATCCGAGAGCAAGATTTTCTTCAACCCAAGGACATTGCTAAACTTGACCCGATCCACCTCACCTGAACTATCCACTTCGCCGGCTAGTTTGTAATATCCCTCCGGTCGGTACTGAAACGTCCCGCGATGCGGCAACTTGACGCGGTATTGAGTTCGCCATTGACCGGTGGCATCAAAGTTCTCGAGTGCGAAACCGTAAGGATCAATGCTCTTATGGCAGGCGAAACAAGCCGCATTATTTTTGTGCTGCTCAATCTGCTCACGCAATGTAGCGGCGTCCGGCCCGTGCTCGGGCTCAATCGCTTTCACGCTTTCAGGTGGTGGCGAAAGTGTGTTGCCCGCAATATTCTTGGAAACCCATGCGCCTCGCCGAATGGGTGAAGTTTCAAAGCCATCTGCGGTAACCTTGAGTATACTCCCCATGGTTAAGATCCCGCCACGCGGCACTTTAAGCCCAAAAGGCACCTTGCGCATCTGCTGACCAATCACCCCTTTAATATTGTAGTGTTGGGCCAAGCGTTGGTTGAGGAATGAAAAAGCAGAGTCGATCAAGTGGCTTACCGGTAGATTTTCCTGAATGAGATGATTGATGTACTCCTCGGTCTCCAGTGGTAGATAGCGGTTCAGCAATTCATCGTACAATGGATACAGCTTCAGCGAAGGCGTCACCTTGTTGAACGACCGCAGATTGAGCCATTGTTCGCAAAACGAATGAACCATGCGCGCACTTCGCGAATCCTGAAGCAACCGGTCGATTTGTGCAGCCAGAGTTTCACCTTCCAACAGATCGTCTTTTGCCAACTTCAGCAGTTTCGCATCCGGTACGGATAACCATAGCGCCCGAGCCAAAGCCGCTGCTTTGGCATATGATCGATTGACGTGTTCGCCCGGGGCCAAGAGAAACCTATGTGAACCGAGCACGGCCTTAAAGCCCAGTCGAGCAGCCATCGCAAAGTCGTCGTTCTCTTTAAATGCCTTTAGACTGGTCGCATAATACGGTTCCAACGCATCATCCGTCAGGATTGAAGCAAACGCCCGTTCAGCAAACTGCCGGATCACGTGCTTTAAATCGCCATTGGACTTCGAAGAAACAATTACCGGGAGTTTGGTATTCGACGCAGGCAACTCTGTCATTACATCCAGCTTGCCGATGGACGCCAATGAACGGTCATCCAGCGAAAATGAGTCGATCACCAAAAACTTTATAAAGCGACGCGTGGTTGGCTTGTGGAACAAAATCGGTTGCTCATTGGCAAGGCCAATCTCCAACTTGCCGGCCATCACTGGATCGCCCCACGATTTGCCGTCATCAGAGAAATAAATCTCGTAGGCCTCCACTTGCCCGTTCCCATTTCCGCCCGACCATGTCGCGTACGATAAGCCGTCGATCGAGTTGCCCTTTGGGTTTTTTAAAACCACAAAGTGCGGCGGGTCAGCAAGCGTAGGTTTGAAGCGCGTGTGCCAAAAAGTCCGATTGGAACCATCCTGCATCTTTTCCTTTTCCATCCCCATCTGGAAACTGCTCACCGAGAGGTGTCCGCCGATGGCCTGCAACTTGTTATGCATTACTGTCACTGGTTGCATCACACGCGGTGGTGCTTGCAACGGCAATCCCTCAAACAAATCGCGGTACGACTGCGGAGGCCATTGCTTGTGAACCGGACCGCGTACTTTCAACTGCTTGATATATGCACCCACATTCTCGCCGCTTTTGCGGAAATTATNTCTGGAGTGACAATGGACCGACACATTTTCCCCCGGGCGCAAAAAAGCCTGAATAGTGTGTGATTGCATCTCGCGGTTTCCGAGTGAAATCACATCTATCAAACGCTGAGACTGTGGCCGGTCATCGGCNTAATAATATTTGCCCGCAAACACCATCAAACTTATATCCTCCGGAAAGCCGCCAAGTTTCTTCGCGTCAAACGTCAACTCATACCAACCTCTCACCGGCGGCTCAAAGTGGTCATAAAAGAAGGAGTAACTGTTGCCATTGTTCGCACGCGTCCATGAAAACAGAACACCCTCCTCATACGGGCGCGTGTAGATGTTGTATGTTTTGTGACTGTCCTTGATCTTGCTAGTTATCCATACCCTCTCCGGCTCAAATCCTTTTGCCGGCAGAGCAAACTCCAGCATGTCATCCATCGCTGTGAAGTAGGCCATAAGCATTTCCCGGGTCAACTGCACCCGCCGATCCGAATCAAAGTCATACGTACCACGATCTTCGGGGATTTCTCGGGTCAGATCCAGTTTAACCCCGAGCAAATCGTTGACCGAATGAACAAACTCATGCCGACTGATACGCCGAAATGATTTGGGCTCAGCTGCCGTTTGCCGCTTAGCCAGCCATTGCAGCATGACTGACCGTTCATTTGCATCCGGCTTTTTCTTATTTANCGGCGGCATCTTGGTTGTAATTAGTTTTTCAAACACCAACTCCTCATCGATACCGTCTCGAGATAATAATTGGGTCAAATCCAGATTCCCCTTCTTCGTNTCCTTATTGTGACAATCGAAACAGTATCGATCAAAGTGCCCTTTGGCCAACTCCTCCAATCCCCCACTCGGATTGGTCTCTGCCCACGACTCTAAGACCTGTGCGAAGCAGGCCAGTGACATTGGCAGCAACAATATAGATCTCATGCGGACACCCATCTTCCAATTCCGGTCACACTTGGCCAAGCGCTATTTTCGGGCAACCTCTTCAGCCCAATTNTCGTGGAGTGATTGCAGACGCGCAACAATTTCTGGCTTTTCCTTCGAATGATCTTTCACCTCCGGCCTAGCATCGTCCAGATTGTGGAGGGTAACACTCGAGTTGCGAATACTCCCGATCAGTTTCCATTTACCCTCACGGACAGCCCATTTATTGCCCCAGGCAAAATGAAGAGTCCTGTATTCCGACTTAATTCCTTCCTCTTCAATGATAGACCTTAGGTTTTGACCATCCAGTTTAGGAGCACCGGTCGGTTGTTTAACACCACACAAATCAAGCACAGTAGGAAACCAGTCCATTGCGGTGATCATCTGTCCGCGTACCGTGCCTTGAGGAAGCTTGGCTGGATAGCTGATAATCGCCGGCACGCGTATGCCACCTTCAAGAAATGTGCCCTTTTGACCGACCCACTTNCCAGTTGATCCGCCGCCACTTGCNCCATAAAAATGATTCTTCGGATAGCCACTNTTNTGGTTNTCCACTCGAATGCGATTGCTAGTCTCTTCCGAGTGTCCATTGTCGCTCATGAAGATGATGATTGTGTTTTCGCGCAGACCATTTTCCTCCAGTTTGTCTACCACCTGCCCGATGTAAAAGTCGGTTGTGGTAATAATCGATCCNTAGGATCGCCGTGCAGGATCTTTCATATTCTCATACATCGACTCATGTTGCCTAAGAGCCTGCTCGGGGTAATGCGGAATGTTAAATGGCAGATANAGGAAAAACGNGCGCGCTTTGTTTTCTTCAATGAACTTCAGTGCACGCTGCATCATTAATTCGGGAAAATATTTACCCGGATCTTTGACTGGGATCGTGCCTTCGTAGAGGTCATGAAACNCTGTGCCGTGAAGAAAGTAGTGGTTGTAATTGTCGACGAACCCGTCGCGTATGCCGAAGAATTCATCGAAGCCCTGTTTCTTCGGACCGTAATCACGATGAGCACCAAGATGCCATTTACCGNAGAGNGCAGTACGGTAACCGGCCTGTTTAAGCACCTCAGCCAACGTCACCTCCTCGAGCGCCATATTTATGCCTTTGGCAGAATTCATATCACCCTGCGTCCAGTGCNCCACACCACCACGCTGTGGATGGCGACCGGTCAGCAACGCCGCCCTCGCTGGGCAACAAACTGTGTGTGAATAGGCCTGAGTGAAACGAACTCCCGTCTCCGCCAGCTTGTCGATGTTCGGTGTAATGAGATCAGTTGAGCCATAGCAATTGGCGTCGATAGTGCCTTGATCATCCGTGAAAAGGATCACCACATTTGGCATGGCTGTCTGCCCAATCGGTTTCAAGGCNAGGACAAATAGAAATAGAAATATACGTTTCACGTGGCGAGCATTCCGAAGCCTATGAAATAGGTCAACCATCGAAAACGAATCACTTCAAGAACTTCCAAGTATGCGAATCTGTGTAGTTTCTAGAGAAGGAGAAGCCAACCATCAAGACATCCAAAACAATCACGAACTTAACGNCCCTCGTTGCCATTACCAGCCTTCAAACTTGCGAGGTAGCGTACCAAGTCAACCAGTTCCTGTGTAGTCATCAATTGATGTAGGTTTGCTGGCATCAGTGAGGTGGGAAGGCGGGAAAACGAGATCAAACTGTTGCGTTCAAGCGTATGGAGATTTGCAGCCGAGTCTCGAAGCTGGACTTCGCTATCACTCTGGTTGACCAGGACACCAGTGACGGATCCTCCGCCATCAAGCATAGCAATGTAATTCTCGTAATTGTGACTGATCGCCGCACTCGGAAAAAGTATGGCTTCAAACAAAGCCGGACGCGCCAGCTTAGTTCCAATGTGGCCTAGATCGGGTCCGACCCCTTTTCCTTCTCCTCCTATCTGGTGACAAACAGCACACTGACCCTGTTTAAAAAATATTTCCCTGCCCTTCTTGGCGTCACCAGTCATTCCCGTCAACTGTTCCAGTCCTGGTAAAGGCTTAGCATCCCTGGTCTGAGCAAGCTGAAAATGNATTTCAGCGAGGGCACGGACTTTTTCATCGCTATGAACTAGAAGCACACCTGCAACCGACTGATTCATCTCTTCCTCCAATTCACCGCGTTTAATCAGGTCAATGAGTCGGTTCGCCCCATGTTTTGAGAGAGCGATTTCGCGAGCCACATTTTTGCGTACACGAGTATCGAACTTCTGATTCTGAATAAACGGCAAAAGCAAGGCCCAAGCCGCAGGCTTATGTGATTGNGCAAGAACACGTCCCGNCGCNGTTGCAATTTCAGAATTATCGCTCTCAAGTGCATCCTTGATTATTTTCTGCTGCCTTAAATCCAACAGAGCAGAGATGGCATCAATACGCCGATCTTCTTTCGGTTGCTGAGCAATCTCCATCAGCCACGGGTAGGAATCACTTAGTTTGAGTTGTTTAATTAAAGAAATCGTTTTTGCTACATGAGGGCCATTGGAGAGAAGGAATGATAACCTCCGTCGGATTGCATCGTTGGTGTCTAGTTTCTCCAGNGGCAGACGCATCACCGCTTCGATGGCAATCTCNCGGGAAACACCTTNACCGAATGCAATNGATAATAATGCATCATCTTTGTNTTTGCTGCTTGCCTGAAAATCGAAGGCACGCATATAACGCCGAAGATCCTCTCCGTCATTCTCTTTGAGAATAATATCNGCTAGNGCCATNGGGGTTTCTAGTGCACGAGAACGCCAAATAAGATCATTCTTAGCCGAATTTAACTGTTCTGCGTTGAGTGGCGCTAAGCCCTTCTTCAGATTCGCATACTCTGCCATGCAAGCATCCCAGTTCCCATCGGCACCAATGCCTAACGCTTCAAGTAGCCAGCGATCTTTACCATCATAAAAACTGGCTAGTTTCGCCCACAGCTTAGGGGAACGGTGTTTTCGAAGATGCACAGAGCACTCTGCCTTCACTCTTGGCGAAAGATCTTCAGACAATTCCTCAATGACAGACAAATGATTGTGACCAACAAGATCGGCAAGGCGCAAACCGACTATGCGCACCTCCGGATGGCGGTCAGCTATCGCCAACTCAATGTATTTAGCTTGCTTGCCTTTGATCTGCCCAAGCAGCCACAGTGCCCTGGCTCGCATCCTGGGATTCTCTTCTTTAAGACTTTCTGCAAGAGGCGTTTCCGCCTTTTCCCCCATCTCGAGCAATCGTATCCAAGCCAGATATCGCGCGCACTGGTTCGGGCTCCTCAACATTTTGATCGCGCCGGCTGCGGAATCATAATCGTATGCCGGCGGAATGTGGCGACGGCCCTTTGGCGCAATCCAATANATTCGTCCACGTTCAATATCGTTCTGACGAAAACCTCCGATGACTGGGTCATACCAGTCACTCAACATCAAACTTCCATCGGGTGCNACAGCAACATCTACTGGCCGGAAATTATTGTCGCTCGAGCGTAGGATTTCGATCTTCTCGGCAGTAAANCCTGCGCCATTAGGACTAGANNGCAATGCCCAAACGAGATGACCTCCAGTCTCGCAGAATAACACTTGGTTACGCATCATTTCAGGAAGTAAATCACCTTCATAAATCGTCAACCCTGAAGGCGCTCCATTACCCGTCTCTATAACATTTGGCACTGTACCAGGATCGTTCTGGTGCCAATGTCTCTTGCCTTTGTGAGAATGCGCTCCAATTCTTTGAGCCCTCCAGCTTTCCCCGGTCAATTCGTCAAGGTAACCATAATTACCGCCTTCAAGTATGTAGTTCAAGCGGACCGCAAGGTTGCCGTCATCATCATTGTCCGATTGCCAAACATTTCCGAAGGAATCGATTGCTGCTTCATAGTTATTACGAAAATTGTGACCCATCACCTCAAAATTGGTGAATTCCCTGTCGCATCGAAACACCATACCTCCCCAATAAGGTTTACCTTGATCAGCGATATCATTCCCAAATCGATCAACAATAGTTTTACCGTCTGCATATTTAAGCCGGCGCCCGGTATTTCCAAAGTTTCCATAAAACCGCCCGTCGGGACCGAAAACTAATGAGTGCAGCGAATGATCATGCTGGAATTCGGCATCACTTGTGAGCAAGACTGTCTTCTTGTCGGCACGATCGTCCCCATCAGTATCCTCAAGCAAAATAATATCAGGAGAGGCGGCAACGATAGCCTTATTGCCCAGCACACATAGCCCCATGGCTATATCAACATCAGTGCCTTGGTAAAAAACGGTCGTTTTATCGGATTTCCCGTCACCGTTGGTATCTTCCAGAATAAGAATTCGATCACCTTCAGGACGTCTGCCCCGGTTACCGCGGTAGTTGACACACTCACAAGCCCACACACGTCCTCGGTGATCGATGTCAATGTTAGTAATACTAACGATTTCCGGATCTGCGGCAAAAACCGTAACTTGAAGACCGTCGGCAACGACGAATCTGTCTAGTGCCTGATCCGGGGAAAGGCGATCGTTTTGTGAAAGGCAATGGCATTTGAATAACCCAAAGATAATGATTATAAAGATAAGAACCTTAAGATGATCAGGAAATATAATACGCAGCCTTAAATCGAATTTTTGCTGGCTTTCATAAGCAGTTAAACTCCTATCAATTTGCATAGAATAAACTCTCTGATAATTAAATGGAATTACCCGTTTAATTGTTTTTGAGTAGAAGTATGGATCTCATTTTTCAGGAGGAAATCCATTCACTTGGCGGAACGTAATATGTTTCGTACAACAATTTTAGTACTCCGAATTTCCAAGCAAAAAACGTTATAATACCGAATACTATAAAAACTATTAACAAATATATCTTATACCCNTTTGACATATCCATATCGGGTTAAATTATTGACCAGTATTATTCTACACCCGANTTGGCTCTGTGTTAGCATAAGTTAAACATTTTTCAACAAATCATTTATCCTTCTATCAACAAAAGCGTCTGCTTGCGGATCAAACCCAGAAAATCCTTCCAAATGGCCTGAATCTGGTTTGATAACCCTTAGCTCGGCATTTCGCATAAATAAGATAAAAAAGCATCTTTTAAAAACTTACCAGACTGCATTTTGTAATTCCCAAGCCTGAAAAATCCCTCCTTGGATTGAGATTCCACAGATATAAATTCAGGCGCTAAATTCATTTATGTTTCAACTGCCAGAGCAGTTGATTTTTCCATGAAACCTCTACGGTTCTTGTTACTCATGTGATCGCTTTCTTTATAATTAATTATTGAAAGTTAACCAGCTTGATATCATTCGAACAATCGCACAGCTTCGATTATTGCAAATAGGAGGGGTTTCGTCACAGACCGACCGTCACCCCGTTGAACTCAGTGTTCAACTCATTATTGAAAGAAGGACAAAGATGCGCTAGTGAGGGTCATGCCTTTTAGTAAAGCACTGATTGCGATACTTGTGTTATCAGCCGGCTTGGCCAAGTCGATGACTGTCAATCGGCCAAATGTCGTTTACATCCTTGCTGACGATCTAGGCTACGGCGATCTCTCCCATGCTGGCGGCAAGGCCCCAACGCCGCATTGCGATCGCTTGGCCAAGGAAGGCATGAGGTTCACCGACTCACACACAACATCATCCGTCTGCACCCCCACTCGTTACGGCATTGTCACCGGCAGGTACAATTGGCGCACCCACCTCAAGAACGGCGTGCTATGGGGCATGTCGGAACCACTTATCCCGCAAAACCGATTAACCGTTGCAAAATTTTTACAGCAGAACCATTACCATACGGCCGTGGTCGGCAAATGGCACCTCGGCCTAGGCTGGCAAAAACTGGCAAACGGAGAAAAGCGTAAAGCGAAGACCGGACCAACCAAGGGCGATGGATGGCAGATTAACTATGGTAAAAAGGTCAAAGGCGGTCCACTGGCAATCGGGTTTAACGAGTCTTTCATCATCCCGGCATCACTTGACATGTTTCCATATGTATACCTGAAAAACGATAAGCCAACCGAGTGGGCGACAGTGACAAAGGCGTTTCATCGCCCCGGACCAAGCGGCGAGCATTTTGAGGCAATCAATTGCCTGCGAGACTTCGCCCGAGAAGCCAGCAAATACATTGATGCCCGAGCCAAGGACAAGGACAAACCTTTTTTCCTATATCTGCCGCTAACCAGTCCGCACACGCCAATCGTTCCAGCCGAACATTGGCAGGGCAAATCCAGTATAGGCTCATACGGCGATTTCCTGATGGAAACCGACTGGGTTGTTGGCGAAGTGCTAAATGCGCTGGACCGAAACCAGATCGCAGATAACACCATGATCATTTTTACCGCCGACAACGGTTGCTCGCCTGCTGCGAAAATCCCTGATCTTGTTAACCAAGGACACAAACCAAACGGCGATTGGCGCGGCCACAAGGCTGACATTTTTGAGGGTGGCCACCGCACACCATTCCTCGTCCGCTGGCCGGACAAGGTGAAGGCCGGCACCATATCTAACCAAACCATTTGCACTACCGACCTATTTGCAACACTAAGCGATATCATCAGTAATTCGAAGACAATCCCCGACAATGCGGCCGAGGATTCCTTTTCGTTCCTGCCGGCTTTACTTGGCCAAGCGGACGCCAAGGCGCGACCGTTCACCATCCATCACTCCATCAACGGTTCATTTGCCATTCGTAGCGGTAAGTGGAAGCTCTCACTCTGCCCTGGTTCGGGCGGCTGGAGTGCTCCGAGGCCTAACGCAGCAAAGAAAAACGCAAATTTACCCCTGGTGCAGCTATATGATCTAGAAAGAGATCCCGCCGAAAAAAACAATCTTCAAGCTGAAAACTCAGAATTAGTCGGCAAACTGGTAATGACCCTAGCCAAGGCAATCAAAAACGGTCGCACCACCCCGGGGCCAAACCAAACCAACGAAGGCTACCCGAACACATTCGACAAGAGGCTCCTCGCAAAGTTCCCGGAATTGGCGCAGTGACAACGTCCGGGCTTGATACAATCTTAGCTTTTCCGGAAACTTCCGCGGATGAACAAGTCTCTTTTTCGGGCAATCTTTTTTTCATTATTTGTTTTAGCACCCGGGCTCGCCGAACGCACCCGAGCCTCTGAACCATTACGTGCATTGATCATCACCGGCGGTTGCTGCCACGACTACGGCAACCAGTCCGGCATTATTGCCAAGGGTGTCTCCGCACGCGCCAACATCACGTTTGAAATTAAGTACCAAGGAGGCACCGACCGCAACGTCAAGATTCCCGTCTACGAGAAAAAGGACTGGGCCCAATCATACGACATCATCATCCACAACGAATGCTTCGGAGGAGTGACCGATATCGACTGGGTCGAGAAAATTGCGATAACCCACCGTGACACAGGCATCGCGGCGGCGGTTATCCATTGTTCGATGCACAGTTACCGAAACGCCAAGACAGACGAATGGCGAAAACTTCTTGGCGTCTCTTCCTTCAGCCACGAGGGACACCGTGCCGTTACGGTTGAAAACCTTGCTCCGAAGCATCCCATTATGAAAACCTTCCCAACCAAGTGGGAGACTCCCAAGGGAGAACTATACAAGATCGAAAAAATCTGGCCCAACACCAAGCAACTTGGCCAAGCATATGGTAAGGACACCAAGAAGGATCACCTCTGCATATGGACCAATACCTATGGAAAAGCCAGGGTCTTCGGCACCACACTAGGCCACCACAACGAGACCATGCAGCAAGATGTCTACCTCGATTTTCTCACGCGTGGCATCCTCTGGGCCTGCAGCCAACTCACCGACAACGGCGAACCCAACCCCGGATACGGACCGAAAAAAAAATAACGCATTCCTTACATCGGATCTTTGTTTTTTCATCAAGTCACGGCTAATTCCGACGGAATCGATTGACTCAATATTTGAACTCCTGAACTTTAATAGTTTGAGGAAGCAATTCCGACTCGATAACGGCAATAACCTTATGTCTTAAGCGTTAAACTTATCTGGAAATGCGGTACGAAATTCATTAGCCAGCACTACGATTTCTTTTTTTATTGCCTGATTTTCTTCACGTAGCTTGGCCAGTCGTTTTGCATCGAAGATCAATTTCAATTCTTCCCGGAGTGACCGAATTACCTCGCTAGCGTTCAACCAGTAATGAAACGAAAACACCCCAAGCAACGGCAGCAACACTACCGTTAGTGTCGCAATCCTATAGTCAACAAAGTACCACAACAGGAACCAAACCGCCAAATACCAACAGCCGTAATAAGGCAAACCGAAAATCAAGCGATAAAATGAAACTGTCGTCTTGCCATTCAATTGAAACCTAGGTGCCGTGACTCGAACCAGCAGGAATGGTATGAGGTGTACGAGCGTACCTATCAACGCCGGCAGACCAAACATTACTCTCATTATTTTAGCAATCTGCCCCCAAAATAACGCTGACCCAGTATGCAGCAAGAGTGGTGAACTAATCCTGATCCCTGCCTGGTCAAGCGCCTCATGGTGTGCCGCCACTTTTGCCGTGATCTCCTCGGTTTTTTCTGGGTTATGGGACTCAAAATGATTTATNGCATCCGCAAGATTCTTACGCCGCTGCACATTCGCAACCAGCGCCACCTTCTCCTCGCTCTGATAAACGGGAGCCAACCATTCGAGATCGTTTAGTAGCGGTTCCCATCTTGCATCATCAAGATGAACTACCATCGATTTGATTAGTTCATCGAGCTTGTTGGTAAGGTCTCGCATTGCCTGTTTTTCGTTACCCTCATGTTTTGCAAACCAAGCAGTAGCGTCGACCGGTTCAGATACAGATACCCAGATGCTGCTGCGAAAACGGGTCTTCTCCTCGAAGTTTAAGCCAAGCGAAACGATCCAAATGGGATGATTTCCTCCGCTCAACTCATAGGCCCTATGGGCAATACGGGCCGCACCGGTTTTTACTTGTTCTACGTGCGCCATGTCATGGCTTTTTCCTTCGGGGAAAATCCCCATAGGAAACCCTTTCGCCAAGTTTTCTCCAGCAATATTGAGTGACTCAATGTTACGACGCACCGAAGAAGATGAATTGTCGTCCTGCCCTCGGTAGGCGGGGATCATCCCAATTGACTTAATGATGGCACCCAAGACCGGCGTCTTGAACAATGGTGCCTTAGCCAAAAAACGAACCGGCCGATTGGTTGTAATTCCAATGACCACCGGGTCGATCAGCGAGTTTGAATGATTAGCAATGTAAAGNGTAGCCCCCTCTTTCGGCAATCTCTCTGAATGGCTGACATGAATCGTAGGATAATAGATACGAACAATACGGCGCACTATTTTACGCAAAAACATCCCGACGGCAGAGAATTGATCCGGCATGGCTTTATATAGGCTATCCGAATTGTGTTGTATTGGAAATGTAAGAGTTAGCCGGATAATTGCGACTCGACGGCGAGATTATCCAAAAAATTACCGACCAAAGGCTGGGATCGATCAGGCTGAGACTGCTGCCATGTAGCCATGATACCGCCCTGCGTTTTCAGCGTAGAGACATAGCGGCTGCAGCCGGTTCCGTAAGGGGAAACAAATAGTGGAAAATCGTCGGAAAGTCGCTGCATTCGCGGAAATTGCGAATCCCATCCCCAAGCCAACCCTCCGAGTTCCTCGCAGGAGTAGCCGCGCGGTCGATTGACCGCCTTCGCATTTTCATCCAGCGAACGTAAGCACTCGGCCCCATCGTAAAAATAAAGCGACAACGGAGGGAGATCAGCCATTAGACCAACCTGCGGCACAGCCAAGCGGTCTGTCACCCTGGTACAGGCGACATCCCATGTCGCACCCCTTTCAAGCACCGAATATGACTGCAACGTAAACGCAACATCACCTCCCTCGTCCCGAAGAGCCAGACCGGTGTTGGAACTCGACCAACTGAATGGATGCGAACAGAACATCAGCGCCGTCCCTCCCGTTGGTGACTCGAAAACCACCGGATCCTTTATGTGCAAAGTCGCCCCTTTGCTGGAAGATTGCACCTCTGTCAACGTTGCAATGTCCAGCGACTTGATACTGTCCGCCGAGATTCTGTCGATCGACCAGACGCCAGTGCCAGGTTTTTGAAACGTTGCCAATGTCTCGGGGTATGCCACCCCTTTTTCAGTTGAAACAATCATCTCCAGCCCGCCTGGCCCGGCAAATAACTTGCCGCCCTCAATGGAAACCACCGGAGCATCAGACCTTGACAGATCCTGCTTGGAGAAGGAACGCATCTTGGTAAACGGCCCTGTGGGTGATGAACCCTCGAACAGCGCAAACTCCAGTCCGCGTGCTCCAGTATCGGTGCCGGTTCGTGAGTCGCCATGATTCCGGTAACGACCACACAACAAATACCGACCCGGCTTTGACTCAATAATATTGCCAGAGCCAAACCAAAATCCGTCGGCGTTTTGTTGTGGCTCAACCAACACCTTCGCGGCGCCCTGGTCAACCATTGCATTGGCCAGGTTGACCAGCACCTTTTTTGTTTTTTCGTTTAACTCCTGTTCAGGCATCGAAACGGGAAATTAATTCAAACCAAATAGCTGCCAAAATCAAGCCGAATCATTGAGTTGCTTCTCCATTTTACTGTGTGGAATTTCTCCAAACAACAAATAGCTGCTGCCGGTGACTTCATAGCCATTCTTTAGGTAAAAACCGACTGCGTGCTCACGGGCGTCCAGCAAAATCGTAGTCATGCCCTGCCGTTTAGCCAAACACTCCAGTTCATTGAGTATAGCCTGACCAATGCCTTGACTCCGGCAATCTGGCTCCACCGCCATGTAACGCACCTGCCCAAGCGCACTCTCTACATGCTGCAACCGGCCCACGCCCACCAAGCGTCTGCTCTCGTCAAATGCCGCGACATGAGTCGCCGTGTTCTCAAGTTCATCAATCTCCGTACCACGCGCCTCGCCCCATGGCTGGCGCAGAATACGCCAACGCAATTCGTAATAGGCTTCAAATTCAGAATCGGTTTCCGGAGCACGAATCTCCACAGACGGAGCGTTGCTTGACCAAGCGGAATGGCCAATCTTTTTTTGATGCGATAGCCCGGCAGCAAAACATGCTGGGATTCTATATGCTTTTCAGTAATTTCGCCGCGTGAAAATCACCTCTGTCAGGACACGACACGCGAACCGCTCCATCTGGGGTCACTTGGCTGAGCGCGAAAAAACGCTGCCGCTCGTAACGCCGCTCGACATTTACCCGCAGTTCAAAGAGACACGCGGATCGTGGTTTTGGGATTCAGGCATGGCCGTAGTGGAGATCGAAGTAGAAGACGGCCTAGTCGGTACCGGCTGGTGCGAAGACGGTTGCAAAGCCATCCCATTAATCATCGAAAACCACATGAGCCGGCTTTTGATCGGACAGGATTCGGGCGAAATCGAGGGGATTTGGGACCGACTGTTTCGAGCAAGCCTTCCTTACGGGCGCAAGGGTGTAGCTCTGCAGGCACTCAGCGCGATCGACCTCGCGCTCTGGGACCTCGCGGGCAAGGCTACCAACAAGCCGATTTACCAACTACTCGGTGGCCCGGTGCAACCGGACATCCCAGTATACGCCTCAGCTCTACATCCAGTTGGGACCGCCAAGGTCAAGGCCGAGGCCAAGGCTTACGTTGCCGAGGGTTACAAAGCGATGAAGATGCGCTTCCCCTGCGGCCCAGGGCACGGCATCGAAGGTATGCGCGCTAACGAGGAACACATTGCAAATGTTCGCAACGCCGTCGGCGACGATATAGAGATCATGGCCGATGCCTACATGGGCTGGGATTTTCTTTATGCAAAAAAAATGGTGAAGCGCCTAGAACAGTACCGCCTCGCTTGGATCGAGGAAGCGTTTCTCCCCGATGACCTAAACAGCTATGCCAAGCTGCGGCAAGAAACGGATATCCCAGTCTCAGGCGGTGAGCACGAATACACGCGCTTCGGTTTCGAGCAGATTATTGAGAATAAGGCGATGGACATCATCCAGCCGGATCTGCGCCGTTGCGGCGGACTATCGGAGGGGCGACGGATCTGTTCTCTCGCGCTGGCTGCCGGTGTCACGGTGATCCCGCATGCCTATGGGCCAACACACATCCACTTCGCACTATCCGAAACCGTTATCCCGATGGTCGAGTACTTCCCATTGCCATGCTGGGATGCTTTGCCAGATGTCGAGGTTGAACCAATTTTTCACGATGAACCTCAGCCAGTGAACGGTCGCGTAAGCGCACCAGACAAACCCGGGCTCGGCGTAACAGTGAACGAGAAGATCTTTAACGACTGACAACGCCAAGCATTTTCCCGAATAATGACGCCCTTCGACTGGATCATCGTGCTAGCCCTAAACGGACCGGTGATCCTTTTTGCTCTTCTCAAGAGCGGCGGCACAAGAGACTGCAAGGATTGGTTTCTGGCTGGGCGCACGCTACCGTGGTGGATCGTCGGCCTCTCGCTATACGCCACGCTGGTCGACTCCACCGATCTAGTCGTCGACTCCGGCGCAACATACGGGGGAGGCGTCAAGTTCTACCTGATCAACTGGGTGGGCTGCATCGGCGGTTGGCTTCTCCTAGCGCATAGAATCATCCTGCCAATGTACCGCTCCGGAATGTATACCAACGCCGAGTACCTTGAATTCCGCTTCGGCCTCTCCGCCCGCGTGACCAGTGTGTTAGTACAGGTGCTTTATCGCACAGTCATCATTGGGATGATCAGTACTACGAACTTTCTCACATTGAAAATTGTATGCGGTTGGAGCGATTCCGCAGCTTGGTTGGTCGTCGCATGCATTGCAGTACTTGCAACGTTTTACACGATGGCCGGCGGGCTCAAGATGGTTGCCATTACCGATTCCCTGCAGTCCATCGTGATGATCCTCGCAACGGTGGTCCTATTTTTCATCGTCACAGACAAAGTTGGCGGATGGAACGGATTGCAGGTCAAACTCTCTGCTGAGTCCACCGAACTAGAGCAACAGATGATGCACACTGGCACCGACATCATCACCCGAATGGATGTCTCCTCGCTTGACCAAGAGGAGATCGAAAAAAAACTACAGCTTGGTGGAGAGCTCGACGAAGCCACAAATCAAATCGTTCTCCGCAGTCCCGCTTGGCTTTCTTGCCTAAGCTTGATCTTAGCTGGCTTGGCCTACTCGATCGTCAACCATACTCAGTCAATGCGCCTGCTCGGTGCTCGAAATGAGCGCCACCTCAAACAGTCAGTAGCATTCGCCGGGTTAGTACTGATCATGGCCACCTTCTTCGCTCAATCGCTGGGACTATTCGGTCGTGCGCTATATCCGGAAATTAATGCTCTTGAAGTAGACGAATCAATCCGCTCTAAAGATGCAATCTTTCCGGTTATGGTACGTGACTTCACTTCCTCCGGGCTCAAGGGCCTAATCGTTGCTGGAGTAATGGCTGCCGCATTTTCCACCTACGACTCGATCGGCTCAACCCTTTCGGCACTAATTACGCGCGATGTGTACCAGCGAATGATCGCCTCGGATCGCGATGATGCTCATTATCTCGCCGTAGGACGCTGGCTAACTCCGGTCATCATTTTCTGTTCGTTTCTTTACGTTCCCGCTCTGCTTTCTGGTGGAATGATAGATTTTTACCTTAAGGTGGTCGGCAGCTTTGTAGTTCCACTGCTTGTGGTTTACCTGCTGGGCTCTTTGACCCGGGTACATCGTAGTTCTGCGTCAGTCGGGCTGGTTGCCGGTGTTGGCTTTGGCATCTACGCCTTTGCCGCCAACTCATTCGCGGAAACTACCGCCCTGCTGCCTTCCTCCTTAATGGACGGAAACGCAACGGGGCCAGTCACTTTTTTAGTCACAGCTCTAGCTATGGTTATTACAACACTGGTACGAGGACTAGAGGCCAGCCCACTATTTTGGCAAAGCCCGGATGCACTTGACCAAGCCGAAATAACCGGCTCCCTCCCTCTCACGCTTGGCCTCACTGTCCTAGCACTTGGTATATTCCTAGGCTTCGTCATTTTCATTTAATAAAACAATCATGAACCGCAGACAATTCATCGTATTTTCAACCGCTGCAGCAGCCACTTCCAGTTGCGGCTCATTGAAACGAAGCAAAAATAATGAACTCTTCATCGTCGACACTCACCAACACCTTTGGGATCTTGCCCGATTCAAACTTGCCTGGATGGACCAAGCACCACCGGTTCTGAAACGTAGCTTCCATCTAACCGACTACATCGCGGCTACAAAAGATTTGAACGTCGTCAAAGCAGTCTACCTCGAAGTCGACGTCATCCCGGAACAACACAACGATGAGGCCAAATTCGTCACCGAGATCTCGCAGGATCCCATTTACCCGACAGTCGCCGGGGTCATCTCCGGTCGTCCCGAGAACGAAGGATTTGCGGAATACATAAAATCATACCGCGATAATCCACACATCAAGGGACTACGCCGCCTGATGGAGTCTACACCGAGTGGATTCTGCCTACAGCCGCGCTTTGTTAAGTCGATGCAATTACTCGGAAAGCTCGATAAACATTTTGAGATTACTATTCAGCCAACACAGTTAAATGAAGCGCTTGAACTGGTCAAAAAATGTCCAGACACACGATTTGTTATCGACCATTGCGGGACCGCTGACCCCAAGGCATTCCTCCCAGAAAACCAACGCGGCGGCGCCACTCCTACCCATATGGCCAAGCCATGGTCCGAATCCATGGCCAAGCTAGCTGATCAACCTAATACCGTCTGCAAAATCTCCGGCATCGTTGCCCATGCAACCCCAAACTGGACAACCGATCAACTCGCACCGATCGTCAACCATTGCCTGGACCGATTCGGTCCCGATCGGATCATGTTCGGCAGCGACTGGCCTGTTTGTCTGCTCGGTGCTCGATTCGATCAATGGGTTAAAGCCTTGAAAGAGATTACATCTAACCGCTCAGCGGAGAATCAACGAAAACTGTTTCACGACAACGCACTTCAATTTTATCAATTGACTTGAACCGTAACGGGAATTGGCCAAGATGCCTTCCAGAAGGTTGGGTGCCGGAGTGGTCGAACGGGGCGCTCTCGAAAAGCGTTGTGCGAGTAATCGCACCGGGGGTTCGAATCCCTCTCCAACCGCCATCCTCTCTATCAATATCTTACGACTTCTAGGAGGCAATTTGGTTTAATAATCCAAATTACTCTCTAACAGCTCGCCCAAACTGCTGGGCCTGATCAGCCGGGATCGTCAACGGACTCGCTCCATCAACATCNTGCCAAGGTCCATTNACNGTCGGGGCCGCCTGTAGCTTGCCCTCGAACGTCACCGTCACTGTGCCATCTCCGTTGTTNACCACACTCACGGTCGGCGCACCGGCATCGGCTACATTGAGCGCCACATAGTCTATACCCATCCAGTTGCCGCCACCCTCAGCATTATAGTTAACTCCCTTGAGAGTGATGATGTTGTCATAACCGGATCCCACNTCCGCATTCACATCAGCAAGCGTAAACGAATCTGTTGTAAACGTCTTACCGAGTTCAGCTTCCCGGATGACAATCTCAGACTGCACCTTCACATTGTTGAAGTACACCTCAATCCCGTACCGGGAATCAGCCTGACCAGTATGCAGATTCATAGCATCATAACTGATACTAAGATGATCCGTTTCCTTAAGCGATGAAGGCAGATTAAAATGATACCGAAGATCATTGTCCGTACCCGCAAACGCGCGCTCGGCCGCCTCCTCATTGACCTCTACCAAACCGACCGGCTCGTAGTCGCCATTCCCTTCAATCACAGTGGAGTAAAGGCCTGCCCAATAATAATCATCGTCCGCCTGCTGAGCAATTTCTGGACTAGCTGGATCTCCTGGCAGTTCGTTAACACCTTTTTCCTGCATAAAGGAAGTATTGGCTCCGCCGCCGTCGCCGGCCGGCCAACCATCATCATCCATTCCGACAGACCAAGGCAACTCAGCGGGTGCTGGCGGATCTTTCGGTTCCTCTGTTTCAAAGACAACGTCGCCTGCATTCACCTTGATCTCGAAACTTGTGTTTGCCTGGATCTCGTTATTACCCGTATCGCGAACGCCATTGATTGTCACGTTGGCAGTTGAACCCACATCGTAGGCCACAATTTCCACCGTACGACCGTCCTCCAGGTATTTCACTGAATCAACTTTGGCGCCTTCAACTTCAAATACACCAGGAACAGCCTGACCCTTTGGTCCCTCAATGGTGAACGAAGGATTAGCTCCCACTGCCCAAGTAGAACCTCTTAATTCGCCGTGAAAACCGTTTCCTGAACTATCAGGCAAGATATTGCCATCGAATTCATCAAACTTGTAGTAGGCCACGAGACCTTCTGCTCCATCGGCAAGGGACTTATCCTTCCATTGTACAAGTTGTTCCTCTGTTCGAGCGACGCTCCANANNCGAACCTCATCNAGNTGNCCACTNGTGAATTCGCTGGAACCCATATAAGCACCCAAATAGGCATGACTACTTATTGTTGGAAGAGGTTCTGAACCAGCATCCCTCTCGTCAACNAGTTCACCATCAAGATAGCTAGTAAATAAACCACCCATCTCCCATGTCATTGCGACNTGGTGCCAATTTCCNTCANTGGCATCTCCAACCTGAATGCCNGCNCCNGTCCCTCCATCGGTCGAAATGATATGCATTCCGTTCCAACCTGCAACGAAGTATGGNCCGTCTTGCCAGCGCACCGCAGACTGGAATGATGTTCCCTTGAACCAATATTCCACNGTCACCGCCTCCAGNCCTGACATGGCTACAGGNAANTCNTTNGGCAANGCNACNTGTCCACCCTTGCCATTAAANNNGAGNGANCCNCCGCTNCCAANCTCAGGATNGCGAATGGTTTCATTAAANCCGATCTGAATNGTTGTNGGNACAGGNATGCCATCAAGCANAGGNTGNCCAAGCGGNGCAGATGAAGCCACCCAGTTTTTATCACTCATTCCCATCAGCAAACCATCATGTCCTTCAAGAAAGTCGGGNAGAACATCACCGGCNACTTCATCAAAACGATAGTAAGAAAAGAGCCAATCCTCATCTCCGGTGAGCGTCTTGTTCATATTGGCTTTAATTTCCTCCTCGGTGCGTACGATCTCCCAGACACGCAACTCATCCATTTCACCAACCAGATATTGTGATGCTGCGTCATTAGAGAAGCCAAAGTTAAGGTGTTTCTGCCAGTCGAAGTTCGAAAAATCCTTCACCTGCTCAACCACAACCTCGCCATCGATGTAAATCTTCTGGCCTTCTGCATCCGCACCTAAGACATGAGCCAGATGATGCCATTTGCCATCAGCCAGATTAAGACCGGTGGATTGCTTGATCCCATCGCCGGACCAGGTCCTGACCCGAATATTTCCGTTGACCAGATGTAAATGCCTGTCATGACCGCCTGCGCCCAAGTTTTGATCCACCACACAGTACAGACCTGCATTGGGGTCCTCGGTGCGGAACCAGAATTCCACGGTGTAATCTGACTCAGGGATATCGGCCTCAACCGAAACATAGTTGCCACCGCCATTAAACCTGAGGGCAGCACCGCCACCCGAAGCCAAGTCAGGCTGTGAAGCATTTGCAACAGCAACGGCTGGCGCCCTGTTATCCTTGGCCACGACCAAAACCGCATCTTGCGAACTTACAGTCACACCACCTTGACTGATCGTGACGGAATATTTGCCCCCATCATCAGCTGCACTGAGGAGTNCCGTTCTATAAGTGCTCCCATTGGCCCCGTCAATGGCCGCCCCATTGAGATGCCACTGGTAATTTAATTGTGAATCAGTCAAAGGCTCACCATCGGCAGTGGCATCGGCCTTAACCGTGAACACATGATCCCACCCTAGCGCTGCGGTGGCGCTTGCCGGCTGCTCGGTTATACTGATAGTAATGGCCTGCCCTTGATAGTACTGCCCGGCAATCTGTCCTCCGGTCAATGCCTGGGCAAACACCTTGAAGTCGTCAATCGCACCGTTGATGCTACCACCCCCGTCGGTGGTCGATCCCACCCAAAGGGCATCCATATCCATTGGCAGTGCCGCACTATTGTTGCCCTCATGGAACAACAGGCCATCGACCCAGATGCTTTTCTTGCCCTTATCCTTTACGAATGCAAGGTGATGCCACTGCTTATAATCAAAGCCCGGGTTATCCTTATTGATGCGCTGCGTGCTTCCGTTACAACAACCAACCGTGTCCCAAAAGATCGCACCGCTACCCCAGGGAGCATGGCCATGGAATCCCCTGGTATGTGAAGCGCTGCTGGACTGACCATTGAAACTGGATGTATTTCCAATTGATTTGAACTTTTGCCAAAATGAAACAGTGACCTGGTCGCGCGTTGCAGTTAGATCCAGCAGACCACTTGTTACAACTTTCATGGTTGCAGTTCCGCTACCACTCAAGTCAAGAACCTTCCTACCGTCCATCTCTGCGAGGTCGGCCCCATTAAGAAGTTCGCCCTCCAACCCATAAACTGAATCCTTCGTTCCTGATTCAAAATCCCAAGAAGCTATGAGATTTTCACCTCCATCCGTCAACGGTTCACCATAATTGAAATAGGTCCAGGCATGTTCCCTACCGTTATAGGATACCGTGGCTGAATTTATTCCGATCTTGGACGGATTGCTNGTTGCCGTAAGCGTNGTCGTGTTCCCCTCTACGGAAACATCCACATCCAACGTTTCACCATTAACGGTGAGGCTTGTATCAGCAATTGCGTCGACTCGTTTTACGAGAGTCACCTGAATTGCATCCTCCCCGGTACTCAATCCAGAGGGACTAACACCGGCCAAAAGTGGATAACCAGGTTCCTTGGGAAGAATACCCCTGTCTCCATTTGCCAGCGCTGCAATTTGATCTTCATTGAGTGCTGATGCAAAGATGGCAAAATCATCAATTGCACCATGAAGTCCGGCCGCACCACCTTCGTCGGCACCAATCACCAATGTCGTCATGTCCATCGGCAATGGATTGGTGTTCGTCCCTTCATGGAAAAACTCTCCATCCACCCAGATCGACTTTTCACTGCCATCCTTGACAAAAACAAAGTGATGCCACTGATCGAGTGCCTCCCCAGGCCATCCTCCGATGTCATTNGCGTCGGCAGNGATTCGTTGCGTATTGCCATCACAACAACCGACCGTATCCCAANAAATATGNCCGTTGCTCCAAGGCACATGGGCAAAGAANCCTCGGCGACTACCTGAACTTGGTGACACCCCCTTGAAACTGGCGGTTGCTGGTATGGAGTAATTCTTTTGCCAAAAAGCAACAGTAACCTTGTCGATTGTGGCAAGAATATTCAAGAACTCCCCATCAGCAACATTCACATGGGCACCCGCAGCCTTAAAGTCCATCGCGTAATCGCCCTCCTCCCCNGTTGGCGTATCGTCNATNTAAACACCGCCCATNACATCGCCGATCCTGCCACTGACATGATCCACTGCTGTGGCGGCATTTTGGTTAAAGTTGAAGTCCCAAAAAGCGATAGGATTAGGCTGCCCTGGAACCAATGGATCTAACAGAGTGAAGGACCATTCGACTGTGCGCTTGTTCCCGTCCGAATCGGCCAACTCAACCTTAGCAGTGTGCTTCCCGTTCCCGCCTGAAGTTGCATCATAAGTGATAACTCGGGCGTCCCCATCCTTGACCACAGAATGGCTGACCGCCTCTCCGTCATAGGTGAACTTCACCGAGCCCTCGTCGAGCGTGCTCACGCTTCCGTTAACCACCGTCAACTCAACCGTCTTTGTACCGGCAAANCCACCATCAGAAGGTGAAANGCCACTGACATAGGCACGCCCTGTACCAGCGCGTTCAGTAACAGATTCATCCGTAACAGCACCCTTGGGAGCCCATGCCTTGATCGACCCCTCCACATCAGGATCGTTGATAAGAACCTTGTCATTTCCNACNATGGAGAAGATTTCAACATTGGCACCGCCGCCCCCTTCCCACCANGAAACGCGGAACGGATACAAACCAGGCTCCTGCACNTGNANTATAAATGTTGAGGTAGCCGCACCNCGGCNACCATCAAACAAGCCAACCTGGTGNTGATNCATATCAAGGAAGTTNCCNGNAAAAGATGCNCTGAAACCATCATCTGAATTAACACCAAAGGTATAGGAACCGGCTGAAAGTTCTAGCAGAGCAAGATACTCGGACGCTATGCCGTCGGTGGAATCGCCCCANCCTGGNATNCCNGTNANNGGCTGATCCTCGCGGTCGGTGCTGTCCNCTTTGCCATTGGCCTGGAAATTGCCAACCCCTGACGGGGCATCCTGATTCTGATTGACCACTTCTACAATCTCGGGCCACCAACCCCACGCGTCAAAAGCATCGGGGTCTGCTTCATTAATGTATGGCACTTCTGCATCAGGATTGCTGTAACCACCACTAATCTGTTTCTCAGCATTTTTCCACCGATTACCGTGCAAATTACCAACTTCCTGACCGGTCGAAATCTGTGTCGCATACACCAGGAACCCTGACTCGCCCTTCATCGAGTCCGGCACCCGGATCGCTGGATCTATTAATGAGTAGGTCTTGATCTTGAATGACTTTTCAAAACTTCTTTTCACTCCATCAGTTCCGACATAATCCAAATTCATGATGTGTTCTGATTCAGACNCAAACAACTCAGAGGCACTGTAATTTACAGTCGTCACACCATCGGCCTTGGATTTAACTACGGTCACCTCTGCGCCATCAACAGATACGACAACTGAATCCGGATCAACTCCAACGGTTGCTTCATCGTTCAAATGGAGAGTAAAGCCACCGGCGCTCTTGGTGAACTTACTAATATAGGGAAGAGCGATTGCACCTGAATCTTGACCGGGAACACCATCGCTATAAACACTANNAATTTCAGAATCGTTAAGCGCTCTCTTCCACAAGGCAACCTCATCGATGTCACCGGTCACCCAGTGCGACGCATTGCCTCGAAGAATTCCACCTATCGTAGTAGCGTTTATGTTATCCCAACCCGAATCCGGTTTCGCCGCAATCTCCAAGTCATCTAGCACTCCATCCACATAAATGCTCCGCTCCAGATCATTCTGGACAAANACCACGTGATGCCAGTCTCCATCGAACGGCTGTGCAGAAGAGAATATGTGCCCNACTGTCGGGCCAGCGCCACGAATGTAGATATCAATCGAACCGTCCGAACCGTTGTTCTTGGTTCCGATGTTAAACAGTGGATTGTTGTNTCCCTCNGTGTTGGATTCGGAAAACAACCGCAAGTCATTCTGACCGTTGCCGTCAACCTTTGACCAAAAAGAAATGGTGAAGGAATCGTGCTTGTTNATNGGCAGATCATCATCGTCTCCTTCACTAAGGTAAGACAAGAGAGTCTGGTCTCCATTTGAAAAAGAGAACGCCTNGCCNACTTTACCTTCNACGACATTTGANTCGTCCATNTTGGTTAGCGTCATGTCNCTACGCCCGACTACATCAGGTGTCACTTCACCGCTAATTTCATCNAACGGCCAGTGGGAGACCAGATCGACCAAGANAGGGCTCGCCNCCGGCTGTGAAGTCTGACGAATGATCATACCACTNATACCACCCGTATTATCCTCCAAGTGCTTGTACCAAAGAGCCTGACCCGCTGCCAATGTCACTTCAACCGTCGCACTTCCCTTGGCAAAATTGCCTGTATTCTCTGCATCTGGCTCAGCATCGCCAGTCCATATCTTCGCAAATTGGGTAGAATCNGTTTCCCTGCCCTCAAACACAGTAATGTTATATTTACCAGCCGGCAGACCATCAATTTGCATCCTGGCTTCAGTTCCCGCCGTGTCTGTTATCTTGAAAAGATAATCGTTGCGGGCGCTCTCCGGAACAACTATCCCATCATACTCGCCATCCGCATTGGGCGGTGCAGGGTTGTTGGGGTTAAAGCCATCATCACGAGCTGTAATGGATATTTCGTCGCCAAGGTCGAACGATTCATCCATGACAAGCTTTGTAATAGACACCCATGGCTCTGGTGATGGCTCACCCGTCACACCATTGATCGTTTCATCATCACTACCAAAATCGATCAACTTGGTCACCAGGCCTCTCCCGGGAAGCGCATCATGTTTCGCTGTCAGAGTTACCAATCCAGTTGCCGAAGCCGTTTTCCCATAAACAGCAGCGTAGGGCCCCCAACCACTCCAACCTTTCTGGCCTCCCTGGCCTTCCTCAGTGTCACCATCATTCACACAAACCCCTATTCCAATCTGCATATCCAGTTCAAAACTATCCAGCCCGAGTGAATCCGCAGGAAGCTTAATCTCGTAAGAGGTCGTCGTCTTGTCCTCGTCTCGCACCACTGCCAATTCAGTACCACCAGATCCCTTCTCATTGTGGATTACCACATCGCCTCCATCACTCAATGCGTAGTTGTACAGGTGCGTCACCGTGTCCTGCGCCGCATTCGCAAAAACCATCTGAATCGAATCACCATTCCATCCACTGCCACCGTTCTGATGTGCGTCATCGGTCACAACAACCCCCACATAAAGATTTTCTGCATCCCAAGCGAACGAGACNGCNGTGGTNTGATCCTCGGGNCCNGACCANGTCCCGCCACCGTACTCCTCGAACAGAACCAACTCGCCACCTTGTTCGAATGGGANAGCCTTCTTAACNGGTAAACCTGACCAATCTGAAATATCTCCATCCACGCTGATCGNTTTCATCCCAGCGTTATATTGCATGTCCTCATCGGTCAGGGTGAGTTCCTGCGCCCTTNAATCAGCACAGAAAACAAGCAAGAAGACCGACAAAAAACCCGTCGCAAAAANACGACGGCCNAGGCTTATTGTNTNATTAACGNTTAACATTTNATTTGTTTNTTNATGAAAAATTCAACAGTCACNACANANNNTGCATTCTANAGNNTATNCAACNTTAANTNGCTGATCTNCAGTGATTTCTTGANGNGACNNTTTCTGATANACTGNANCNAGGCAAGCNCTTTTCACNTTTTTTTATTATTTTTTNTNAAANTCATGATTTACGCAATTGCNTCANATCGCCGTTTCGAATGGTTANCCCTTCACNATCCATTTTTTCAAGCAAAGGNATCGCAATCCGTCTCGGGCTATCCATCGCTANTCGTAATTCACTTGTNGTGGNNCGCCCAACTTTACGCAGATACTGCTTGACCAACAAGCGACGCCGATAAAAGTGAGCCGCCCCAAGCACCAAATCCGAANCCAGTTCAACCACTTGCCCGGCATCAACAAGATATTTAAGGGCCTGCTGCGCGGTCGAATTCTTGATTATATGTTTTCGCGCCGGTGGATCGGGCACTCGAAGCATTTCAAGAATCTGCTCCGCAATACCCTTTAAATGATCCGGAAGGGATGGTTAATGATTATTTCGAGCAACATGGTTTTGCCTACGATTGAAACCCCTCCCGCAAAGATCCGTGGTCAACTCTTGAAAAAGATCATGACAGGGAAAAAACTGCTCCGCGAGCGCACGCAGTTCTTCGAGGGGCAGCCCAGGTTGCTCCGAATGGTTTGTGTGTCATGCCTCCACACGGCATGACATCTCTTGAATGACCA
>PBKH01000058.1 GCA_002721375.1 Verrucomicrobiales bacterium
AATTAGCCAGTGTTCCAAAAAAAGCCTTTTGAGTTCTAATTTTACAGCAGCGAGGGGCTGACTATCTGCAATAACACGATCAGATTTCGATCCATAGACACATTCATGTTTTTTCTTTTTATACGGGTGATTGAAGGGTCTAATTCCACGGATGTTTTTTCCCTGTAAAACTGCTTTTAATCGCAATTTAAGCGTTATTATTTGCATTTTTGCGCTTGGTTCGCCGCTATCTAAAGTTCTGCTACTTGCGGCTGACTGGCCGCAGTATCTGGGGCCGAACCGGGATGCGGTATATCCGGGAAAAGCGCTGACGCGAAATTGGCCAAACAACGGACCTAATATGCTGTGGCGCAAGCGGGATATTGGAGCCGGTATGAGTGGCGTAGTTGTGGCCAAGGGCAAGTTGATTCTGTTTCACGAAGTGAACCGGTACGACGTTATCGAGTGTCTTGAGGCAGATACGGGAAAAACAATTTGGAAAAACAACTACGCCTCAAATTTTGTTCCTGGTTACGGAAGTGCTGCCGGGCCTCGGGCCACACCGGTGATAACTGGTGATCATGTTTATACGATGGGAGGGCAGGGCATTTTGGTCTGTACCGACATGGTAACTGGCAAAACTGTATGGAAGATTGATACACAAAAAACGTACCGTGCGTCTGATGGGTTTTTCGGGATGGCCTGTTCGCCTTTGGTCGAGGGCAATGCGGTATTGCTCAACATAGGTGGCGAGGCGGGTGCGGGAATCGTGGCAATCCACAAGGACACCGGCAAACTGCTTTGGAAAACGCTTGACGATGAGGCCAGTTATTCGTCGCCTGTAATGGCCACGCTGCTTGGTAAGAGGCGTGCAGTATTCTTCACCCGAACCGGCCTTGTGGTGGTCGATCCGGTCACCGGCAAAATCGATTTTAAAAACCGTTGGCGCGCGCGAATTCACGCCTCGGTGAATGCTGCTGCACCAATGGTTGCTGGTGGCCGCATTTTTGTCACGTCTAGCTATAACACCGGCGCGCTCGTGGTTCAGGCGAACGGCGATGACTTCAAAACCGTGTGGTCAAATGACATGAGCCTCTCCAGTCAATACGCGAGTGTAATGCATCGCGACGGTTTCCTCTACGGTACACACGGCCGGGCCGATGTGCCGCCGGTCCCAGCACTGCGATGTGTCGAGTTGGCAACGGGTAAGGTGCGCTGGAGCGAGGATGAGTTCGGCGACTGTTTGATGCTGCGCTGTGGCGATCGCCTGATTGCGCTAATGGAGAGTGGCGAACTGGTTTTAGGCAGTGCGAACCCGGTAGGTTGGAATGAGATCAGCCGAGCACAGATGATAGGTTCTGGTGCACGCAGCCAGCCAGCCCTTGCAAACGGTAGGCTCTATATTCGAGATCGAAACCAACTCGTTTGCCTTGACGTGCGGTGAGCTAGGCGCTTGACCAAGTACGCTGTGTGCTCAGGCCCAGTCGCCGGCGAGGGCCACGAGGTGACTGATCTCAGCTGCGGGGCCGGCGGCGATGAGGGTTGTTCCGGGCTCGAGCACGGTCTCATGGGCAGGCCGGATGGTAAACTGTTGTCGGCCTGGTTTTCGGAGAGCCAGAACTCGCAGGTGAGTTCTGGCAAAAAGATCTGCTTTTGACAGGGTTAATCCGGATAGTTCGGCTCCCTTGCTGATAGTCACCGCCTCAAAACGAATTGCGCCGCTGGAGGACAGCATCCGGTCCAGTAGTGTGGCTGCCTCGGGGCGCAGTAGTTCAGACGCCATCCGTCGTCCACCGATCTTCGCAGGGCATAGTGTCTCGGCCCCTGCTCGTTGAACGCGAAGATGGTCTGCGTCATTGGTCACTACACTTAACATCCGGAGGGAAGGGTTGGCCTGTGTAGCGGTCACCACGACCACCAGATTGTCTCGGTCAGACGATAGAATGGTTGCCAGGCCACGTGCGCCTCGTATGTTAGCTTGAGATAGTGCATCAGGTGAGAACGGTTCTTCCTCAATCACCGGGACTTTGGGTAGTGCTCTTCGAAATTCCTCAATTGCCCTTTGGTCGTTATCGATACAAATGCAGGTACGACGCGTGGCTGATATTTCGGCCGCGATGGTGCGACCGATACTTCCCGCGCCACAAATGATAAAGTGGTTGTGCAGTTCAGGGTCGGGACCCACAAGTGTCGTATCCACCTCGATAGGTGGGGCTTGTGTCCGCTTCTGTTGCAAAGCTGTCTCGTGGGCTGGGCTGGCGGGGGAAGCCGCAATGGTATCTGATAGCTGGCGAACCGATTTTCGGTTGCCGAGCACGACTAATTCGTCCCCCTTAAATAGCAGTGTATCATTCTCTGGGTTAAAGGTGAAAATGTCACCTCGTCGGAATGCGACAATGACGCTTCCTTCCGCTTCATCGATTGGCAGGCTACTCAGTGTGCGGCCATCGTCCTTTTCCTGAAGCACAATGCCTGAAATAAAAAGATCCTGCGTGTCATCATGCCCGAGTATTATCCCAAGGAAGTCAACGATAGTGGGTCGTATCAGTTCGCTGGCGATACGAAGCCCTATAAGTTGGGATGTGTTTACGACAGCGTCGGCTCCAGCATACTGGAGTCGACGGTCGGCTTGGTCACGTACACAGCGGCTGACGATGCGGACGCTTGCGGAAAGCTGTCGTGCAGTGACGGTAGTGACGAGGTTTGCCCGGTCATCTGGCATTACTGACACTACGCCTCGTGCTCGGTCGATTCCGGCCTCCTCAAGTGTTCCTGTGTCGATTGCATTAAGTCGGAGGCAGGCAACTTCAGGGTGTGTTTGACGCAGTCTATGAATCACTTCAATGTCTTGGTCAATAACCACACAATCGACACCCTCCTTCTGTGCCTGTTGGAGAATAGTGCGTCCATTGCCGCCGCCTCCGCACAGAATAATGTGTTCGGAAAAGTGGCCAATTAATTTTCGCGCGCGTTTGGCTGCGGCGTTCTCTTGGTACTGGCCCTCGACAAAGAAAGATGTTACCTGAGCGATGACGTAGAGGAAAAACGACATCCCGATGATTGCGACCAGCGTCGTCAGNGTGCGGGTCCATGGGGTGAAATCTNCGAATGNTTTTTCGGTTGTNGTATCGTAGCCTTCCTGTTGATGAGCGTCGGTGTTNCTTTCCCAGCGGAAAAGNCCATTGGTATCTTGATGGACAGNNCACTGCTCGGTTCCGAGCAGGTCGGTGTANCCGATCGTGGTCAGGGTGATTGCGGCAAAGTAAAGGCACTCTGTAAACTCCCATTTGTCGTCNTCNAGGTTCCAAAGTTTCTTGCCATAACCGGCATTCATGCCGCAGAGGCAGCCGGTGATGTAGAAAAGGAGCGTGCAACCAATGAGTACNAGTGCGCCGAGCTTGAAGGCTGTCCGGCCTCTGTTGGCCAGCGAAACGGATTCCGTCTCACTCATTTTGACTTACATTTGACCGCAGCTCAGCTTTCTGAATGGATCCAAACCCGCCCCCCGTCTGGGAATGTGGCCTTCGGAACATTGAGCTGCGTGACGGTTTTCATCGGTTCAGGTACATCCGGTGCCGTGGCNGTGCCGGAAAGGAGAATTGCCACTTTGCCGTAAAGGTCTAGGGATTCTCCAGATGCCGGAGAGACGACCTCTCCTTCGCTGAGCCAACGGCGAAACTCCCATTGCGACTTGTTAATGTACGGTTCCTTGCTCTTAAGGAGATTTTCGGCGAAGCGCCTGCCGGCTGTTTCCCACAATCCCGTTGCAAGGGCGGGACATTCCTCCATAAGCTCATTCATCTCGATGCGTCGCATCCAGAGGGCTGTGACTGTCGTGTCGGCGATCACATCGGCTGTGCGTGGAACGCCCGCCAGCACGGCCATCTCACCAATTACGCTACCCCGGCCGAGGATGTCNACGACTGTATCCATGATGGAAATNTTCACGCTGCCTCTNGTGATCAGNATCATCCCGTCGCCNCGGTCGCCTTGTTCCATGATCATGTCACCNGGCTGATAGGTNCGCTGNTTGGAAATTTCGAGGATCTTGGTGATNTCTTCCTCGGATAAGCCCTTGAGCCAAGTAACNTCGCGTAGCACTTCCTCCGGTTCCGGCAGGCGNAGGATCANNGGGCGATCCATGATGTCTTTCATGCGGCCCTCGACATCGATGATCATCCGGTCAGCTTCGTCCAGCTCAACTGTGCCGGCAGCCTTNAGTTTCTTGATCGTGTTGCGNTCGTGATTGAGNACCGATCGGGCAGCGTCNTTGGTCTCGATGCCAACAATCAACTCTGGGTAGGTCTCGCGCATGTCCCGCAGAAAATTCAGACCTCGAAGACGATTCTGCATGATTTCACCNTGCAGTTTCTTGGCCTTTTCTTTGGCGGCTTCCTCGCCAATGTCGCCTTCCGTATTGGCAACGATGCTGTCGACTAGCTTCGCCACTTCCTCTTGGGCGATAACGAATGACTTGGCTGATTCGTAGGTCGTGGCTAGGCGATCCATAAAAACACGGTTGAATACTGGCAGTCCCTTGAGGGATTCCATCCACTTGGGCACTTGCCAGATGTTATCTAGNTAATCCCGCTCGCTCAATGGCACCTTACCCCCTTGGTCGATCAGTTCCTTGATGTTATTGTATAGCTGATTGACACCCGCTGCGCCAAGGAGTCCTTCTCGATTCTGTTTCCAATAACTGCTCGATTCCTTTTCAAGGACACGCCGTCGTGTCTCAGCCACCGTGTCAATCGCTTCAGGATCTCCCTCAATATTGGCAATGACAATTGGCTCTGGCAGGAATTCACGTACCCGGCTCCAGTTCGCGCCACCAAGGAATGAATCTGACTTGAGGACGTCCATTTCGTTTTCACAATTCTTTACTATGCTAGCCGAAGTGGCGGTCATCATTTTGGCTTTGACCGCCGGGATGCGCGTCAGACCCAANCCATTCACAAGTGCCTTAATCGTTGTNGCATTTACCAGCAAGGTTAGTAATACAATGCCAGAAATTAGAAAAAGAAACTGATCCCGAATCCGCTTAGAGATTCCGATCAGATTGGCTTCAATTACTGCACCTGAACCACCACCTTCGATCTCGATTTTACCTTTGGCCAAGCGCTCGCGTTCAGCGGCNAGCTTGGNTGCATCTTCATNAAATGATTTCGCATCATAGCCAGCGATAGCCAATCCGGCGATTGCACCTTCCTCGTGTCCACCCTCGTGGTTCTCGTCGTGTTTTTCNTCATGGGCTTCTCCGTGACTATCTCCNTGATCTGCCGNNAACGTCANCGTGGCACCCTCCAATTCTTCTCGGTTNCCGTCGGCGTCCACAAAGAAGATCTTNGAATCGGCGGTGTANCCGTGGCCACCATCTTTGACTTCAAACTCCAGTTTGGGCGCATAACCGTATACCACTAGTGCCAGTGCCAAGCCGATTGCTCCGCGTAAAGCCCCCCACCAAACAACCACTGCGTCCTTTTTAGGAAGTCCGTAGCCAGTTTTGCGCATGATCGGGTACAGGACACTTAAATTGATCAAACGCACTAGATGGATCACCACGTAAACTAGTCCTAGTACGAGATAGTCTATAGGCTCCGGTTGTACCTTGAGCGCGATGACTACGCCGACNACAATGAAAATTACTACGTTGGCAATAAAGGCTGCGAATTCCCAAAACTCGTGCATAAAGTGCTGAACCTCAGGACTAATACGAGTTCGACCTACTCCTGCCCAGACNAGGCCCAATCCCACAAGCCCTAGCACACCAGACATACCAAGAAGATATTCGCATGCATAAAAAGCCATGTATGCTGTCATCAGCATCACCGAGGTTTCTACGTGCGGGTCATTGAATACCCGTTTGACCCAAGTTACTCCCACTAGGCCAATAAGAATGCCAAGTACAGCTCCGCCGAGTCCTATGTAAAAAAATCCTTTTACAGCACCAAATGCTGTGAATACGCCTGAACCTGTCACTGCACCGATTAGTAACAGAAATGCTACGATTGCAGTACCGTCATTCAGCAGCGACTCTCCTTCAATTAAGGTGCCAAGCTTTTTACTTGCGCCTAATTCTTTGAGAAGTGCCACTACTGCGACGGGGTCGGTGGCACTCGCTACTGCACCAAAAAGCATTGCAAGATAAATTCCAAAATTTCCTGTCGTTATATTCCATTCAGTTAATCCCCAGCCTAGCGAATAGATGGCGATTATGCAGCCNCCTGTCATCATGGTTGCTGTAACTATGCCAGGCCCAGCCATATAAAATGCATTCCAAAAGGATTTTTTGAACACGTGCACATCAAGCGCGTATGCAGCCTCGAAAATAAGGATTGGTAGAAAAACATACAGTATGAGGTGGGGGTCAAGATTAGCCCCCCACTCGATGGAGCCCCGCAGCGCATCAAGCAGCTTGGCAAAAAAACCATCATGCCCCGCTCCGTGTCCGACGCCGTGAGCTCCGCCTTCGTGAGCGTCTCTAAAGATAAAGCCAAGCCCTAGGCCGATTAGCATCAGCAGCACTGTGAATGGCAGAGGTACCTTATTAAGAAAATGCCGCGCGGCCGCTCCGATGATCAGTGCGATNATAAGAAAAAAAAGCCCGTAAAGGTAGCCGTGGTCGCCGCCGGAAGCCAAGATGGGGATGATTGGGTCGGATGGGTTCATCGGAAAAACGGCGAATTAACGGAATAACACCATTTTTGCAAGCGATTTGTGTTGTCCAATCGGTCGTTTTACCATGCGGGGCGGCTTACTCGAGTATACCTTGTGCTTTGGCCAAGCCGGAAAATACTCCTCCTTTGGCCAAAAGCTCTNCGAAACCNCCATCTTCNACAAGNCCGCCTCGGCTTAGGACGATGATNCGATCCATCGATCGCAGTGTGGATAGCCGATGCGCTACACAAATCACGGTGCGGTTTTTGGCCAGTTGATCTATTGCAGACTGCACTTCACCTTCTGCCTTTGAGTCGAGCGCAGCGGTGGCCTCGTCTAGCACAAGAATAGGCGCATTCCGAATGAACGCTCGAGCAATGGCCAAGCGCTGCCGTTGGCCGCCGGAGAGTGTTACGCCACGTTCGCCGACTCGGGTGTTGTAGCCGCTTGGCAATGCCGTGATAAACTCGTGTGCGTGAGCATGTCGTGCNGCGGACTCGATTTGCTCGCGGGTGCAGCCCGTTTGGCCAAGCGCAATATTCTCTGCCACNGTNAGGTCGAACAACACCACCTCTTGGCTGACAAGTGCCATCTGNCTNCGAAATTCTTTGATGTTCAAATCGCGCAGGTCGTATCCGTCNANTTTAACAGAGCCTGNGTCTGGATCATGAAACCGAAATAGCAGGTTAATNATTGTGCTCTTGCCGGACCCACTTTCGCCGACGATGCCCAGTTTGCTCCCCTTCGGGATNTTCAAGTTGAGNCCGGTCACCACCGTNTCATCCTCGTAAGCGAATGAGACGCCGTCGAATTCGATNTTCTGNTGAAANTCGATNACAGNCCGGGCTTTAGGTTGTTCGAGAATGTCTGGTTTTTCGTCGAGGATATGTATCAAGCGCTGGGCGCCGACGCTGGCCTCCTCGATGCGCACATGCATACGAGCCAGCTTTCGGATGGGAGTATAAAACATAATCAACCCAGTGAAAAAGACCACCAAGTCNGGCATACTGCGTGCCGTGTGAACGACGTAAAGGATCAGCGCACCAATGCCGATCATTGAGACGGTTTCGACCAGCGGACCAACAATCTCACGCGAGCGCACCGTNTTCATCGTCTGCCGGATTAGTTGTTGGGANAGTTCNCGGAACCGGTCAACCTGTGTGTTTTCCAGNCCAAACGCCTTGATGACGCGCATGCCGGAGAACATCTCCACCGCGAGGCTGGACTGGTCGATGTTTGCGGCCACCCGTTTGCCTGTGGCTTTTCGGGCTTTTTTGCCGAAGTGCACGATAGGGATCACACAGACTGGGAACAACACGAGCATGCAGAGCGTTAATTGCCAGTCGATTAGGCAAAGACCAGTAAAAATACTTACAATGGCTACTGGCTCAGATACCAGGATGCTCACCCCTGATGCAAGGCATGTCTGCAACAGCAGCGCGTCGCCATTAATTCGAGTAATGAGGTCACCTGTCGTGGCTCGGTTGAAAAAAGGCATCGAGAGGCGGCTCAGGTTTTGGAACACTGCTACGCGCAGGTCATTGACCACGCGTTCGCTGGCCCAGGCTAGGCAATAGGCGCTGAGGAATTTTGAGGAACCACGGAAGCCGACGAGAAGTGGGAACACTAACAGCCCTCCTATAATCTGCAACAGGGTTAACTCGTCCCCCATCCTTGGTAGCCAAGGGTCAAGCTTGATTAGCAGGTCTGACTGAATGGCGGCGGCGGTTTCACTTAACCAGTTGCCGGGCGTTTCGGAGGCAGGAGTTACGCCATCTGAATTCGGCGGCACCAGCCGGTCGAGAATTGTCTTGGTGGCCCACAGCACCAGACCGTTCGATGCCCCGAATAGAATCCCGAAAAAGACGCCGGCAACAATCCGACCGGAGTACGGTTTAATATAGGGCGCCACAAAGGCGAAGATTTGCCTTAATTTGTGCATGTCGCGATTCCGGCCGCGATTTTTTGTACCCGTGCCGACGGTTTCTACATCAACCGCTTTCAGGTTGACTCTTACTTACCCAAGGCCAGTCGGTTGGCCAGTCGCTCGGGCAGGTCGGCTTCCCGAATTTTAGCCTGTGTTTTTTCAAAATCGTACTCCAATCGGCGGAGTTCGATGGTGCCGGCTTTCATGTCGTAGATGCCATACGCGGCGCGTGGGTCACCGTCGCGAGGTTGGCCAACACTGCCTATGTTAACAAAGTATTTTTTGCCGCGCTCAACTTCCAACTGGTCGTATTTGCCGCCGGTGACGGTATTCTGTTCACGTACAAACGCCAATGGCACGTGTGTGTGGCCGAAAAAACATACGCCAGTGTTTTGGTAAGTAAAACTTGCCGCTGCGTCGAGTTTACTCATTACGTAACCCCAACGCTTGGGAGCGTCGAGAGTGGCGTGAACTATAGTAAAGTTGGCAATCATCCGCAGGTATTTAAGCCTTCGGAGCCAGTCTCGCTCTTCGTCGTTGAGTTGCTCCCTAGTCCACTGAATCGCGTGGCTGGCATGCGGATTGAATCCACTTAAATCAGTATCTACACCACAATACTCATCGTGGTTGCCCATGATGCATGGCATTTCCATGTCTCGTACGATTTTCATGCATTCGCGAGGGTTTGGATTGTAGCCTACAACATCTCCCAAGCACACGTAGTGTGTGCAATTGTTCTTTTGAGCATCCTTTAGCACCACCTCGAGTGCTTCNAGGTTGGCGTGGATATCGGCTATTAAAGCATACTTCATTCAGTCGGGCTGAAAATCACTTTACGATTTCAAATCCTTTAAAATTGTCCTGCGCATTCCCAAAGACGATTTCCTCGTCTCGGATGTTACGCCGCAGGCCCGAGTCTCGAATCGCCTTCAGGAACGCATCTAGTTCTTCTTGTTTCCCTTCGACTATCAATTCAACCCTGCCATCAGGCAAATTACGTATGATGCCGAGAACATCATACCCAGGAACTAGGGACTTCACTGTGTATCGGAACCCCACTCCCTGTACCCGCCCCGAATAAAGGACTTGTACTCGAACAAGACTCATTTTCTGAGGAGAGCCGGGCTTGCGTGGCTGAGCCGGGCAAGCGGATCTTTGTCGTGATAGGCGCACCAAGAGTGCGTCAGGGCGGGAGATAAAGCCACAATCGTATCCGCCCGGCAATCCTTTTGTGAACGTTTTTGCTCTCGTGTTGTCCCGTTACTCAATTTTGGTTTCTCGCTCAATTCCGCATGATCCAGCCGCCTCCTAGCACGAGATCATTCTGATAAAAAACGCATGCCTGGCCTGGTGTAATAGCCCGCTGCGGTTCCCGTAGACGAACCGTTGCCCGACCATCATTGCCGGGGATCACTGTTGCTTCGGCACCGGGGTGGTTGTATCTAATTGCCGCTGTTACTTCGACCGGCTTGGTTGGGTGATCAAATGGAATCCAGTTACAGCGTTCGATCTGGAATTCATCCCTCAGGAGCAGTTCACCATCGCCGACCAACACTCGGTTTGTCTCTGGCTCCAGTCCTACAACATACAGAGGTGCCGAGGTAGAGAGTCCTAACCCCTTGCGCTGCCCGATGGTGTAAAATTCAATCCCGTCGTGATGTCCGAGTACCTGCCCCTGTGTATTTACGATCTCCCCCTTATGTTCCTCCACCAGCCCGGTCGTGGTCAGGAATTTCTTGTAGTCTTTGTCGGGTACAAAACAAATTTCTTGGCTCTCCTGCTTATCGGCCGTTCGGAGGTTTCCGCACCGGGCGATATCCCTTGTTTCATTTTTCTTTAGATCGCCTAGAGGAAACTTCATATGCGCTAATTGCTCTTGGCCAAGCGAGAATAGGAAATATGTCTGGTCCTTGCGTGCGTCTCTTCCACGAAGCATTACCGTGCGTCCGTTGCGTTGCTCGAGCCGTGCGTAATGTCCAGTGGCTACATATTCTGCCCCGAGCCTTCTTGCACGAGTTATGAGGTTGCCGAACTTCAGTTTCTCGTTACACATAACGCACGGATTTGGCGTGCGTCCTGCCTTATACTCCGCTGCGAAGTAATCAATTACGTCCCGTTGGAACTCCTTTGACTCATCGACGAGATAATATGGGATTCCAAGGTTATGAGCGACGGATCGGGCATCCATGACCGCCTGTGGGCCGCAACATTTGTCTTCGGCGCGAGCCACACAATCCTGCGGCCAGACTTTCAAAGTAATGCCGATTACATCGTAACCTTGATTCAACAGCAACGATGCTGCAGCAGAAGAGTCCACCCCGCCACTTAAGCCAACGACGATGCGTGTCTTGTTATTGTTAACCATCTACCGAGCGCTTGGTCTGGAGGAATAAAATCATTGCGAGATCATGCCAGTTTCGCGAGCGAAGTTGAATAGCCCTCCCGCATCGATCACCGGACGGACCTCGCCCAATGGTTTTATGGAATAAACCTCATCATTGGCCTTAATCGAGACGGTTCCTGCATCCAAATCGACACTCAATTCATCGCCTGTCTTGAGGATATCACAAAGCCGCACTGTGACATCGCACGGGTAAAGTTCACCAGTGGCTACGCAGTTGCGGAAAAAGATACGCGCAAAACTTTCAGCCAAAACCAACTTGCATCCGGCAGCACCCAATGCAACGGGTGCATGTTCCCGCGAACTACCGCAGCCAAAGTTCCGTCCAGCGACTACGATAGGGAATTTTGATTCCATTTCGTTATCTTCCACATAACGCAAGGGATAATGCTGCTCAGGCAGGCCGATAAGTGCATAGCTACCGAGTTTCTTGTACTCCTCTGGAATTGTTGGAACGAGGTTCAGATATTGGGCAGGGATAATTTGGTCGGTGTCGATATTGTCACGTACCACGAATACTTGCCCTTGTATGACACAACTCATGGACGGCATTGGGATATAGAAATAGGGTTATTTCAATTCAAAACGGCACAGATTCGAATTGGCCGGCATCAAACCGGCGGTAATGAGTGAAGCCACTACGTTTGGCCAAAGCGACGGCCTGTACGAACTGTTCTCCTACTCGGCCTGGTCTGTGAGCATCCGAGCCAAACGTCAACCCGACTCCTATCTCTGCGGCCATTTCTAGCATTTCTGGTGAAGGGAACATTTCGCCACATGGCTTGTTCGCGCCGTTAGTGTTAATCTCGATAGCGATGTTTTGTCGTTTAACTTCCTCTAAAAACGGACGCCACATGGTGGAGACATCGATGCTTGGTCGATCACCAAAGACCTTGATTAAGTCGCAGTGGCCAACGATGTCGAACACACCCAGCGAAGCCGACTGAGTCAAAGTTTCGAAATACTCTGCCCAAGCTGCATCAACATTCCGTCCTTTCCATGAATCCCGCTTTTCAGGGTGATCAAAACTCCACTTACCTGCAAGATAATGCACTGAACCTATCAAATAATCCCATTTATAACGTTTGGCCAATTCTTTGATCCATTTCTCATAGCCCGGTATATAATCGATTTCCAAGCTCTTTTTTATNGTAACTGTGGGGTTTTCAAGGGTGGCAAGGTCAATTTTTTCGATGTACTGATTCATGTCCCCATCAAGCATTCGCCAGTCATCAAAATCGTCCNATGGCATCGGGGCATGTTCAGAAAAACCGATTTCCTTAAGGCCAATGCGAGCNGCTTGGGCGGCGTATTCNGTTGGNTCNCCTTCTGCATGATTGCATAGGGGCGTGTGCATGTGATAATCCGGTGGNATTTCCACGGCNAAAAACTAGGCAAGAATCAGTGGTTGGCCAAGCGCTGAGATATCAAAGAGTACGCTCTTTACCNCCGCNAGAGAGTTCTTTGAGCAAGCGGGGTTTTTTCTTTAGTGCCCAACGTTTTGTTTCCTTCGTTTTATTTCGTTTTTGGGCACGCTTACGCCGGGAGGTCTTCAAGTTACGAACCATATTCAAGATAGATTCCCGATGATAATTATGGTCGATTTCGACTGTGATCTGCCTCTTGATAATGCGTTCGATGGCGCTTAGTAGGTCGATATCTTCCTTGCTACAAAACGACCAAGCATGCCCTTCCGCACCGGCTCGGGCGGTACGGCCAATCCGATGTACATATGTTTCNGCCTCGACAGGTAGATCGTAGTTGAANACATCGGTAATGTCGTTCACATCGATTCCCCGTGCGGCGATGTCGGTTGCCACTAGCACCTTGATTTTTCCTTGTTTGAAGCGGTCAAGGGCGCGGTTACGGGCCGCTTGTGATTTGTTNCCGTGGATCTGCTCGGAGGAAATCCCCGCTCGCCCAATACGATCGCATATTCGGCTTGCGCGATATTTCATTTTCACAAAGACGATAGCGCGTTTAATTTTTCGCCTTCGAATTAACTCGATTAGTAGGTCATCCTTTTTACTTGGATCCACGAACAACACCCGCTGATCAATTTTGTCGAGGGTCGGCTTCTCAGGATCAATTTTGATCTGAACCGGGTTTACCAGAATTTTTCCGGCCAATTCCTCAACTGCCTTGGGCACGGTTGCAGAGAAAAACCCGTTGCGTCGATCTTCTGGCAGATTAGCGACCACTTTTTCAATGTCTGGGATAAAACCCATGTCNAGCATGCGATCCGCTTCATCTAAAATGAACGTTTTAACTTGTGACAAATCCACAAAGCCCTGCCTCATCAGGTCTAGTAGACGACCGGGAGTGGCGACCAAGATATCGACACCTCTATCAAGCGCTTCCTCCTGTGGGCGCTGCCCCACGCCACCATAGATGACAGTGTTGGAAATGCGGAGAAAGNGGCCGTAAGTNGAGATNCTTTCACCGATCTGAGCGGCGAGTTCGCGGGTGGGTGCCATGATCAATGCCCTAGGGCAACCGCTGTCCGGGCACTTTCGATAGCCGGCCAGTTCCTGTAGCAGTGGAATTGTGAAGGCAGCTGTTTTGCCTGTTCCGGTTTGTGCGCTACCAAACANGTCATCACCAGCAACTTGCGGCGGTATAGCCTCAGACTGAACAGGTGTTGGAAGTTCGTAATGTTCTCGAAGTAGCGCGTGTTGGATTTCGGGAATGACCGTGTCGAACACNCCCTCCATCTGGATTGCATCCAGTGCCTCCACTTTTTCTCTGACATGTGCTTTGCGTTTGACTTTAAAACTGCCACTACGGCCGCTGGTGTATTTTTTGGTGCTACTGAGTCGAGATTGTTTGGAATTATGTAGGCGTTTTTTTTTGCCATTACGCCTGCGCGCTTTCTTATTGGAATTTGTCATGAATGAATCCGGCTCGGCTAATTTGGTTTATGATTTAACCGCCGGAATATAGCGAAGAATAGCTCCATTGGACTGCGGAGCACAAAAACGNTNTNTAGANTACAACGCCAACAAGANAAAGTCAATCCAAGCGNAACGCTAGCGGTTACANCATCCAGCCTTTGCGATATTNGTGGCGTACCAGTTGGTTGGCTTTTGGCAGGTTGGTGACCTGCATTTTTTTNGCATCCCATTCGATCTTCTCACCGGTACGCAGTGCCACCAAGCCAAGCAGCATCGCCTCGGTCATTGGCCCTGCATAGTCGAAGTTTGACCATGCAGGCCTACCGCCTTTGCAAGCGTCGATCCACTCGAGGTAATGGTGTCGATTGAAGTCCGTTGGCTTCTCGATGGTCTCTGGTACATTCTTGTGGTCCGCCTCAGTGGCTCCAGATAGAAATGTNCCTTTCCCCCAGTACATAGGGATATATAGAGAGTCCTTGCTTCCAATGAGAATGGAGCCATTGCCGGGCAGCGACTTCTGTTTAGCCAGGGNAGGATCCGGTTTTTTACCGCCGTCATACCAGACGACTTTTACTGGGTTGCGCTTACCTTGCTTAGGGAAATGATAAGTGATGATCGACCACTTGGGCGCGGTTTCAGAGTTGATGCCTGATGAAACCGCTTCGAGTGTCGTTGGATNGCGCAAGTCGAGTGCCCAATAAGCGAGATCGGAATTGTGACAGCCCATGTCACCCACAGCACCAGTTCCGAAGTCCCAAAACCCTCGCCATTTGAAGGGGTGATAAGCAGGGTGATATGGCCGCTCTTGAGCCGGTCCAAGCCACAGATCCCAGTCAAGGTTTTTTGGCGTAGGGGGCGAACCGGTTGGGCGGCCGATGCCCTGCGGCCAGATAGGCCGATCTGTCCAGATGTGCACCTCACTCACGTCTCCAAGCACGCCGGCNCGGATCAATTCAACATACCGACGTGATTCAGGGTTTGAGTGGCCCTGATTGCCCATTTGTGTTGAAACTTTGTGTNTGTGTGCGAGGTCAGTCAGCACACGGGCTTCGAAGACTGAGTGTGTCAATGGTTTTTGGCAGTAAACATGTTTGCCCAGCCTGATAGCCATAGCGGCCGCTGTGGCGTGGGTGTGATCCGGTGTGGAAACCGTCACAGCATCAATGTGCTTGTCCTCTTTTTCCAGCATCTTGCGGAAGTCGGCATACTTTGGTGCCTTTGCATGGCGTTTAAACATATGTGCCGCCTTGCTGGAGTCGACATCGCAAAGCGCGACGATGTTCTGGCTCTCGCAGCCGTCGATGTCGACCTGGCCTTTGCCACCGGAACCTATCGCAGCGATGTTAAGTCGTTCGTTAGCACCGAACACACGGCGCGGTAAGACCATGGGGAACGCTACGCCGGCACCCGTCAGGGTAGCTGTCTTGAGAAACTCGCGCCGACGAATCGGCGAAATCTGAGGAGTTGTCATAAGCAAATTGGGCGAAGCAATCCTCCACCTCGTCATCCGNATCGTCAAGCCAAGTGCTTAGATAAGCCGTATAATTCTTTGGTTCGATTCAAAGAAGGATTGAATCGCTTGTTGAACCAGAGACAATTCGGGCACGCGGCGCCTATGTTTTTTTTCAAATTACAAACAATCCGTTTGGCTTGGGTCATGGCCCTCANTCTTGGTTTTGGTCAGATGCTTGGTCAGAATCCAAGAGTTCAGATTCCGTTTGAGTTGCACGATAAGTCATTGCGATTGATCGAGTGGGCTCGGCAACCGATGTTGTTGAATCCTGTCGCTTTGAGTTTTGACTATGAAGGTCGTTTGTTTGTAGTGGAGACCGCACGCAGGGGGACGGTGGACATCGATATCCGCAGCCACAAGGATTGGGTTATAGATGATCTATCGAATGAGAACATACCGCAGCTTCGTAGGATGTTTCGGANGAAAATGGCGCCTGAACTCAGTGAACAAAATAAGTCGTGGTTGGTGGACCGAAATGGCGATGGCTCACACGACTGGCGGGACCTGATGGCAGTCAAGGAACGGATTCACCTTCTGCAGGACACNGACGATGATGGCAGGGCAGATGTTGCTAAGGTTTTTGCTGAGGGATTCAATNAGGAAATAAACGGTGTGATGGCCGGCGTTCTCCCTTACCGGGGCGATGTATTCGCGACGATTTACCCGGATGTCTGGAAGCTTAATGATACCGACAGGGACGGGTANGCTGACAAGAGGGAGGTTTTTTTTCACGGGTTCGGTGTTCACGCCGCGTTTGACGGCCACGATTTGCACGGGCTGACGATAGGGCCGGATGGGAAGCTCTATTTTTCTGTTGGCGACAATGGATTTTCGGTTCGCACACGTGAGGGTCAGCTATTGCACCACCCGAATACTGGGGGTGTGCTGCGCTGCAACTGGGACGGCAGTGGTCTTGAGGTGTTTGCTACTGGTCTGCGCAACGTGCAGGAACTNGCGTTCGACGATTTTGGTAACCTGTTCTCGGTTGACAATGACGGCGANATCCGTGAGGAACGCGAACGTTTTGTATACATCACCGAGGGNAGCGACTCAGGTTGGAGGCTGAACTGGCAGTTTAAGAAGGGCGGTTGGCCAGGTCGTACCCAGACGTCGGAGTATTGCCCTTGGATCGACGAAAAACTCTGGCTGCCTCACTGGCCAGGACAAGCTGCCTACATCACGCCGCCGATGAGTGAATTTTCCGTCGGTCCGGGCGGCTTCAAGTANAACCCGGGTACAGCATTGAACGACCGTTACAAAGGTGCCTTTTTCCTCTGCGAATTTCCGGTGCAAAAGGTGACCGCCTTCAAGACAGAACCGAAGGGAGCNTATTTTAAGATGGTAGACGAGCACATCTTTTTGTTTGGAATGATGGCCAGCGCAATCAATTTCGGTCCAGACGGGTCGCTTTACGTGGCCAACTGGGACGGCAAATGGCAGCCCAATGACCTTGGCAGTATCTGGATGGTTGACGACCCATTGCTCCGAAAATCAGAACGACGTAAGCAAGTCGCCAAGTTGCTTCGCGGTGACTTCGGTAGCCATATCAACTCGTTTCTCGTTAACTTGCTCGCACATCCGGATCAACGAGTTCGACTAGAGGCGCAGTTTGAACTTGCCAAGCGCAACCGATTTGATGAATTGCTGGCTCTGGTAACCAATCCTGAGGAGGANCGGCTCGCACGTGTGCACGCAATGTGGGGCCTTGGGCAAATTGCCCCTGACAAGCAAAGAAACGAACATCTGATCAAGCGGCTGCCATTTGCAGACAACGACCCTGAGATTCGTGCCCAAGTTGCCAAGTTGGCAGGTGCACGCGCACTGAAAACCGCAGCATCCCGGCTTGTAGATATGCTTCATGATGAGAATGCCCGTGTACAATTTCATGCTGCCTTGGCGCTTGGCCAAACGGGTAACAATGACACAACCTCTCACTTGGTTGCACTCTTGGACCGTAATAATGACAAAGACGCTTACATCCGTCACGCGGCTATCATGGGTCTGGCAGGAAGCGCACATCCAGAACAGTTGACCGCGTTGAATGCTCACAACACGGCTGCCGTGCGTGCGGCCGCGGTAGCCACTCTGCGACGGCTGAGACATTCCGGTGTCAAGGCATTCTTAAAAGACAAAAGCGAGTGGGTATTGCGCGAGGCTATCAGCGCAATCCACGACGACAAATCGATACTCGATTCTCTGGCGGCTGTAGCAAATCTTTTGCCTGATAGTGGCAACGAACCGGAGGCAATCACGCGCAGAGTCCTCAGCGCGAATCTTCGTGTCGGTCGATCTGAAAACGCACAGCGACTTCTCGATTATGCGCTGGATACCGCCAATCCGGATGCAATGCGCTCCGAGGCCTTGCTCTGTTTGCGGGACTGGAACCGTCGACCATTCGTTGACCGTGTCGAGGGACAGGTGCGTACACTCTCAAAACGAGATGAAGGTCTGGCCAAACGTTTGATTGAGGAGAACCTTTCAAAGCTTTTCAAAATGTCAGATGGCGCTGTACTAGCCGAGCTAATCCGGCTTTGTGAGAGGCTCCAGATCAAACTTGGAACTGAGCCGCTTTTGGTCATTGCTATGTCCGATTCACAGGAATTGGAGGCGAGGTTGCAGGCTGTTAAGTCGATCGAAAGCAAAGGTGAAGAATCGATTGTCCGCTCACTGCTTGATTTGACAAAAAACAAACAATCGCAAATCCAGGTGACAGCTATCCACAAACTTGCCGAAGTTGCACCCGGCCAGTTCGCGAAAAAACTCTCCGAAGGATGGAACAAACTTAGTGAACCTGCACAACAGGCGTTCATTTCCCTCCTCGGCGAGGATATGAGCGACAGTGGTCACGAGGTTTTGATCAAGGCATTCGATTCACTCCTTGACGGCAAGTTAGCCAAGGTGCTGGAACTGGATGTTCTTACCGCAGCTAAGGTTCGAGAATCCGGGAGATTGATGCAGTTTCTCAAGCGCTACGAGGCTGGAAAACCTGCTGAGGATGCCTTTGCCGAATATCGAGCTATCCTCGCAGGGGGTGATGCTGTGAAAGGGAAGCATGTTTACGACAACCATGTTGCTGCCCAGTGCGTGCGTTGTCACGATGGCGGTGGCAAGGGAAACCAAGTCGGACCACAATTGGCCGGAATCGGTAAGAGGGTTGACAAGAATTATTTGCTTCGCTCACTTATCGCCCCGAATGCCGAGATCGCGAACGGTTTCGGCGTAACGGTGGTTGAGTTGGCGAACGGTGAGATGCTTGTTGGCCGTGTGGGAGACCGAACTGATCAGACGCTGACATTGATTCCGCCGCAGGGAGAGACGAGAAAGATTGCGGTGGATAAGGTCAAGAAAATCACCGAATCAAATACTTCCGTTATGCCGCCGATGGGGGCGATCCTGACGAAGCATGAACTTCGTGATCTGATCGCCTATCTCGAAACCCTTTAGCTGCATTTAGTCAATTGGGGTAACTAACTTACCGCCTCGACACAGCGGGTGCAGAGGGTTGAGTGATTTTCGTGGGAGCCGACGCTGGGTTCCCAGCGCCAGCAGCGTTCGCATTTTTCTCCCTCGGCCTTGGTCACGATCATCTGCAATTCCTCCGACTCCCCTTCATTCAGGTTCAATTGGGATACATTGAGGAGTTCCCGCAGATCTTCCTTGTGGGCTTGGCCAATCTCGAGTTCGAGGCCGGTACCGGTAAGTGTTACGCATGCCTCGAGACCCTTACCAATTTGTTTGGCTTGCCGCGCTTCCTCCAGCGCCAGTAGGGCGCGTTCACGTATGGCAAAAAGTGTATGCCAGTTGGCCACTTCCTCTTCGCNGATATCAAATTTAAAAGGTTNCCAATCGGACAGATGTACGCTACAGGAATCCAAGTGCGGAATGGATTCCCACGCCTCGTCNGCGGTGAATGCCAGCATCGGGGAAAGCATTTTTGTAAAAGATTGAATGAGCCTATAAAGTGTGCTCTGTGTGGAACGCCGCCGCGTTGAGTTTACTGGCGAAGTGTAGAGCCGATCCTTCACCGTGTCGTGATAAACAGCGGATAATTCCACGGAAACGAATTGCGTTATCTTCTGGTAAGCGGCATGAAATTCACACCGGTCAAATGCATNGCGGACGTCGGCATCTAGCTTGGCAAAAGCGTCGAGAATCCAGCGGTCGAGTCCGGTCAATTTNTCNTCGTCAACCGAGTTATGTTTGGGGTCAAAGTCGTACAGGTTGCTGAGCTGATAGCGCAGTGCATTGCGGATGCCGCGATATGCTTCAGCCACCTTCTTGATGCGCTCCTCACTGACAATGATATCATTACGAAAATCCTGTGAGGCGACCCACAAACGGACAATGTCCGCGCCATACTCACCAATATATGCCTCAGCGGTCTGCGGTTTAGTGTAGCCCCCGGCTTGTTTGCTCTTGGAGATTTTTTCTCGGTCTGCATCAACCATGAAGCCGTGTGTCAGCACATTACGGTAGGGCGCAACTTTGTTTCCGGCAAGTGACAGTAGTAACGACGACTGGAACCAACCGCGATGTTGGTCGCTGCCTTCGAGGTAAAAGTCCGCCTGCCACGCATCCGGTGTGTCCGCCTCAGCGCTAGGTCGGCCCAACTCGCTGCGTTGCATGAGCACGGAACGAGAAGACGAACCGGAGTCGATCCACACATCCAGCGTGTCAGTGGATTTACCAACTGCCTCTTGGCCATCCCAATCAGTCGGCTTGACTGCAGTCCATAGGTCGGCCAGTTCGCGTTCGAACCAGATATTGGAACCGTGTTCCTGAACGATATTGGCGGTGTTGCGGACGATGCGTGCGTCTAGGATTGGTTCGCCCTGTGCGTCGTAAAATGCTGGGATTGGCACGCCCCACGAACGTTGTCTCGAAATGCACCAGTCGGGGCGCGATTGCACGGCGCCCTCAATACGGTTACGGCCCCAGCCTGGCAACCATTTCACGCTGTCGATTGCGTCCAGCGCCTTCTTGCGAAAACCGTCGTGATCNATGTTGACAAACCATTGGTCCATTGCGCGAAAGATTACCGGTGATTTACTACGCCAGCAGTGAGGGTAGCTGTGNTCGTAACGTTCTTCAAAAGCCAGCTTCTTAGCCCCCTTGAGTACCTCGATAACCGTTTCATTAGCCTCGCTTCTGCCGTTCTTGGGCAGGATTTGTTTGCCGACTAAATCGTCGGAAATCTGTTGGTTTTCGGGTAGGTCAGCTGTGCGTGCAAGGCAGCCACTGTCGTCTACCGGTGAGTATATTGGCAGGCCGTTTTTACAACCGAGGTTGTAGTCGTCCTGACCGTGGCCGGGTGCAACGTGCACCAGCCCTGTACCGGCGCTGTCGTCTACGAATAGGTCTCCGGCAAACAGTTTCCCAGTGCGAGAGCAAAAAGGGTGATGATACTCTAGCTCGGCCATTTGGTCATTCTGNATTGTACGGAGTATTTCAAAATCTCCCGCCCAGCCGCACTTCTCCACGACTGTGTCAAGTAACGGAACACTGACGAGNAATGCTTCTTCACCGACGCGAATGAGNTGGTAGTCAAATTGTGAATTGTATGCCACTGCGAGGTTGGCAGGCAGCGTCCATGGCGTGGTGGTCCAGATCAACAGGTGCATGTTGGTCTCACCTACAATTGGGAATTTTACATAAACACTTTGGCTGACATGATCCTGATACTCCACTTCCGCTTCAGCCAATGCCGTTCGGCAGGGGATGCTCCAGTAGACTGGTTTTTTGCCACGGTAAACGAATCCCTTTTCAACCAGATCGGCAAATAACCGTAGTTCCTCAGCTTCGTACTCCGGGTTNAGGGTGAGGTATGGNTTATTCCATTCTCCGAGTACACCNAGTCGCTTGAACTGCTCACGCTGCTTATCAACGAATTCCAGCGCATACTTCTCGCAGGCTTTGCGAATCACCGCTGGTGTTGCATCAGTGTTGCCATCCTTGCGCATTTGTTGTGTTACNTTGAATTCGATCGGNAGTCCGTGGCAGTCCCAGCCTGGCACATAAGGAACATGTTTGCCTCGCAGTGTCTGGTACTTGAGAATGAAATCTTTAAGAATTTTATTCAATGCTGTGCCGATGTGTACATCGCCATTGGCAAACGGCGGGCCGTCGTGAAGCAGAAATCGCTCGGCACCCTCGCGCNNCTTCTGGATTTGTTCGTAAAGTCCGTCCGCATACCATTTGGCTAGGCGCTCAGGCTCCCGCTGCACAAGGCCTGCACGCATCGGAAAATCCGTCTGCGGAAGGTTCAATGTATTTTTGTACTCCATCTNAAATTCCNCCCAATCGGGCAGGCGCGGCAACCTACCAGCCCGTTTGGTCAAAGGCAAAAACCGAAAAAACCAAAATTTTCCTANATACAAACATTCTATGCCGTACTNTAAAGTTGGACCTGCTTGACTGTGCTTGGCCAAGCGCTACGGTTTGCCGCATGAAGAATCAATGTTTTCGATCAATTGTCACCTTAATGATGGTGNTNGGCCTAGCGATCAGCCTATCCGCCGATGAGCCCNGACTTGAGCAAAGCAAACGTCGGCTAGACATTAACAAGTTGCATGGCAAATCGGCGCCCAAGCTTATTCTTACCCAGTGGCTAAACACCAAAGCGGGCAAGGCTCCTGAAGTAAAGGGCAAAATAGTTATCCTTGATTTTTGGGCGACATGGTGTGGCCCATGTATTNCATCTATCCCCAAGACCAACAAGCTGCGCAAAAAGTATGCTGACAAAGGTGTTGTCATCATCGGCNTTTGTGCCTCTAGAGGTGGTGAGAAAATGAAACGAACTAGTGAGCAACACGGAATTGAGTATCCGGTNGCATTGGATGAAGAGGGNAAGACCATCAGCGCCTACGCTGTAAATAGTTATCCCGACTACTATATCATAGATCGAGAAGGAAAACTGAGGTGGGGCGACATTGCTAATGCTGATGTTGAAAAGGCAGTCGATCATTTGCTGGCGGAGAAATAATTTCATGAGCAACACGATTTATCCGAGAAGCCCATACGAGATCATGGATGGTTGGGTGCACTTGCCACGTCTGGTGGATAAAATACGGCTACATGAGGCCGGACAATTGCACGAGGACTACCAGCCGAACTACCTAGACAAAGGGTTCGATTTGGCTTGGTTCAAGGCTAGTGGTGTTGAGCAGGAAACGCTTGTCGAGGTTGTCAAAAGCTCAATCACCGATGGGCAGATAAGCGACTGGATCAAGGCTAACGTCCTCGTCCCCGACGAAGCAAAAGCGGCGCTACGCGATGATTTGTTGAACTACGGCACCGAGGGCCCACTACTGGAGCGGCTTATCCAGCGCAAAGCAGAGTCCGGCTTGCAGGACCGAGACGACATCCGCTGCATGTTCGATTATATCGATGCTGATGAGGGTCGGGCCTGAAATCAATGGCTAATTAAGCCGATCCTTAATCTTGCGCCAAGCCAAGTTTAGGCTGGATTTTTTGCGTCGTACGGAAGTGTAGTTTGGCTACTTGACCAAGCTTTTCTATCCCGTGTTTGTTTAGGAAATCTGAACCGGCGGTATCCACTTTTGANGAGGCACCCTTGGGCAGATCCAGATCGAACTCCTCTNCCAAAGTCTTNAATCGNTGGANAAACACGGATCTCGCTAGGATGGAAGCGGCGGCTACCGCGATGTCGGACTCAGCTTTGTGCATTTGTACTAACTCGAGCCGGCGGCCTTCCTCCATTAATGCACTCTGGATCGTAGCCTTGCTGCGAGCGAACTGATCGCTTANTGCTCGAAGCGGNTGNGGTTCCATTCGATGCCGTTGGCCCAGCAGGTTCTCGATCACACGTGCGTGGCCCCANGCAAGGATCTTGTTCACGTTGCGCATCCGTTGATGCAGGCGATTGTATGAGGTGTTTCCGATCGGCACGATGGAGTACACGCATCCTTTTGTGTCGCGAATGCCTTTTGCCAACTCGGCGATTTTTTTATCGTTCGTGATCGTTTTGGAATCCTTTACACCTAGTCCGTCCAGAGCGCGGGCCACTGGCTCATTGACGTANACGCCCGCGACCACAAGTGGGCCGAAGAAATCGCCCTTNCCGCTTTCGTCGACTCCAATATGTGGCTCGAGTTGTTGCGGTTGCCCATCGAGCATGTCTGTAAATGCTGCTTCACCAAGCACCTCTGGTTCGAGAGTAAACTCGACAAATTCCTTTGTGCCTTTGCCTTGAAGGAGAACCTTGCCGCTCTTGTACCAAGTCACTGTGAGTCCGGGGCGTTTGTAGCTGAAAATAGAGTGAGGTACCTCAGCCTGTTCGAAGNCGCGCATGGCCAAGATCCCGCGCAACGNCTCCGCCTGCTCGGGAGACAGTTTGGCGGTGTGACTGGTCATCAGGCAGGAACTAGTTCGTTAGCGGGTTCGACCCATTTGCCGTGTTCGCGGATCAGGTCGACAAGGCTTTCGACAGCCTCGGTTTCGGGTATGTTGAAGCGTACTGGCGTCTTACCGACGTAAAGATTGATCTTGCCCGGCGCTCCGCCGACGTAGCCGAAATCGGCATCGGCCATCTCTCCCGGCCCGTTTACGATGCAGCCCATGATGGCGATCTTCACGCCCTTGAGGTGCTCGGTTCGTGTNTTAATGCGGCCGGTGACTTCCTGTAGGTCAAAAAGTGTGCGCCCGCAGCTTGGGCATGCAACGTAGTCGGTCTTGAAAGAGCGACAACCAGCTGCCTGTAAGATGTTGTAGGCTAGTCGTAGCGACTGTCCGGCACCACTCTCGCCGCGAACTAAAATTGCGTCTCCGATACCATCGCATAGAAGCGAACCGATCGTCACCGCGGCGCGTAGAAGGGCCACGTTGGGTTCCAGCGGCGTATCTTCAAACACCAGACAGTCCTTGAGNAGAATGGGNTTGTTTGCTCCAGCGGCTTTAAGTTGACCGGCGAGTAGACGGAATGCAGTGATCACCGGCAGGTTTATGTCGTCCCGGACCGTGACTAGTTGCGTGTTGCAATTGACATTGATCTTCTCTCGNGGGTCGACTTCGAGCAGGTTCAGTTCTTCGTAAACTGCCTCCGGCTTGATGTCATCGCCTTGGCTTATACGCGGGGCAAGTTTATCCCAAGCAGTCTGGGTGACGACTACTCGAATGGTTTGCTCGCCACCGCACGCGATGCCCCCTGCTAGTTCGATCTCCGGCGTATCGCGCCGTTCGAACTCAAACGGATCATACGAAAGGGGTATGCTTGGCACNTCGGCGTTCGGGTCAGTCAGCTCAGGGATTTGCGCAATCAGATCGTTGCAAACCGCAATTTCATTCGGTGAATCTTCGGTGAGTGAAACGCGAATCGTGTCGCCTAGCCCATCGCATAGCAGCGAGCCAATCCCGATAGCGCTTTTGATGCGGCCATCCTCGCCGTCGCCCGCTTCGGTTACGCCGAGGTGTAGCGGGTAATTCCAGTCCGGNCCGAGTTTGGCTAAGCGCGCGGCCAACAGTCTGTAGCATTCGATCATCACTTTCGGGTTGCTCGACTTCATCGAGAACTTGAAATTGTGAAAGTCGCGGTCGCGCGCGATGTGGGCGAACTCCAGCGCACTTTCAACCATTCCCAGTGGAGTGTCCCCGTAGCGGTTCATGATCCGGTCGCTCAATGAACCGTGATTCGTGCCAATTCGGAGGGCTCGATTACGCGTTTTACATTCGTGGACTAGCGGTGCGAACTCTTCCTCGATTCGTGCCAGTTCGGTGGCGTACTCCTTGTCGGTGTACTCGCGGACATCAAACTTTTTGGAGTCGGCATAGTTGCCCGGATTGACGCGGACCATCTCACACCACTTCACTGCTTCCATTGCAGCATCCGGTTTAAAGTGAATGTCCGCAACCACTGGAACCTTCGAGCCACGGTCACGAATGCCTGCAACAATGTGCTCAAGGTTTGCGGCATAGCGTTTGGTCTGAGCGGTGATGCGAACGATCTGACAGCCTACCTCAATCAGAGCCATCGACTGTTCGATACTGGCTTCCGTATCGAGCGTGCTACAGGTGATCATCGACTGGCGAACAATAGGTTCGCCGCCACCTACAATGACGCCCTCGTTTTTTGGATCACCTATGATCACCTGGCGCGTATCCCGGCGCACATGGCGATACGGTGAGGCGCAGTAATTCATCGGCCGAATTTATTCACCGGGATCAGACTGTTCCTGAACCTCAGCTTCGTTCTTGAACATATCGACGAACACATCTCTGCGTTCAAACACATCATGAAAAGTTACGTAAACCATTAGTGTGATAAGCGCTATAGCAAAACAAGTCGTTGTCCATTCGAGGATTTTGGTTGGGATTTTCCTACGGAAAAGACCTTCGATGAAACCCATCACCGTGTGGCCTCCATCTAGTACTGGGATTGGTAGCATATTGAGGATGGCGAGATTCACGTTTAGCAGAACGAGAAAATTCAGTGCCAACCGGTAGTCAATATTCACCATTGCGCCAATCATTGCGAGGATGCCAACTGGGCCGCTTAAATCTTTGACTCCAACGCCTGTTTCAGATTTGTGAAACAGGGCATAAAGCGTACGCCACATTAGCGAGGCCACGCCTGCAATATTTTCAGTCGGGGTTGGCCCGGGATGACGAACCATATAAGTCGTTGGTACAGGTGCAAACTGAATACCGATCATCACTCTGTCATTGATCATTTTCGGGGTGATTGGAAACGCTAGTTTTTTTCCCTGACGCAGTACTATAATCTCCGTTTTGTTTGTCCCATTTTTTTGTAGTTCAGCAATCAATTCGCTTTGTCCTGACACAGGTATACCTCCTAGCGAAATAATCTCATCTTTCTGTTTCAAATCCGCTTTGGCAGCGGCACCATTTTCGAGAATCTTTCCGGCGATTGGCCTAAATTTCGGGGGCAATTGTAACCGCTTTATTGTCAGTTTTTCACTGATTGGCTTGGCTGTTAATTTCCGGGTAAACTCCTCCGTTCCTGAATCAGACTGGCGGTGGAATGTAACGAAAAATTGGTTTGTCACGGACAACGCGGTTAGCTTCGTTGCCTCTTCCCAGCTGGGTATTGGTTTGTCATCAATCTTGGTAATGATGTCTCCTTCACGAATGCCTAGCGAATATTCCTCAGATTCTTTGTCAAGTAGTCCAACAATCGGAGGGGTTATGGATTCCGGTAATCCGACAAAATAAATGATCCCTGCCAAAATGAATGCAAACACGATGTTCATAATCGGGCCGGCAACGGCAACGGCAATCTTGGCCCAGGGCGAAATCTCAGGGAGTGGATCGGTCTCCTCCTCTTCGTTTTTACCCTCAATCGCTTCGCTGGTGAGCATCTGTGGCAATTTCACAAAACCGCCTGCCGGAATCATTCGAACGGTGTAGAGTATGCCGTCCTTCTCGTGTTTCCACAGGATTTTGCCGAAGCCGATCGCGAACTCCTCCACCTTCATCCCGCATTTGCGGGCAACGAAGTAGTGGCCCCACTCGTGCACAAAGATCGCCGCACCAAACAGCAGTAGTACAGCTGCGATCACGTAAATTGTTGTTAAAACGATCATTTCTTTAGGCTAACTCTAGCAGCGGAACAATAGGATAGACTTTCTTATTTGTTCAAAATAGGTCCCAAAAGATCGACTGCCCCGGCCAACGAGAATTACATTGCAGTCAACGCGGCGTCAAACCGCTTCAACACCTCCGCTTCTCCAAGAAGTTCCATCAAGTGGTATAAGCTTGGGCCGACCTTGCTACCGGTGCAGGCCACACGCGCTGGCATAACAAGAAACTTGTTTTTGACCTCGAGGGCGGCGGCCGTCGATTTCAGCGCCCCCTGTAGTGAGTCTGCGTTGAACTTGGCTAATCCTGCGTATGCTTCGCGCAGCGCGGCTAGGTGCGGTCGGTTTTCCGGTGTCAACGCTTGCTCTGCCGCCTCGGCGTCGATCTCTACTGCGTCGAGAAAGAAAAAACCAATGTAGCCAGCGATATCGTTAAGGTTTTTGATTTTGTCCGTACAAAGCGCTAGCGCGGCATTAGTGTAATCGTCATCCCTTGCGGCGGTGTCGATCCCTGCAGCCTGCAGTTGCGCAATCGCTTGTGTTTTGAAGGCTTCTTGCTTTAGCGAGCGGATGTGCTCAAAGTTTAGCCAGTCTAGTTTGGCCATATCGAATCGTGCGTTGGCTCTCTGCACGCCGTCCATGTCGAATCGCTTAATCAACTCGGTTAACGGCATCAACTCCGTATCATCCTTGGGTGACCAGCCAAGTAGACTGAGATAATTCAGTACCGCCGATGGCAGGTAACCGCCCTCCTTGTATGCAGTCATCGATGCTCCAGTATCGCGCTTGCTCATCTTTGAACCGTCGTTATTGAGGATTAGGGGTATGTGTGCAAATTTTGGTGGTTCCTCTCCAAATGCCTTGAATAGTTCAATATGCTTCGAGGTGTTTGATAGATGATCCTCGCCGCGGATTACGTGTGTGATGTCCATTTCAATGTCATCCACTACATTCACAAGGTGAAACACTGGCTTGCCGTCGGAGCGCACGATGACGAAATCGGGATCAGCCTCTTCACGATCGGTGAGTTTGCGGACTACATTCCCGGCGACAAGATCGGGTATCGTCACCGGCTCACGCGTCATACGAAACTTGATTGCTCCTTCGTGATCATAGGCCAGATCATTGTCGAGTAGTTCCTGAATACGGCGTTGATAAATATCGCCGCGCTGAGATTGAAAATACGGGCCGTTTTCACCTCTGCTTTGCTGCATCGCATCGCCGGAGACAGGTCCTTCATCCCAGTCAAGTCCAAGCCAGCGCAGTCCATCGAGAATCACATCGACTGCTTCTCGGGTGTTGCGGGCATCATCTGTGTCCTCAACACGTAGCACGAAAGTTCCGTCGGTGTGACGGGCATATAGCCAGTTAAACAACGCCGTGCGGGCACCACCGATATGAAGATATCCGGTTGGGCTGGGAGCAAATCGAACGCGAACACTCATGAGAAAACCGGTTTTGAAAAACCGGGGCTTACGTTACCGGCCACCTTGACACCGGGCAAGCCCGCGCGCATTGGAACGCTTCGCCAAGTGCTTGGTTCTGGCCTAGCGAAATCCGTTGACAGAGTCATACAGATTGAGACGATTTGACCCAAATGAGACCTGTTCAAATTGCGATCGCCGTTGCGTTGTTTTCAGTCGGTTGTGCTTATCGCCCCGTCCAATCCATCGACCGTAACGCAGCGATTAACTTAAACTACGTGGAGCACGACGTTCTATATCGAACGGTGGGAGGAAAGAAACTGCACCTAAACGTCTATCTGCCAGACGAATTTATAGGAGAACATCCTTGGTGGGTGAACGATGGAAAAGGCAAGAAACCAACATTACTTTACATCCATGGCGGAGGTTGGGTTGAAGGGTCCAAGGACGAGAGAGCATTCAATTTCCTGCCATATGTATATCGAGATTGGATTGTGATTAGTATCAATTATCGTTTGGCCAAGGATGCTAAGGCACCAGCTGCTGTGGACGATTGTTTGGCGGCTTTGGAGTGGGTGAACGCCAACGCTAAGAAATACGATATCGACACAGAACGAATCGTTATTAGTGGCGGATCGGCAGGTGGACACCTTGCGCTGTTAACTGGCATGCTTCGAAAAGGGGACGAACTCTGCGGTGGTAAACTGAAAGTTGCTGACAACAAAAAGGTCGCTGCGATCGTCAATTGGTTCGGTGTTACGGATTTTTCTATTAACCCGCATCCAGTTGAATGGTTCGGCGAGAATATTGATACGGAGGAATACGTGCGCACACTTTCTCCGATAAACTATGTTCGTATTGGAGGCGCACCGGTCATCACGATTCATGGAACTGAAGATGCGGCGGTTCCATATGGTCAAGCGTTCAACCTTCACCAAAAACTTCAGGCAGCGGGCATTAAAGAAAAATTACATACTGTCAAAGGAAAGAAACACGGTGACTTCTCTCCAGAGGAACTCACGCAAATTTATCAAGAAATCTGGGGTTTTCTTGAATCCGCCGGTATCAAGACAAAAGTGGATTAATCGATTTTGGCCATGTAGCTGGATTTAGATGGGCTTTAGCTGAATGTCTTTGTACTCGACATGCATGACTTGGCCGCCGTGTAGTTGAAGGCCGATGTGGCCTTCTTTGCGGCTTTTATCATTGGTTAGCTTGGTAGAGATCACACCGTTGATTTTTACGGTGATGTTCCCACCCTTGGCTATCAGTTCTAAATCGGACCACTCACCTTTTTTGTAGGCGCGTTTTTTTGCCACTTCAGAAGTTGGCTGGTGCACCCAGCCGCGTCCACCAGTTTCGTAAAGACCGCCAGTTTCGTCGGTTTCGTCAATCTCAACTTGGAATCCGTGAACGCTAACCCCGCTTTTCACGCGATCGACTCGGAAGTAGAATCCGCTGTCGCCGTGAATCACGCGAAATTTGGCTTTGACCACGAAATCTTTGAATCGATTCTTAGTGAGTAAGATGCCGTGGCGGCGTTCGCTCTTCGGGCTGGTGCCGACGATGACGCCGTTCTTCACCTCCCAATTGCCGCCTGGCGTGGGCTCCCAGCCGTTGAGGTTATTGCCATTAAAGAGCGGCTTGAACTTGGCATCGGCTGCTTTTGTAGCTGCCGCATCTATTAGAAAAAGTCCGAGTATAAGCCGTATAGTCAAAGAAGTTTTCATGTGCGAACGCCGAGAGGCTATCGCACCTTGGTGATTTGCCAAGCGCTGATTCCTCCGAAAATGGCGTGTGGTGCCCATGCGGCAATGTGTGCCGAGTATTGTCCGACAAATGCCATCGACATTTGCTGTACCATGAAGAATGCCAGACAAACGACTATCCCGGCAGCTACTCCGGCGGCAGCGTTTCGACGTCCAGAAGGCGCGGCAAATGGGATGGCAATCATGACGACAATCAGGCATGTTAATGGCTCGGCCAGACGCGCTTGGTACTGCGCATCGAGGATTGCTTTCTTCTCCTGAGCGATGTTCGGGTGGATGCGTCGGTAGCCGTCGATCTCTGCGAGTGAAACGCTCCAGCGCTTGTGTGCTCGTTTGTCGAACAATGGGGCGATCTTCAACTCGCCTTCGATCTGGATTGGGCTCTCGTTGAACTCGCCCATACGAAGAGACTCGTGCTGGGTGATGGGCTGTGTCTCGGGAAAGCCTTCCGTGGGTGCGTAATCCTTGATGAGGATGACTTGATCGTCCATTCCCTTGGCCATGTTGAATGTCCAACCGCCGTCTTCCCATCGGCCAGCTGGGGCCATAATCACCCGTTCCGGCTGAGTATCGTCCCATTTCCACTCAATGAGGATGGGGTTGTTGCCCACCGCTCGTAGTTCGCCTGTGGTTGGGTTAAAAGCAGGTATCTGCCAGTTGCGTTTTGCCTTGTCATTTCGGAACTTAACATCGGTGAGCCAGCCGGAGTCAAGCGGTGTTTCTTGGCCGTCTCGGATGGCTTTTCCCTGACGCAAGCCTGTTGGCAGCCAGTATTCGTTGGAACTGTAAAGCCCCACCGAAAGCAGTATACCAATGAGTAGGTAAGGTGCACTCATTCGGAACATGCCGACACCGGCGTTTCGGATGGCGATAAACTCATGGTAACGCGAATGTTGGTTAATTGCGTACAGCAGTGAAAGCAGAAGCGCCACCGGCATGACGACAAAAAAATGTTCCGGGAGNGTCATCNAGTAAAATCGGGCNATTTCGGCTACNNCTAGACCTTCNAATTCATCCAGATCATTGATCAGATCGAACGCGATCCAAAGCACCATGAATCCGGTCAGACAGATCAGGAACGGAAAGANCCATTCGCGGATAAGGTAGCGGTCGAGCAAACGCATGGGCCGTGCAGCCTAGCGATGCCTCCAGTGCAAGGCAAGCGGCTCGCTTTTGCTAACTTTTCAAGCGCTTGGCTAAGCACTTAAAAAATTCCAGGTATGAGGGCTTTACGCTTGGTCGGGTAATCGGGGAAACGGTCGCGATACCAGTAGTGATGTGCTCGGGCGCGTGGTGCGAGGTTGGCCATCGTCCATACCGCGAAGGCCAAACCAGCTGGGTTCCAAGTCAGAAGTGCCCAGCCGATCCACTCAACCATTTCTCCGAGATAATTCGGACATGACACCCANCTAAATAAGCCNCCNNGTGGGATGGAATAGTCANCTTGATTNTCTCGGCGCAGGCGCANTAGCCGGTTACATGAATCTACGTTGACCGCAAAGCCCAGCCCAAAAAAAGCTACTCCCATGGCGAAGCGCCAATCGGTCAGCCAGTCAGTGCCGATCATANTGGGTTGGACGAATAGCCAGACACTGTGCAACAAGCCATTGGTGAGGTTGAACGCCATGCCCATCAGGATCAGTGGCAAAGGTATCGGGCTGCTGGTTTTGGCCAAGCGGAATGGATAAATCCAAGCTCGATACACGTAATGTAACTGCCAGAGCAGAAAGAAAAGCAGTAACATTGGCGATTCCCACCCGCATCCCCACACGAATGCTCCAGCCGGGAGCACCACAGCCGGCGATTCCATGAGCAGCCAGCCGGTGCGAGCGCGAATCATTGGCCTCCAGATTCCTGGATTGTGCCGTCCGTATGGTGCATTGAAAAAGCAGAGGCTAATCGCTACCGGCATAGCCAGTGCTATCCATGTCCAAGTGAACGTGGATAGCCACTCANGGTAAGGTGTGATCATGCTGCTAGCCGGTGGCATCGGTGATGCCCCATGAGCGATAAACCGAGCGGGGATTCAAGACAAAACATCTGCACTTTACAGTATGACGGTCCATGGATAGTCTCCGTCCATGACTACAAAACTCGATGACTCGGATTTTATTGACCGAGATCTCGAGTCTGCAATGGAAACCGGTACTCCTTCTTCCAGTGTTGCTCCGCCAAGTCGCGAGGAATTAACCACCCGTGTTACCGAGACGCAGCAGGAACTCACACGGCTCAAGCGGATGCAGGAGGAGCTTGAGCGTGAACGCAACGAAATTGAAGAGGCGCGAAAGCGACGTACAGAACTGGCGACTGGCCGCGAAGAAATGATGCAACATCTGACTCGTGGTATAGGGCTACTTGAGGAGGCCGAGCTTGCCAATGGCCGCACCGTAGAGCAACTCGCCNCGACTGTCAGCGATCTGCAGGGTTCGCTTGCCAAGATCAACGGTATCGATGATCAGAAATGGACCGAGGAAAACTGGAGTGTCGAGCTGACCAAGGCCCTTACCACTATCGAGAACGCGCGAATGGAATGGAATTCTGCGCGCCTTAAGTGGCCGCTGCTTGATGGTGAGACAGAACAGTCTGCTGCTGCCGTTGTTAGTCATAAGCAAGCGGCTGAGCGGCCAAGCTTCGAGCAATATAGCTTTTGGCAGTTAAGCCGACTAGGGCTGGCTTTTACCTGGCCGCTNGTCGCGGTCGGTGTGGCCATCGTCATCCTACTGATATTGGGTAGCAAGTGATCAACCATGAGCCTATTCCGTCGTAAGGATCCTCTCGATAGCCGGGACAGGGCAATCAAGGCGCGGTTGGAGGATTTGGAATCGCAAATAGAGGAGCTCGATGAGGTCGTTGANGTACACGAACTCAANCCGGCTNATACGCCGCTGCCGGCACGTCCCAGTCATCCGNTCTCTGAGCANCGGCTNGGCACGNNCGAGTCGGAAANTGANACCGCTTGGCAGTGGTTAACCCGACGTTTTCGAAAACCGCCGGTCTCTTCTAACCCGAGGATGGTTAACTTTCTTGCCGCGGGAAGCATCCAGGGATTGCGCCCGTTGCGATACGAGCGTCGCGTAGCTCGCAATCGGTTCCTCGCCTTCAGCATGCTTCTGGTGCTTGTGCTTATAGGATTGTTTTGGACCCTNCTGCAGCAGTGAGCATTATCCAACCTTAGAGGAATATTTGATAAGATGACGAACGACGATGAGAATATAATCACAGTCCGAGTGGCTATAACCGTTATCGCAGCGGTCATTGCCATCGCCGTCGCACTAATCTTCGGCCGTCAGGACGACCGAAATGATTAACGTCGCCATTGCCACTCAATACGGATTCTTCTTCGCTNTGTTCGGCGATNCCGGACTGTGTCGGATCGATTTCCCTGGAAAAGTTCGTGTGTNCAAGCCTNTNAAACATCCGACTGGCTTGCACAAGCGCTGGTTAGCTACTACCGCCGCTGCGCTTAANTCATCGTTGNTTGGACAAGTGCCAAGAAAACTGCCACCGNTCGATCTTGCTGTTGGTACCGAATTTCAAAAATCTGTTTGGTCGGAGCTGCGTAACATTCCGCTTGGTCAAACCCGATCATACGGCGAAATTGCCCGTCGCCTGAACAAGCCGGGTGCGTCCAGGGCCGTTGGCTCAGCCTGCGGAGCAAACCCGGTTCCGGTCGTTGTTCCGTGTCACCGAGTGTTGGCGGCGCATCGGCGCATCGGTGGCTTTTCCGCCGGCTCTGGCTGGAAGCAGCGCTTGCTACGTATTGAGGGAGCCCAGTTTGTCGAGTGAGGCCTAGATTTGAAATAGTTCAATCGGTTGGGCGCCGAGGACCTTTTTTGAGGGAGTTCAATCAGAGGTTTGNTAAATTGTGGCGGTCAGTTGATCNGCACTCATTAAATTGTGATTTCCATTCGTAACTNTCATTATCTATTTTACCTTGCTTTAGGNTTTGATTTTGTTGTTCCAAAGCTGACCGCTGGCCCGATTGCGGACTTTGGCAAATGGCTTGAGCAGTACGAGGCAGCTCCGGCGGATGCCAAGCTTGACTTGGTGGCCGAGGGGGTGCTCTTGGCCAAGCGGCGCGAACCGGCGATGAGAAGGCTTATTGCTACTCAGCCTGGATTGGCTATAAAAAATGCCGTGCCAAGATTGAATTCGTTACCGGAGTCAGTTGCCCGNCACGTTGAGCAACACAATGAAGGGTTGGCGGAGTATACCGTGACGGCAACTTGCGGAGGGCCGGGGNATAGCAGTTGTACTGTGGAGCGAGTTCTCGAGTTGAACGGTCGACGGTTGATACCACGTTGGATTGGTCGGCGTGCGCATCTTAGTTCGAAGAGTGGTCTGCCANTGCATGGTATAGTGCTCGGTGGGCAGATGGCTATCGCCGAAAACCCGGCCCGCGAGCTTTCCGCTGCAGAGAAAACCACCCTCGGCATTCCGACGAATCAAAATGTATTATCGTNGNCAGGNCATCGNCGGATATTCGACNCCNCNNAAGCCGCTGCGGCTTGGCAGCAGCAGCTTATCACCGCTGAGCAGGTGCTCGGTCCTGAGGTGCGTCTTCGGACAGTGGCTAAACGGAAACCCTCCTTGGCATGGACCACAGGTAAAAAGCGTATTCTGTTCA
>PBKH01000059.1 GCA_002721375.1 Verrucomicrobiales bacterium
CAGTAGTTCATAGCTTTTGCCTAGTCCCCCAAAGTGGTCGAGCACGATGAATAGCAGAATCACGAACCCGATCATTAGGATGCCCCCTTGTATCAAGTCCGTCCAAGCAACCGCACGGAAGCCACCCAGCGTTTCGTATACTAACATAATTACTGCCAGAAAAATTACTCCCGCGACAAACGCTGTTTGAGGATCGATGTCGTCCGTCATACCCTGCAATAGCAGCCCCATCGCCGTGAGCTGTGCTAGCAGATAGTTGCTGATTGCTAGCACCATTGTGATCGATGCCAGTACCGTATAAGGATGGTGTGAGAATCTATGCTGCAGGTAATCCGCTGGAGTGATGAATGTCTCTCGCTTCGCTAAGCGATGTAGTTTAGGGGCAAAAACCAGATATACTACGATGATCGACGTCATGAAATGAACACTCATCAGCCAGGCGTAGCCAATGCGAAATGTTTTGCCTGTGAAGGCAAACAGCGTATTGCCACTGTACTGAGTCGCGTACAATGTGAGCACCAGCACCATGAAACCCACACCTGAGCCGGCCAGGTAAAAGTCCTTGAGCGAGTTCTCAGTGCGTGCTCGCATCCCCCAGTAGCCGATGCCGATTAGCGAGACCAGATAAAGCGCTATAAACCCGAGCTCTGCTGAACCAAGCGGTATGTTATTCAAAAGTTACCTCCCAAATCATCGCTGTCGTTTGGCCAAGTGCGAAACGCTGCCCAAGCAGTCAGGCAGGAGATTATAAATGAAACGCCTAAACTAGCTAAAGCCCAGAGGGGCATGCCAAAAACCGGCTTGGCACCTTCCTCATCCCAGTACCAAGGCACCGCCAAGATAAACAGAAACACGAAAGCGACTGAAAGGATCCACGGCAAGCGGTTTGATTTGGTTTTGGTATCGTTCATCCGTCTGCAGCAAAGCATGTCCCTCTACATGGTTGGCTGGCAACCCAATTAGTACCTGGTTCGGAAACCACTTGTTCTTTAGTCGAAGTGCTGCATAAAATTCCAGCATACCAATAACGCGCGGAGCCATAGCTCAGTTGGTAGAGCGAGAAGTTGTTGCTTGAAGAGGTTCGTTAAAGTATACAGTCTTTCAAGACCACGATTGAGTTTGTGGGAATGAATTGAAAAGAAATGAAAAAAATACTAACAATCTTTGCTGTTCTTAATTTAGCAATCATACCTCAATCCCAAGCCTCTTTAGCCGACAAGATTGCCGAGGCAGAAGCTGAATGGATTGTCGGAATTTGGGAAGGTGATATCGATGGAAATAAGGTCATCTTGACTTACTGGTGGGCCATTAAAGATCACGTTCTTGCATCTCACTTCAAGAGCAATGACACTGAGACGTACAGCCTGATTTCCCTTAACGCCGAGACCGATGAAGTCGAGCAGACTGGTTACGACAACAAGGGCCGGAAGCAAACTGGTTCATGGGGTCCAAAGGACGATATGCCGATGCTGACCCTGACTAGAAAGGATGATAGCGGAAATACTAACTCAATGGGTGTCGCTTTTCGCCGTATTGATCAGAATAACATTGAGTTGCAGATTTATAGGGTAGATGCCGATGGTACTGTTGCTGATTTTTCTGAGTTCAGTATGGAAATGAAGCGAGCAAAGGGTAAGAAGATATAAATTTAGTTATGTTGATGCGGAAATGCTCTCATTCGGGAGCCTTTTTTCTTGGTTTAGCGTTTGGTCAGGCGACACAAATTTCGATTTGGCCGGAGTTATAAGAAATTAATTATTGTGAAGATTATGACCACTCGTTGCCTGAGCCAATACTTATGGCGAAGGATGCGATGAAGGACTTAAGCTAACATGAGCAACCCTCTATCGACGTTACAGATGAAGGTGTTATAAGACCGATCCAGATAGGTTGAAACATTCGGTTTAGGCTGGAGGATATACGCAGGCTTTCCAGAGGAAAAGGCTACAACAAATGCGTCAAAATATCGATGCCTAAGGGGTTGAGCAGGGGAAATCAAGATGCTACGTTGCCGCCCGTTGCCGATGCTGGAAATACTAGTTAACTGCAACAAAATTGGCGAACTATTATCCACTGGTTTGAAAATTTTAAGTCATGCTTAGACTTAAAAAAGCCCTTGTTTTACAAGGTTAAATGGGGTCATAGCTCAGTTGGTAGAGCGTCGCGTTCGCAATGCGAAGGTCTGCGGTTCGATTCCGCATGGCTCCACCATTTTTTGACCATCAATTTTTACTTCCATCGGTTTTTTATCTTTTACTTTTTGATTCAACACATCAAATTATCAGGACGAATCCGCAAATGTTTATGCTTAAAAAGAATAAATCTTTTCAATTCAAGTCTGTGTTTTTGAAAAAAAATCTAAAATTTCCCCTGACTTTTTTGATCGCAATTTTAGGTGCTACTGACCGAATGGATTTCATTATCGCAGCTGACTACACACTGAAGCCCGTCGCTTTTAACAAAGTGAAAATGACCGGTGATTTTTGGCGGCCTCGCTTGGAAACGCAGCGCAATACGCTTGTCCCATTCGCCTTTAAGCGCACTGAGCCCGGTGCTGCACACTTGAGGGCGGCGCGCGATTTTCTTGCCGGTAAAGAGACCGAAAACCATCGCCCTCATCGATTTATAGATTCAGATCTTTACAAGGTTATGGAAGGGGCTGCGTATTTACTTCAATTGCGGCGAGATCCCGAATTGGAAGATAAATTTGATGAGCTTTCTCGTCTAATTGAGGGAGCACAAGAGGAGAATGGATATCTTTATCCGTCGCATACGACGGGTGTTGGCGGAACGAAACATATGATGGGCGATTCACCTTACGAGTTCGTGGTTCATAGTCATGAACTCTATAATGTAGGGCATCTTTACGAGGCTGCAATTGCTTACTTTCAGGCAACCGGAAAATCGAAATTGTTAAAAGTCGCAGAGAAAAGTGCCCGTCATATCAATCAAGTATTTTTTGTTGGCGATCCGAAATACAATAACGGTAAACCAATTAGACAGGCTCCTGGGCACCAAGAGTTGGAACTCGCACTGGTTAAACTTTACCGGGCAACAGGCAAGTCTCTTTATCTTGACATGGCCAAGAGATTTTTAGCGATACGTGGCGTGACCTACGTGCCAGATGGCGAAGGAGTAATGGCTCCAACTTACGCACAGCAACATGCTCCCGTGAATGAACAAAGCGAAGCAGTTGGTCACGCTGTTCGGGCTACCTATATGTATTCCGCGATGGCAGATGTCGGGACACTTACAGGACAACCGGAGTATCAGAAAGCGCTTAGCCGGATTTGGGGCGATATTGTTAATACTCGCATGCATATTACAGGCGGTCTAGGTGCAGTTCATGGAATCGAAGGATTCGGACCACAATATGAGCTCCCCAATGCAGATGCTTTTAATGAAACTTGCGCTGCGGTTGGAAATGTCATGTTCAACTATAGAATGTTTCTTTTGCATAAGGATGCACGGTATTTGGATGTTGCTGAGATTGCCTTGCTGAACAATGTCCTTGCTGCTGTCAATTTGGATGGGAATCGTTTCTTTTATGTCAACCCTTTGGACTCTGATGGGAAATATCCGTTTAATCATGGAACCGCGGGTCGCGCGCCTTGGTTCGGTACGGCGTGTTGTCCATCTAATCTAGCCAGGCTTGTGCCTCAGGTTCCTGGAATGATCTATGCCCATGATAACCATGATATTTATGTCACTTTTTATGCCAACTGTGAAACAGAGATTAAGCTAGACGCGGTCCAAATTAAATTGGAGCAAAATACGAACTACCCGAACGATGGGAAAATTACACTGAATGTAAACCCATCGCACCAGAAGCGTTTTAGAGTGCTATTACGAATTCCTACTTGGGCACGTGAACAATTTGTTCCTGGTGAATTATACAGTTATACAGATCCGGTAATGGAAGCGTTCGAACTGAAAGTTAACGGTATGAAGGTACCTGTCAAAAGTAATAGAGGATTTCTGGCGGTCGAACGGGTTTGGGATGCCGGAGACCGTTTAGAATTAACACTGCCGATGCAAATTCGCGTAACAAAATGCCATCCGAATGTTAAATCAAACAGAAACCGTGTGTCATTTACACGGGGCCCGTTAGTTCTTTGTGCCGAAGGAGTCGATAATGGAGGTGCCACTCAACGTTTTTTCTTGGAGAATGTTAAAAACATAACAAGTGCGGAACTTCACAAAAAGTCGATTAATGCGGNTACATTTTTGCAGATCAAAGTTGATGCACAGGCTGTGACTGCGGATGGAAGGGTGGAAGACTCGGAACTAGTTTTGACGCCTTATTATGCTTGGAATAATCGTGGTGTCAGTTCGATGACAGTCTGGTTTCCACGTAACAAAGAGCTTGCCGTTTTTGATCCAAACTTGCTACCCGCAAAAAGTATATTCTCAAGAGTTATTGCTTCACATACATTCAACGAAGATACAGTTGTGGCAGTTGGTGATAAAAAAGAACCTAGGAATTCTGGTGGCAGAAAAGTTCCGCGCTGGACCAGTCGTCCTGAAAAAGGAAAAGCCCAGTGGGTAGAGGCGCGGTTTCACGAAAGTAAAAGACTTCGAAATGTTGGTGTTTACTGGATGCAGGATCATTCTGATGTGAAGTTTCCAGCGGAGTGGTTTTTGGAAATCAGGCAGGATGGCGAATGGCAGCCATTGGAACTTTATGTGACGGATCATTATGAAACTCGGGCAAACCAGTATAATGTCGTCCGTCCTGCAGCTTCTGTTCAATGCGATGCGATTCGATTGCAAATGACTCCTCGAGAGGATGCTTGTCTCGGAATTCTTGAGTTGAGAGCCGATTTCGAAATTGAATAATTATTTATTCGCATCAATNGTTTGATTTAGCCTCCTGGTGATNCGCCGATTTAGTTTCGAGAGAAAATTATTGNGGTTTTTTTGAATNNAANTTGTGAATATTTCGTCTTTCACTNCCNTTTATNCCCGANTTTCTAAACGCTTTTATAAATTNTTCATTAAAGTTATGAATAAAACAAAATATATAGGGATTANTTTCCTTTTTCTTTTTGGATTTCAAACCGCACAAGCTCAGAAATCTTTTTTAGAAGAATTCAATGGCCCAGATTTGGATCCGTCTTGGCTTATCTTCGACAATGAGGGAGGCACGCATGTTGGGTTCACAGACGAGGGGGAGTATGAGATTGTCGACTCACAATCAAAGTCCGACGCAGGCTTGGGTCTTAAACTCTCAGGCACTGGCGATTTCACGGCTGATGCAACGATTCGTCTTGAGGATATTTCTGAAGGGCGATTCGACTTTAAGTTTCGATTTTTGGCCCCGAAATTCATGGAATTTGTTTTCAACCAGAATGATTTCTTGCGGGTTTTCTCAGGTGAACGGGGAAGCAATACTGTGCGAATTTCGTCTTTTGGATACGATGAAGGGACAAACATGCATATCCGTTTTGCTTGGACGGAATCCACAGGAACAATGCGAATAGGAGTGGCAAAGGAGGATGAACNGATGGAGTTAATCAANACCATCAGTGGCTTGCAGAAATTTCAACCGACACGNCTCGACTTGGTTTTATTCAGGATTGGCGAAGGTGAACATAGTCCACGTCTTTTTATCGATCGTTTACAAATTCAAGATAAGGCGCTCCCTATCGGTGTTTCATCATTTGTGGATGATTTTTCTGGGCCGAAACTTGACGAAAGATGGACACCGCTGGACAAGGCAGGAGGAGCTTCACAGATTGGATTCACTGATGGGCTCTATGAGATAAAGGGTCAACGTGGTAGCGATGCAGGGATTCGGCATCAGATTGAAGGAACAGGAAGTTTTACCGCCAACGCTCGTCTGAAATTACTGGATTTTTCTAATTCTGCTTCCGATTTCAAGTTTAGGTTTCTGGTAGGGGGATTGGTCGAGATTGTTTATAACAGTTTCGATGATATTAGGGTTTATTCAGGGGAATTGGGCGAAAACATTGCTCGCTTCAACAAGATTGGTTTTCAGGATGGTGACGTTTTAAATTTGAAGCTAGCCTATGATGATCTTGCGAAAACAGTTCAAGTCGGAGTCGCTCAAAATGATGGACCAATGGTTTTGCTGGCTGAAGAGAGTGGTTTGTTTGAATTTGAGCCCGAGAATGTAGATTTGGTTTTGTTTAAGTTTGGCGATGGAAATGGCAATGCGCCCCGATTACAGCTTGATCACTTTGAGATTAGTGATGGGTTTGTTCCGGTAGAAGTACAAACTGTTATTGATGGTTTCGACGGTCCTGAACTAATTTCATCATGGATTCCGCTGGGAGAGAAATCCGAGCATATTGGGTTTGATGATAAAGGTCGGTACCAAATCAAGGCTGCCTCCAGACCGAATAAGGCGGGCTTGGGACTTCGACTGCCTTCACCTGGTAGCACAACTATTGATCTCAAGTTGAGTTTGAGTGATTTCTCAGATTCAGATTCACAATTAACCATGCGTTTTCCGGGCCCTGATAACTTAGAGATTATCGTAGGAAGTTCCGGAACCTTTGAGGTCGTTTTTGCGGGTGATGATTTATTAAAACTAGATGACTATTTGGTGGTGGATGGAGAAACATTGAACCTTCGATTTGCATGGGATGCCNTGATGGAAAGTTTTGAAATAGGATCTGGTTTAAATGATGAAGGCTTGGAATTGATCTTAAATGAGTTTGGTGAGGGATGGCAGCCTCGTATGTTAGAGGTTTTAATTTCAACAAGTAGTGAGAATGATAAAAACACCACAATGTATCTTGATGGGTTTTCTGCTCGGTCTGGGTTTTCACAGATTCCGACAGAGCGCGTGGAGCCATTTGTAGATGATTTCGAAGATGATTCATTATCTGATGCTTGGATCACCATTGATGAGGAGGCTCAAATTGGATTGTCAAATGGCGCATATCGATTCAGCGATCCGTCTAGATCGTCAAATGCCGCGGGCATTAAGCATATGTTTGAAGGGCAAGGCAGCTTTACGGTCGATGCGCATGTCATCTTTGAGCAATTTGCAGGGACTGGATCTGATTTTAAATTCCGATTTTTTGGGGGTAAATTTGTCGAACTTGTTTACAANAGCTTTGACGACATTCGTATGCATTCCGGGGAAAAAGGGGGAATCAATCGTGTTGAAGACATTGGNATTTTGGAGGAAGAGCCGGTGCAGTTTCGGTTCGTATGGAATGAACCGGCAGGGCAGGCACAATATGGAGCTCTGATAGGAGAAAAGTGGACACTAATTGGGTCCGTTAGTGGTTTGACAGAATTTGCCCCCAACTCACTTGATTTGATTCTATTTAAATTTGGGGATGGTCCTGAGCCAATAGTATCAATTGACCGCTTTGAAGTCCGTCCAGGGATTGATGAAATCCCTATGGATCCCCCGATTCAACCCTATCGTGATGATTTTAACGGGCTTGAATTGGACGAAGGCTGGATCTTGCGTGACGAAGGGCCAGAAGCCCAGATCGGATTTGGTGATGGGGTTTACGAACTTCGAGATCCCTCCACTTCGGCCAGCGACGTTGGGCTTAGACGTGCGATTGAGGGGAAAGGCGGCAGCTTTACTGCCGATCTTGGTTTTACCTTCGACGGATTTGCTGGCTCGGCGACCGATTTTAAATTCCGCTTTTTTGGGGGTAAATTTATCGAAGTCGTTTACAACAGCTTTGATGACTTGCGTGTGTACTCACAGGAACGTGGTGAAAATGTGAGTAAAATTCAAAAAGTCGGGATCAATGACGGTGATGCCGCCGTGATACGGTTCATTTGGAATGAATCCTCTGGTGAAGTCATCATTGGACTCGCAGTCCGAGGTGAGCCGATGGAAGAAATCGCCAAGATTACGGGCTTGAAGGCATTTACCCCCGATACGGTCGATTTCGTGATGTTCAAGTTTGGTGAGGGCAATGGGAATACCCCCGGACTTTTGATCGATTATTTTGAGATCGTTCCGGGAGTCTCTCCTATTCCCGAAGAGCAGCCACCGGTTGAAGGGATTGTGGAATCGTTTGACGGACCGGAGCTTGGTGAGGATTGGAGTGTGCGCGATGATTCGGCGGAGGCACAGATCGGGTTTACTGGTGATGGAAGGTACCAAGTCAACGAACCTAGCACATCTGCTGGAGGGGATGCTGGGATCAGGCGCTCATTTGAAAGCGGCGGAAGTTTTACTGCCGATCTCAAGATGCACTTTGAGGACTTCATTGGTGCTCACACCGATTTCAAGTTCCGCTTCTTTGGGGGTAAATTCATAGAGCTTGTTTTCAACAGCTTTGATGATGTCCGAGTCTTTTCCGGGGAAAAAGGAGGTAATGTGAATCGGATCGATGACATTGGAGTTACGGACGGAGCTCCGTTGCATTTCCGGTTTATCTGGGACGCGGAAACAGGCAATGCCACTTATGGTGTTTCGATTGATGGTGGAGCGATGCTTGAGATTGCGACAGCGGAGGGATTGAAGGATTTCAAGCCGAACGTGGTTGATTTCGTGATGTTCAAGTTTGGGGAAGGCAATGGAAAGACTCCAAAGATGCTGATTGATCATTTCGAGATTCGGGACGGCGTCTTTCCACTGAGTGAAGGTGGCGACGATTCACTAATCGAGATCACAAACATAGATGTCTCTAATGACGGGCCACAGCGGGTGAGTATCACTTGGGCCTCTACTTCTGGATCTTCCTATGAGTTGGAATGGTCAAATGACCTTATCGAATGGAAGTTGTTAGTTGAGAATATTGCATCTGCTGGAGAGCAGACAACTGTCAAGGATGCGAATGTTCCGGGAAACATTGATAGGCGATTTTACCGAGTCAAGCAGACGGTTGACTAAGTTTGTATACGTCAGTATCCGTAAACTATTAGCTATTTTGCCAAGTTAGTGGGCAGTTGATCACTTTCAAGCCTATGTATATCGGCTAGAGTGTTTCCCCGTTCAATGGCCCAATATTCCTCACCGATACTAAGTATCACGCGGCTTTGTGAGAGCAGTGCAGGCTTTTTTGGGAATGGCATTTTACGGTAGTCGATCATTACGATTTTTCCCCCTGCCAAAGTATCGCCCGGCTTGTAATTCGCGGTTTTATTTTGGTTGGTATCAAAAACCATGATTTCATGTTGTCCTTGCCACTCGGAGAGTGAAACGATCTTGTATGTTTCTGGGCCGGGAGGCGGTGGTGCAGCAGGTGCTTCGGGTTTTGTAGTGGGTGGTGGCGCCGGTGGTGGTGCTGGTTTTTTCTGGTATGGTAAAAAAAAGGCACGCTTAGTGATGGCTGCAAATAGGGAGCGATTTTCTTCAACCAAGGCCTTAGCTTCAATTTTTCTTGTTTTTAATTGAGACTCCTTTGCGAGTTTTGTTGGGCCAGTAACCAAGGAGAGAAACTGAAAGTCAATCTTCACTTCTTCTGAAGTATCCACCGGTAGCATGGTGATGCTGTGTACCCGTTGTGGGATCAAGGCACTGATAATCGCTGAGGTGTGCGCATCTTTGCCGTCATCAAGCACAAATGAGAATCGGGCAGGGGAGTCGCTTTTGATTCTAACTGTTTTGTTCATTGAAGATGGGATTAAGTTAAAGAGCCTTATCTCGCTATCAGCCTTAAAGGGGTGATTCCCTTTCGTAGCAATTGTGATCTGATTGCCAACCTGCTTTGTTTCCCTAATTATGGCACTCTTGTTAGCTTCGGATTTAATCTGCTTTTTTGAATTGCCCATAAAAAGCAATTTGGAAAGCCAATTTCTTTTATCATGTTTATCTGTGTTGGTTGAATTCAAGGCAGCGTAGTTGGTCGCAGATGCGGTTTTGTTTCCGGTTCTAGGTAACGCCAATGTCAATGACGTTGGTTGAGAATTCGTGCCGATTTTAATTACTCTAAAGGTTCCATTATAGGATGATGGGAATTTGCGATTTATCGGAAATGCACCGCGTATTTCAACCAACTGATCTTTTTGGAATAAGTGTGGTACTTGTGTTCTTACAAGAAGACTGTTTTCCCGCCGAGCATAGGATGTGATGTTGACTGCTGGAAAAGATGGATTCTGTTCAAGAAGATACAATAGGTCGATAATTCTTGGAAGTGGTCCCTGGCCACTCACAGTATAACCTATTTGCTTTGCTCCATTCTTGGTTAGCTGCGTGGTTTTAATTGGTCTTCTTGTGAATTGGTCTTCGCTTAATCCACTTGTTTTTATCGCTTCGGTGAGATGAATTCCCATTTGAGAAATGGCTTCACTCTCATCCATGGAAAAGGAATTTCTTGATGTCGCCGCTAGGTAGTATTCGTCATTTTTAGAAACTGCTTCGAGCTGCCTTAATTTGAGCACTTTTGATTGAAGGTTTTGTATCTTGAGTTTTGCAGTATCGCGCGGTTTGTAAAACCAAGGAACTATCACTCGCGAAATGAAAACCCATGCGACTATTATGCCTATTGCAATGGTCAGCAAATGCCTTAACTTTACCTTAGACATGATATCTTCCTTTCTGTTCAGATATACTACTTATGCCGTCAGAATAAACATCATCCTGTAATCTTTCAGGCAACGAATTGGTTTTTTGATGGTGCAATAGATTCACCGGGAATCGGTTTGGCAATGTGAGTTCAAACGTGGCTCGGAACTTGTATCCGAATTTGTCGTTGGCCGGGGTAAAGGAAACAGGGTTAACAAGATATCCCAGGCCACGAAGTTTCTTTTCTAAGGAATGGAGAACCTGGCTGTCCTTTACTTGTACTTGAAATGTGATCAATCCTGTTTTCCCTGATCGCATGTTTAACTTTAGCAGGTAAATTTGATCGCATTGAGGAATGACGGAACTGAGGAATGCCATGTGTTCAAGCCATCGTCTATTTGTGCCATGCCAATCCCTGATTGAGTCCGCTTTCCTTCTAGTCCACCTCCATAAGTCCTTTTCCCGCTTGGCTAAGTTGCTGTGGGTGAATGTTAATCCGTTAGCGCCTGTGAGTTTGTTCTCAAATTCCGATGCCATTTTCGACCGTACGCCAAACATAAAAACAAAGAGAGCCTGTAACGCAACAATGCTTAGTAGCCACTTAGTTCGCCCTTGGTTGCGACGAATGATTGGCCGTTTCGGATCAAGGAAATTTAGTGCGAGCCCTCCATCGTCAACAAAACCTATTGCAAGTCCAAGAGAAGTTAGTGCACGTGCTGCATTCGTTTCCTTTCCTCTTGGCAACGGAATTGCGGTTGGCGGTGGCATAATATTGCATTCTGGTTCGATTTTATTTTGGATTATGTCACGCAGATCATCTTCCAAACCAGTCCCACCAGCTATATAAAGACGTTCAATTGGCTTAAAGGCCATCGAACCCTCATGGCTGTGCAGGCAACGAATTATTTCTTTAGCAGCCTGCTGAATAGATTCCTGTTTGTCTGTTTCCGCGCAATTGTCATTTAGGTTTAAATTGACAGATAACTCTCGGCTGAAAACTAGGCGGCCTTCGATCAGGACATCTACATCTACCTCATGGCGTCGCACCGAAACTAGAGCAATGGCTTCATTGTTGGTTTTCTCCATAGAGGACTTAAGTGTGCGAAAAGATGCAAGTGGCCGCAGTCCCAGTCCCGTCAAAGTAAGTCCTGCAGATTTGGCGATCGTGCGATAACGATTCACCGTATCTTTTCGGACAGCAGCCACAACAACGTGAGCCTTGTCTGCAGATGGCCCCGTCGCTGGGTTTTCTTTTTTTACCGCCTGTAATTGTTTTTTGGTCGGCACCTTGGTGACTGTGAAGTCAATAACTGCGTCTGATTCTGGAAATGGTAATTCACGCGCGACTCGCATATTTACCATTGATGCCATTTCTCCTGCATCTTTAAGCGGTGGCAGCAATAATTCCTTCAGTACTGCTTCACCCCGTCGTGCGGCCATGACAACAGTTCCAGGGGCGAGGTGCATCGCTTTTAATTGCGCTCCTATCCATTCCCCGACTTTGTTTGGGTTTTCCAAGTCGAAGTCATTTTCTGGGACAGGGATTACTTCTACACGCTTGATTCGAATGCTGCTAGGGATTTTCCCAGTTACAACTTGAACCACTCGCAACATCCGCTGGTCGACATCAATTGCAGTTACGTCTTGCCTGCGGCGAAAAGGGGAGCGTCTGTTTGCCAGGGTTTTAAGCCAATTGCGGCTGCGGGTAATTGCGGTGTCAGTCATTGTTTGAAATGTTCAATTCTTTCGTCGGGTCAAAATGATAGGGAACACCCAGCTTGGTTAAATCCCTCAAGTAAACAATTCTTGGTCTAGAACCAATTAAATCCACGACAGCCTCGATTACGTTATATTTTCCTGATGGAAGTGCATAGCCGATTACTTGGATTTGAAATTGAAAGCTGCGTGTTGAGATTAGGTTCTCGATTTTCTTGAGCTGTTCGGAATCTAGAAGCCCCGCCTCTAGGAGCCAAGCGATTGAGTGGCTTGTTTCGGAGTTCAGTCCTTGGCGTGTCGATACGATTCTGTCAGCCAATGTGTCATCTATTCCTTCCAGTTGTGCAAGGATGTCGCTGGGGGCCGTATTGATGTTTACTCGTCCTGATCGGATGCGATTGGTTTCCGTGGTATAGAGGTCCATCAGTTGGCCAAGTTCCGCAGAGGTGATGCCGGATTTGAGTTCACGCCTAGCTTGGTTTTCGTCTGTAACTATAAACGTGGCATCTACAAGATCGATGAGCGACTCGATTGGTTCATTGGCATTCCTTTTAGCATTGAGGAAAATAACCATTTCTTCTGACAGNNCTTCGGGATCCGGATCGAGTGGAGTTGAGTTGATGTTAATACGGGGTTGGTTGCGTTGGTTTACATTCCAATCACGGGAGTACAGTGTGAAAAATCTATGGATTCCATCGCCAAGGTTCCCGTCCTGATTGTCCGGCGGGAACTGGGTGTCGGCATCGTTTTCATTCATGTCGAGTTTGTGGTTTCGGTTGGCATCTTCTCCGTAGATATGACCAGCATATATCCCTTGCGCCATCAATAATTCGTCAAGAAAACTGACCGGCTTGTTTGGAATTGAGTAGGAAACAGGGATTGTGTCGTAGAGGTTTTGCTCCGCTCCATTTTCACGCGTTATTGAGTCTGCATCTACAAAGTCGGCCAAGGCTTCGGCTGCTGCCAGTGTGACATTTGGAACTTTCATTAACTGCAGCACATTTGTCCCATTGAAAGGAAGTTTGGAAGCCTCATCGACCACGCCGAAGGTGATCTTGTCCATATCGAGAGTGCCTCTGCGAAAAACGGAGAAATACCACTTATTTTCGCCATCATCGTAAACGATTTGATGTTCAAAATCTGTGGGGTTGTTGATCCAGCCGAGCGTTGTTCTGCTGGGATCGCTCACGATGTCGATGGCGCGATCCAAGCCACTTAATGTGACTGCCCAAGCCTGTTCTGATCGAAGGCTATTGCTTGAGGCTACTGCGGCGGCCTGCATGCGGAACAGTAGGCTAATGGCAATCATTGACAAAAGACCTATAATCACGAGAACCCCNACCAGAGCTATGCCTGTTTCAATCTGAATCTTGTGTTGTCGTACGTCCTTCACTACTTAATTCAGGTTGCGCAAAATCTTCCTCTATTTCGACACTTTCATGGGATGATGGCATAGGCACAATTCTACGGAAAACATGATTGGTGTATTCCTCAAGCAGATTGGTTATAGCCATTGGTTCAATTCCCAAGTTGATTTCGATTCCAGAGGGTATCTTGGGGCCAGGCCATGTGTCGACCCATACGTTTCCATTGAAGTATCGAAATTTCATATGTTTCAATTGATCCGTGATTCGGACAGGATCAATCCGAACTTGAACTACACTGTTAGTTGAAATTTTTGCTGTGAGCAAGCGTTGCTCAGTGCGGTTGATAGCATCGCCTTGCATCAATGGAGCTAAGGCTTCATCTGATGCCTCNAGGTCGTTTGAAAGTCTAGGTGTCATCTGGTCAATCATTTGCTGATTGGCATCATTTGCAATAATTCCCTGCAGTACCGGTTTTTTTGTGAGTTCATAGCGGACGAGCCTATAGCCAGTCTCGGGATAGGGTGGGGGATCAGAATCGTTAAGTATTTGCCAACTAGCGATACTGGGAATGCTGGATTTTAGGAACTCAATCCAGTCACTGCCTCCCCTCATGCCAATTCGCCGCTCGGGGTGATAAATGGTACAACGTAGCTCTGAGCTTAACCGATCAAGAATCAGCCGTGCGCTNCTGATTCGTTCGTTTTCTTTAAGCAAGTCGTTCCGGAACTGGCTGGCTTGTTGGTAAAAATACATTGCTGTTGCAAGCAGTCCTGATGCAATAACGATCGATAGCATCACCTCAAGAACAGTGAATCCGTGGATAAATGAGTGCCTCTTGGTAAAGAGCCAATTGTGATTGGGAATCATTGAGTAATTAGGGTTCGGAACTTGCCGGAACAAAACTCCGCATCATGCGAGCAATCCGTGCTTGGTTCTTTTTTTCCTTGTTTTCTATGATCACTTCAACCANGGCCAAGTTTCCGCCCATATCAAGATCTTCGCTTGGTTCTGTGACTNCCACCTGCCAGGTCCATTTCTCAAATGGCGGTTCAAAGTCAGCAGGAGCGGTTGTCACCATCGGTTTAAGCCCAAGTTCTATTTCGCCCAGCGTTGTAATGGCCAAGTTTGATGCATCAAGTTCTTGTCGTATCCGGTCAACATTCTTTAGCGAGGCNCTAAATCCACCTGANATCACAGCAGCAGCGAAAACAAAAAGTGCAAGCGCTAGCACTACTTCAAATAAGATTGAGCCTGTTGATGGATTTTTCAACTTGCTGTTCATACGAATCAAGGATTGGATAGCAGTGCGTCAGGTGACTGGATGGGATCAGTCTCTGCTTTGCTTTCCTGGCGAATTTGTTGCTCTGGCGAAACTTCGATGATTTCTCGGCGCACGATTCCGGTAAGCCCAATCAACTCTACAGTGGCCCTGTTTAGGTTCTCTGGGTTGCGGTCGATTAGGTGAACCTTTATTGAGTCGCAGGAACCATCGGGATAAAAATAAACTGCCGGTAGAGAATTCGGCTCAATGCTTTCGATAGGGACGTTTTCTGAAAGCGTTGCAATACTGGAAATTTGTGTTGCCAATTTGGTGTCCAAATCAGTCTTTTCGACAGACTCAACGATGACTAGATTCTCAATTTGTTTGCTGAACTGATCATTGTTCCAGAGTTTGGTGAACTGCCCTGGTTGATCAATTGGGTTTGGTTCCCATTCGGTTACCAGGTTCCCTCGAGGGGGGAATGTTTCTGATTCAATAACNGAACTCCCCCTNTCTCCACTAGTAGTATTGATGTTAGTGGATGGAAAAGGATCATTCTTCGAAAACCTGATTCTGATGGTCCTGCTAGTGCGTTCCGATTCACTTTTTGCAAATCGAAAGAGGGACTCAAGTTGACTCGCTCCTTCCGAAAGAGAAAAACCGCGGCCCATTGAGTTAAACTCAAAAACCGCGGTTCCAAACAATAGCAGCAGTAATACCAGCACCAACAGGATTTCCAATAAAGTGAAACCGTGTTTTGAGGTGCCGCCAAACTGCGGCCGGTTATTCATCCCCGATCAAATTCGGATCGGTTGATTCGCCTAATTCCTCAATACTTTCGGCCTCTTCCTGAGTTTCCTTATCTCCTATGTCATCGTCGGTTTGCTCTAAACTATCTGGCCCCTTGGAATATAGGCGGTAAGGTGGATCCCCGGCCTGCATGAATTCTGGGTCTGCGGGTTCATAGACCAGTGCATTGGCCCAAGCATCTTCAAACGTGGTGCCGGCTTTNACGTATGGGCCTTGCCACTTGGNGCCAAGTTTTTCATTTTCAAACTCTGGTTTTTGAACCAACGCCAACAGCCCTCCTTCTTCTTCGGTTGGGTAGTGGCCGATATTGAGTCGATAGTTGTCGAGAGATCCCTTGACGTTGTTAATTAACATCTGTGTTGTTTTCTTTTCTGCGCCTTCTTGCTGCGGTATGACAAAAGCCACAATGGATCCTGCTAAAAGTCCTATAATAACAAGAACCAACAGAATCTCAATGAGNGTAAATGCGCCAGAAGGTGCAACGCGAGTTTTGCTTAACAGTTTCATGTGTGCTTGTAACAATAAAAAATTTTCTCAGAGTGGCTGAAGGTCATCAATTCAACCACGCACAAAATCTAGTGCTTTTTTGGATGAAGTCAACCTTGAGTGGCCCTCNTTTTTGCTTGGACAAGAGTAAAAAANCTTTATCCAAGCGAACTGGCCATAGTGAAAATAGGGAGCAAGAGGCCAAGTGCCAGAAACCCAATCCCCGCTGCGACCAAGCATAAAATTACAGGCTCTATAAGTCGCACTGCCTGATCCACTTGTTGGTTCGTGCGACGTTCCACTGAGTCGGCAATTTGAAGCAGCACTTTTTCCAGTTGGTTGGACTCTTCTGCTACAGAGATCATTGCTAGAACCTGCTCGGGAAACATGCCTCCTTCTTGAAGTGGGGGAGTTAGAAACTCACCGGCTCTGACATTCTCAATGGCGTTGTCGATATGCTCCGCAAGCAAAGCGGAGCCTGTGGCATCGCGACTGATGGCCAAAGCCTGCAGAATCGGCACACCATTAGTTAACATTGTACCTAATATTCTGCAAAACCGGGTGATTGAAACCATTCGCATTGCTTTGCCGACAACCGGAATTTTAAGCCGCCACCGTTCAATTGCTTGCTTTCCTGAAGGACTATTAATGACACTCCAGAAAAGCGCAACAATTCCAGCCAGTCCGGTCAGTAGGATCAGCCAGTAGTTTCGTANGCATTCGCTTAGTAGAAAGACGATTTCAGTTGGGAGTGGCTTTTCAATTCCAGCCAGCATTGGTTCGAACCTTGGAACAAAAAAAACCAGTGCGGCAACCATTACGGTGCCGCCTAGCATCACAAGCATAATGGGATAGACAAGTGCTCCTAAAACTTTACCGCGCAACTCATCGAGTCTCTCGAGGAAAACAGAGAGGCTTTCAAGCACTTGTTCAATAAAGCTTGCCCGCTCACCGGCTTGTATCATTACAGTGTGCAATTTTGGAAAAGCTTCCGGGTGTTCAGACATCGACTCAAACAAGGATTTACCATCTGCAACTGTCCCGTGAATATCCTTCAGTACAGTGGCAAGCCGCTTGTTGACAGTGGANTTGATAAGCGATTTGATTGCCCGNAGTAACGGCACTCCTGAGCCAAGAAGGTCGGAAAGTTGTCCGTACATTATACCAAGGTCGCGATTTGATATACGTCCTCGAAATGATCTGGTACTTTTTTCGTCTTCAGAATTCCAGATATCAACGGGATAGAGTTCGCGGTTTTCTAGTAGCTGGATGGCCGCACTCTCAGCTTCAGCTTCAATGAGGCCGCTGACCTTTTCCCCTCTNAGATTTCTTGCCNTGTACTGAAACTTGGCCATGTTAATCACATTATTGGGCGGTGACGCGCATGACTTCGTCTAGTGTCGTGGTTCCTCTCTTTATTTTAAGCCAGCCATCTTCATTTAATAAACGCATGCCGTTTGCCCGGCCTATGCGCACTAACTCGCTCGCTGCAACGCGTTCGATAATTTTTTCACCCAACTCCTCATTCATCATTAGCAACTCGTAAAGCCCGGACCGACCTCGATAGCCACTGTTACGACATTGGCGGCAACCGCTGCCGAAAAACAATTTGTCATCTTTTGAAAAATTGGCGGTCTTGGGTATNTTGACCAGATCAGGATCCTTCTCTGTTTTGCAGTTAGGGCATATGACACGCACCAAACGCTGCGCCATTACTCCGCTAAGGGTGCTGCTTACAAGGAACGGTTCGACGCCCATGTCGATCAATCGAGTTGCCGCTGAAGCTGCATCGTTCGTGTGTAATGTCGATAAAACAAGGTGACCAGTAAGGGAAGCTTGGGTGGCTGCCTGAGCAGTCTCAAGATCCCTGATTTCGCCTATCATTACCACATCTGGGTCATGACGGAGAATGGCCCGCAACCCCATACCGAAAGACATACCAACCTTATGATCAACGGGTATTTGGTTTACTCCATCAAGGTTGTATTCGACCGGATCCTCAGTGGTTATCACTTTCTTTTCTGGGCCAACAATGGCGTTTAGTGCCGCGTAAAGTGTAGTTGTTTTACCNCTTCCTGTCGGGCCTGTGACCAGCAGAATCCCGTGTGGCTTGTTGATGAGTGTCTGGAATTGCGAAAATGTATCCTCATCAAGCCCCAATTCCGGGAGGCTGTAAAGAACTGTCGCCTTGTCAAGGATGCGCATTACGACGCCCTCTCCAAAAATCATAGGGATCACACTAACACGTACGTCCACCTGCCGGCTTCCAACAGAAAACTTAATTCGGCCATCCTGAGGCAGTCTTCTCTCGGCGATGTTCATGTTTGAGAGTATCTTGACACGGCTAATGATTGCGGCTTTGAANTGATTGATTTGAGGAGGGACAGCCGCTTCCTGTAATACCCCGTCTATGCGGTAGCGGATTGACAATGTCCGTTCAAATGGCTCTATGTGGATGTCACTTGCTCTCTCATTGATTGCTTCAAGAATGATTTCATTGACAAGTTTTATAACGCTTGCCTCCTGTGCCATTTGCAAGAGATCCTGNCTGTCATCCTCCAAATTTGACAANGATAGANCATCTTCCCCAGCCATTTCCTCGATCGTATCCCCTCCAACGCCATAGTGATCCTTGATCACTTTGGCTATCTCTTCACTTGCGGCAAGAACAGGATTTACATCAAGGCCGGTTAGCAGCTTTATCTCGTCGAATACATAAAGGTTGAATGGGTTACTGGTGGCTACCTTGAGTGTGCCATTTTTACGAGCGATTGGGGCGATGTGGTTGCGGTAAACAAATCGTGAAGGCAATGTTTTTATGGCATCGCTTTCGATGGAGGCGGAGGGAAGATCAATCACTTCGAAGTCGAGCCTTTCTCCTATTACTTCAAGAAANGCCTGCTCGGTGATTGCTCCGTTTTGTATTAGTGCCTGGTCCAGTCGTAGTCCCTGTTCCTGNCAAATTCTTTCAGCGGAATCNATGTCCTCAATGGATACCAAGCCTTTCTCGACGAGATGTTGNGAGTAGCTGCTCATTGATTAAGCCTGTCCATTGCCTTGTTAATAATTTGATTTATGCTGCNGGGCTAAAATTCGCTTCAACCTGATTTATTTCAAACCAAAAACATGACTTTTGATTAAAAAAGGAAAGCCAGNTNCACCAGTTAATGCTGTTGCAANATCAAGGTTCAATGGAAATGCTGACCGGCTTTGCAGATATTGAAGCACCATCGTTCTGAGTTAATCTAGCCATTACAGAGAGCTTGCTTGGCAGNGGTGTGGTCTTATCAATTATTAAAGTGAAATCATAACCGTAGCCGATGCTTGTCTGGATCATTTGGCGATCCAAAACTGACCCGGAATAAGACCATACTTGACGCGGAGTATCCTTCTGGTTTCGATTTGAATCTCCATCATAAATAATGACCTCTAGTATCCCCTCGGAGATTGGTACGGCTTTTGGGGTTAAGTTCCTCAAGGCATAAATACGCGCCTTAAGCCCATCAGGCCCCGGTTNTNCATCCAGATTGAACAATACGGGTGAAGTCAANAGGCGTATAGAATGAACCGGTCCTGTTTCAGTTTTNACNGCAATAGTTCTCTTTTGTTCTGAATTGGGCGCCGAAGATTGACAACCAGTTCCTGAGAGAATCGCCCAAGCCAAGCATAGAAGTAAATATGCATATATAGATAAATGTGATAATTGCCCATACCGACTTTCCATTATATTTTTGAAGGCAATGGATTCTGTTCGCCAGATGGTTTTGGAACCTTGANCCCTTCTTCTTCTCGGGCTTTGGGCTTAAGGGTATCAAGTATGCGCTGCTGTGTTTTGTTTCTCTGACTTCCAGTTGGTTCAAATTGTTCAAAGATATTGGAATTGTCAATGTTCTCCCGGCTGAATTTTTCAGCTTCACCCGGTTCGTTAATCACGTGAGGTGTCAGAATTATNAGAAGTTCGCTTCGCACACGGGTTTTCTTTGTCCTCTTGAAAGCTGCCCCAATGTAGGGGATATCCGCAAGCCACGGAATTTTTGTTACCCGTTCGTTATCCTCCGTGCTAATCAATCCACCGATCACAACTGTCTGTCCATCCTGAACGCTTACGGCAGTAGTTGCACTACGACTATTGATGATGGGCACTGAGAAGCCTGATGAAATNGACACATTCGANGAGCCTAATGCGCTGATAGTTGGTGAGACGTCCATTTTCACAATCCCATCGGGATTGACTCGAGGTGTTACTTCCAATTGAATTCCAACCTGCTGGTATTCAAATGTATTAATCGAATCCCCTCTTTCAGTGATACGGCTGCCTGTGGCAACCGGTACNCTTTGTCCAATATCAATCGANGCCAGTTGATTATCAACTGCCAGAATCTGCGGTCGACTCAATATTTCCAAACGACCATCACTCTGCATGGCCCTTAGAATGAAACCCCAGTTATCGCCTGTAAGGGTCGCAGTCAATCCTCCCATCATAGCGGATGAATCAAGGCCAAAGCTTGAATTAACTTTTGCTTCATTGGCCGGGATATCATTATTGGTTAAATCCACATCTGTTTTCCACTGAACACCCCATTCAGTGCTCCCGTCTAAGGTTATCTCTGCAAGCAAAACTTGGATCAACACCTGTTTTTGAGGCTCATCCAAATCTGTAATCATTGCCTCAACTTGTTCAAAATAGCGTGGACTGGCCGAAACCAGCAACGAGTTGGTGACCGGCTCAGCTACGATTGCAACCTCCTCATCCAGCAAACGCTGGGCGGTACCCACAGCTTCTTGGCCAAGGACCGATGTGACTCTCTGGCGTGCCTGATCCAAAAAAGCTTGTAGGGCAGCAGCAAGGGTTTCTGCTTGGGAATTCTTTAGNCGGTAAACCTNCGTAATGCGTTCCTGTGCCGGACTCGAATCCAATTCATCAATGATTTGACTGGCCAATTCGACATAATGCTCTGAGCCGCCTACAAGTAGGCTGTTGGTACGAATGTCGACAGTCACCGTCAAGGCGTTCTGCTCGGCAGTTCCTATGGTGGGGTCCCCATTCGCATTGGTTGATTCGTTATCTGCTNTCATAACCAAGGTATAGCGAATTGAACGCGTATTGCCCTGTCCANCGGCGGCNTGCAATTGGAATAGGTTGGTCAAGACGTCTGCCATCTGACGTGNATCTGCATTTTTCAATTGAAAAACCTTAATCTGTGCAATCTGCGGAGAACTATCGTCTAGCTTTAGAATGATTTGCTCAATAAGCGGCATATTGTCCACTGGTGCNGAGACGACGAGGGAATTGGTTCTGGGATCAGGTGTGATTAATACCCCTTCTTTTAGTCCGGTGGTAATCAATTCATTTTCCTCTTCGGTTCGGGTAATAAATTGTAGCAACTCTTGCCTGTCTGCGCTCTGAGATGTCANNTTCTCCGCTTTGGTNTTGAGCGCTGTATTTAATAGNAGAGCTAGGTTGGTNGCATTGGCATGCTTCAATCCGAATACTCGGATCTCGGAGACTCTCTTAACCTCATCAGTATCCAACTGCTTGGCCAATTCCTCAATGCGCTTGAGATCATTGTCACCTGCGGATACCACTAGAGCATTAATACGGTCATCCACATTGATTGCAACCGAAGGACCGGTCGTTGTACCTGAATCACGGTATAGGCTTTGAATGATCTGTGAGACGCTCGTCGCGTTGGCTTTGGACAACGGGAAAACTGCTGCGTTAAAATCCGGGCTGGTTTGTTCCGCATCCAGTCTCTCGATCAAGTCACGAACCATCGGTAAATCTTCGGTCGCCGCGCCAACCACCAGCGAGTTTGAAATCGAGTCGGCAATGATTGTCACTGGTTGTGGTGTTTGGCCACCTGGAGGCGTGGTGCGCCCTGTGAATAGGCGATCGAGCATTGTTTTGAGTTTAGCAGCAGAGCCGTTATTTAGCGAAAATACTTCAAATTTGTTCTGTGCCATCACTGCATTGGCGTCAAGTTTACTAAGCAATTCGTCTATGATGGCAAAGCTCTCCTTGCTGCCAGTGACCAATATGGTGTTGGTTCGTTCATCAGGAGTCACTGTCACAGGTACAATGGCATCCGGCTCACCGAGTGAGGCCTCCGCTGCTCGCTTGGATTTGAAGAACAGTTCAAGTGTTGAAGCTAGGCGTGGCGCAGATGCATGCTTTAATTCATATAATTTCAATGATCCGATTTTGGCGTAATTTTTTGTATCGATCTGTTTTACCACCTCACGAACCACGGCTAGATTTTCCGGGCTTGCGGAAATGATCAGCGTGTTGGTGGCATGATCTACAGATATGGCGATACTTTCACGATTGGCGCGGGCTGGTCCTGATCGCGAAATTCCCGGGCGATACAAACCTTGCTTTATAAGGGATCGCAACATGGTTGCCGCCCTTTGTGCATCTGCGTACTCGAGTGGGATAATTGTTAATTGGCTTGTTTCAGCCGAAGGTTCCAAGTCCACCTTTGCTACCAACTCACGAATCAATCCGACATTTTCTTTACTGGCAGTAATAATCAGTGAGTTGGTCAAGCCATCCGATTCGACGTTGACGCGTTCCTGCGGCTGGGATGTTTGCCCTGACGATTGCATATTACGGCGTCTGGCACTAAATACATCGTTAATCATGCCGGCAACCTGTGAAGCGTCATTATGTTCAAGTGGCAATACTTCGATCAAAATACCAGGGTTTTCCGGTTTCTGATCCAAACGAGTTATCAAACTCATGACTATGGCCAACGTTTTTTGGGATGCAGCAACGATTAAGGCATTTGTGCGGGAATCAACGACAACATTTGGTCGATCCTCGGGTCGCACCTGCCTTCTTGATGGACCTTCAAATAGATTTTCAATAATATTCTCGATCGTGGCGGCATTGGCATGCTCCAACGGATAAATTTGGATTGATTCCATACCGCCTGCTGCGGGGATATCGAGTGTTTTGATTACATCCTCAATTAGCGGCAGAAGATCAGAGCGGGCAGCGACAATAATGGTATTGGTGGAATCATCCCCCTGAATGGTTAGTGCATCCCGGCTGGATGGCGCCTCTGAAGTTTTGATGTTTTTATCCTGAAGATTGAGTCGCAATCGGGTCACCTGTCGGCTGATCCCCTCAACAGATGGTTCCCTGGAATTTTCCTGAAAGACCGACCGCAGCATTGGCACGATCTGGTCTGTAGAAGCATGGTTTAGGCGATAAACCCTCACATCGGTCACAAAGTTGGGCACACTCTTGTCGAGATCAACTATTAGGCGCTCTGCAAGGTCGACCGAGTCAGGATGACCACTGATGATGATACTGTTGGTGCGATCATCCGTTCCGAAGTTTATCCGATTTACCAATGCCCGTCCGCCGCTGCCTTCCGGTTCGGCTTTACCACCTGGCCCTTGGCCAAGCTCTTGGCTTTGTGAGAATATATCGTTAAGGGTGTCACGAACATTGTTGGCTTCGGCGTTTTCGAGTGTCACGATTCGAGTAGCCACCCCGTCGATGACTGAGACTTTATCCATTATTCGTACCAATTCTTGTAAAGCTACCATGTTATCTTCGGTAGAGGTAATGATGAGTCGGTTGATGCCGTCGCCTGATTCGCCAAACACTTTGATGGGTTTGGTCAGGTCCAGTTGGACTCGTTGTCCATCTGAATTGTTGATATTGAGTTTCTGCACTTGTTCAACCATCGCTTGGGCCTCATCGGTCAGGTTTCCTTTTGAATCAGGACGAATCATGTCCTGAATCATTTCTGAAAGGGTCTCAGCATTGGATTTGCGCAAGTCAAGAATCAGTATCTCGGCCTCGGCAAACTCAGGGGGTACGTCGATTCGCTCAATCACCTCTCCAATTTTTTCAAACATCTCTGGTCGTGCCACCACTACCACCGATTTGGTTCTTTTATCCGCCTTGGCTTCGAGTGGTTCTCCAGGGCGAACTTCTTTTAATTCTGTGAAGAAATCTTCAAGGTGTACGATCGCATCCTCTGGCTTTGCATTGCGTAGGATAAAGAATTTCATGTCGACCTGGGGCACCCCTTTCACGTCAAGTTCCAGTACAAGTGATTCGATGAATTCAAAATCCAATGGTTCCGCTCGTACAATGACAGAACGGGTTCGGGGATCCGTTACGGCTACAATTTTTGGTGGTTGAGGGACTTTCTTGGGCTTTCCGTCTTCGATGACAGTCTTTTCAGGCCGAGCATAGATATCCAGCAACGCTTTCGCTAAGCCCTCTGGATCAGCTTCCTTTAGTTCATAGCGTCGAAATTCCGCCTCGCTATCAAATATCGTAAAGGTCAAATCATCGACAATGCGAGTGATCCGGTCCAATTCCTTTGCCTTGCCTGATGCCAGCACTGCATTGATTTTTTCATCCACGGCTAAATGNATAATNTCTTTCTGATANTCCGTTNTTTTGTCTGNTGNTTGTTNAANTTCNGGNACCTGTTNGGNATCCGGTTCTGATTCNGGNAGTTCATCGACNAGNNGNATATTTGCACCGGACAACTTTGAATAGAGGTCAACCAACATCTCTGCCAAGTCTTTGGCTGGCACTCCTTCTGCAGAAATAACCCTGACCTGCAATGTNTTATCCATAGCCGCCTCATCGAGTTGCATGATTGTTTCGCTCATTTCGGCGATTTGTTCCCGCGTTGCAATAATNGTAATGCTGTTGGTAAANAAATCNGTTTCAACAATCGGNTGGTTATCTTCATCTTCATCGATGAATAANGTCTCAACCTGTGAAGCNACNGTGATAGCATCAGCATTTTTGAGCATNACATAGTGTATTTCNCGAGGGATTCTCTTCGGTTTTGCATCCAGCATAGACAAGAGATTCGTGACCATCGGTAGGTTTTCCTTGGGCACCAAAACAAACAAGCTGTTGTTTTTTTCATTCGGCCAAGTTTCGACCGAGTTGTTGATCTGTCGGCTACTGATTTTAGACTTTGGGTTGAGTGTCAGCACCTGTTCAACCATGTTCTCAAGAATTTCACCAACCACCTCCGCCTTGCTATGTTGAAGCTGGAAAAGCTGAATTTCGGCATTTTGCACGGCATCACCCGGTTTTACGTCCAACATGCTGATCAAGTTCTTGGTCATTTCNACGTAATCTGGAGGAACAAGCACGAAGAGGCTGTTTGTATCTTGATGCGGCCAGATTCTAATTAAGCGAACCATTTGACTGCTGGTAAGCCCCGGCTTTGGATTCAGGCTTAACATCCGCTCGACCATATCCTCGAGCATGCTGGCAACGTCTTCTGCTTCCCCAAATTTCAGGGGAAACAATTGAATCTCTCCGAGACGATCCTGAACCTCACTTGAAGTGTCCAGCATGGTGATCAGTTCTTCAGTCAATGACTCTAGAGCCGGTGGAACTACGGCGAGGACGGTATTGCTGTCTGTGTGTGACCAAAATCGTACTGAATATTGACGAGCACGCCGCTCGTCATCAGATCCGGGGGTCAACATGGCCATGCGATCAACAATATCCTCAACCACTCTGGCCAAGTTTGAAGCAGAGGCATGCTTTACCGGATAAACCTTGAGTTCTCCCTGCTGCATTGCTTCTTCTGACTTTTGATCCAGCATGGGCAAAAGTTTTTCCACCAGCGCAAACTGTCGAGGCGGCACAAGCACAAACAATGATTTTGTCTCTTCGTTTCCCCAAACCTTTACGGAAAAACGGCGACGGAATCTGTCTCGATCGTCGCCGGGCATGAGATTCAGTACACGCTCAATCATGTCCTCAAGAGTTTCACTTACGGACTTAACTTCTCCGTTCTCAAGCTTGTAGATTCGGATATCTACACCCCCTTCTGTCTCCGCTTTAATGTCAAGTTTAAGGATTAATTCTTTAATAGATTTCACTCGTTCCGCTGGCCCTACAATCACTAGACTGTTGGAGTTGACCTCCGGGGTTACTGTCACTTCCGGCTTGTTTTCACTTGAACCGCTACTGCGATAGGAACTGCTCCGGCTACTGGAAGAAGAGCTTCGGATGCGCTCTCCGCCTTCAAGTGCGCGGTTTACTGCATCTGCTACCGAAGCCGCCTCTGCTTTTTCAAGGTGGACGACTTCCATTACGGATGTCTCGGATCGATCCATTTTCTCGAGTGTCTGTACCAGTTCCTCCGCCATGTTTAACTGATATGGCGTGCCTTGCACGATGACGGCGTTTATGGCGGTAGCTGAGGTGACCTTGGCCTTGGGTTTTTGTGACGAACTACGGCTATACCGAGAGCGGTAATAACTACTACTCCGATAACTGCTGCTAGATGAAGTGTCTTCTGCATCCAGCATCTCTCGTAGTACCTTGGCTGTTTCATCAGACCTGCCCCTGGTCAGGCGGAAAGTCTTGATGCCGTGCATTACTTCTGCAGCAGATTGAAAGTCCTGAATCAGCTTTTCAATCCGCTTAAATTGATCGGCAGTGGCTGCTACAAGCAAGTGCCGTGTGTCGTCGTCTGCTTCAAACTTGGGCTGGATGGTTCCTCCAGGTGTGCCGCTGGGGCGCTCGAATATATTATTCAGCGCCTCTGCCAAGTCGTCTGTATCGCCCTCAGGCAAACGATAGGAACGCACTTCAACCTCCCCGGTGAAGGTCGGGGCATCCAGTTTTTTTACCAGTTCAGCCACTTTTGCTAAGTCCACCGGCTGACCGGATACCACGATCGATTTGTCATCTGCCGAGGCGGTTACAGACAGTTTTAGTGCGGCATCAGTTCGTTCCAGTTCTGAGGCGAATACATTGGCGATGATACTCATTACCGATATTGCGGAACCATTCTCGAGAGCATGTACCACCATTTTGCGTTCGTCGCTCGCAGTTTCCTGGTCAAGCTTAGTTATGACTTCCTTTATCAATGGAAGTTGGCGTATGTTTGCCGTCACTATTAGGCGGTTTCCGCTTGCATCCGGGAGGATCATTGCATCCGAATCACCCAGATCATTTTTCCCTTTCATTTGATCTAGATAGACCTCCTTGGCTTGCAGTGCCGCCGCATCGGCAGGGGAGTTCACCAAAGTAAAAACCTGAACTGCTCGGTCTGGTTTATCTGTCAGGTTATCCAATTGCTCAATGATGACCGTTGCCGCCTGTAAATCTTCAGGTTCACCTGAAATAATCAATGTGTTGCTCTTTGGGTCGGCCGCTGCACTAATATTAGCCAGTGAACTTTGTATTAAAGTTGCCACCTGTGACGCCTCATTTGCCTTCAACTTAAAGACCCGCGTTCCAGCGGTTTGCAGGCTAACCTGATCTATTTGGGAAATAAGTTCTTCGAGTACCGGTAATTCATTGTCCGGTGCCATAATTATCAAACGGTTAGTTGCTGAGTCTGGTAGTACCAGCACCTCCTCTGCGTTGGATTTTGGGCTGTCTTTGAGTTTTTCTTGGTATAGTTGGGTAACTGTTGAAGCCAACGTTGAAGCCTGTGAGTTTTTCAAATCATAAACACGAGTGATTCGCGGCCGAGGCTTTCCTTTATTTATTCCCAATTCAGCAATGATTTTCTCAATGGCGAATACGTGTTCACGTCGGCCGCTTACGATTAACGTTGAAGAACCGGGATCAGAAATAATCTTGGCATCGGGAGGATCCTGCTCGTTGCCCTCATAGCGATCAGCGTATAGTTGTTGTACCAATGGTTGAAGCCGTTCCACTTCGGAGGCATTTCCTATCTTGATCAATTTGACCGAGCGTTCCTCCCGGTCCTCTGGGCTATCTAAAACCTCAAGAAGGGCCTTAACCCGCTTGGCCAAGTCTTTCGGTGCATCCATGAACAACGAACGCCCGTTTGTCGATGGGGTCAGGATGAGTTTGCGATTAGACTCTGTACTCGCCATTTCAACGCTGAACACCTGGCTCAGCACGGTCATTGCTTCTGTCCCATTAATATGTTCCAGCTCCAGTGACTTGCTCTCTCGGATGGGGGTTGCCGTTGCCTGCAACTCTTTCACTAGTTTTTCAATTATCTCCAAGTGCTTTTTTCTCGCTGAAACAATTAGGTTGCCAGAAACCGCATCCGACATAATTTGAGCGTCAGGAGGATTTTGCTCATTACCTTGATAACGATCTGTGTAAAGTTTTTGTACCAGTGGTTGAAGTCGTTCCACCTCGGCAGCATCTCCTAAATTGATCAATTTGACCGAGCGATCCTGTTGATCACCAGGTCTGTCTAAAATCGCAAGAAGGGATTCCACACGCTTGGCCAAGTCATCCGGAGCATCCATGAACAACGAACGTCCGTTTGCCGATGGGGTTAGGATCAGTTTTAGGGTGGACTCTGTGCTTGCCATCTCAACGCTGAACACTTGGCTAAGCACGTTCATTGCTTCGACTCCATTGATATGTTCCAGATCCAGTGATTTGCTTTCGCGGGCTGAACGATTTGTGTCATCGGCCTTCGCTTGTTCGATAAGTAGTTTGATTTCCTCAATATGCTTCGGCTTGGCCACAACGATCAGGCGTCGATTGACAGAATCAGTGAGGAAGCTGGCGTCTGCAGGGTCATTGACCAATCCCTCGTGTCGGCTTTGGTAAATTTGCTCGACCATTTTGCTGATCGAATCCAATTCATCATTCATGGAAAAAAGAAACGATTCCGTGACCTTTTCAATCGTTTTCATAGGGGAATCGAGTTCGGACGCCATCTCACGTATTTCGGATATTTGGGATGGCGTTCCCATGACCACTACCTGTTTGCTGTTTGCCCCAACGAGGATCGAAGCCGGAATCCCTGGCAATCCAGCGACCTTGGCTTCATAGGCGCTGGTTAGGACCGGCACCAGTAGCGTTCCGTCACCATGTTCCAACTCAATCACTGCCACATCGCGGGTGGATGACTCTGGCGAAGTAAGCAATCCGTTCACGACTTGCTGGGCTTGGGGCATCCATTTGGTCGGTGAAACGATGATCAGTCGTTTGCCGGTTGGTTCATTTAAAAAACTGACGTCACTGTTGCCCTCGACACCGCGCATTTGTGATCCCCAAACTCGACCGGCTAATTGCGCAAGCTTTTCTCCTTCGGCATTAGGGAGTTCGATTACCTTTAAATCTTTGGGCGTGAGGGGGTTTCCAACATCTAATTGCTCTACGATCATTCCCACTGCCTGAATGTCTTCTGGTTCTCCAGCAACAATCAGTAAGTTGCTAATTTCGTCTGCGGCAACATTGATGCGTGGTCGTGTTTGGCCTCTTGAGTCGGTCGTTACAAAGGTTCGATTAATGATTTCGGAAATCTTTTTTGCATCTCCAGAAATGATTTTAAATATACGGTTGCCGGCTGACTGGCGGGTGGTTGAATCGAGCTGCTTCACCAGTCTGTCTATCTCTTCTATTTCTTCGGGTTGGCCGGTAATGATTAGTCGGTTTGATGACTCATCAGAAATAATTTTTGATTTAGTTTCATAGTTTTCGCCGAGTCGGTCCTTCATCAGGGTGGTGAACAATTCGGTAACCAGGGAAGCAACCTTGGAAACTTCAGCGGCGCGCAATTCAAGAATTCGAAGCTCCATCGGTTTTGATGGATTGCCACCGTCAAGTTCACGAATGACAGCTTCAGCCGAGGAAACTGACTTTTCAGCGCCAGTAAGGATTAGGCTGTTGCTTGCATCATCAACAATCATATTTACCCTAGTTCGACCATTTCCTGCATTGAAACTTTTTTCAATCAGTCCAGAAATATTTTGTGCGCGAGCCGATTCAAGACGAATAACCTGAGTAACTCTCTGCCCGCCACTTTTCCCCTTAGATGGTCCAAGCATCCTGATCAAACCTTCAACGCGACTGACCTCTTTCTGGGGGCCGCTGATGATCACACGATCATTCTCCTGATCAGCGAGAATTGTGGCTGCATTTGCCTGTCGGTCAGGGTTGTCTCTAATCTGATCCTGATAAAGCTTACTAATATTTTTAACGGTGTCAGTCGCTTGTCCGACTGGTACTTCCACAAACTTGAATTGATGTGGTCCCAGATCCTGCCGCCCCTCATTAAAATTCGATGCCAGTTCTGTCACTTGCTGGTATTCCGATTCCGTGCCGACAACTATCAGTCGCCCCCCGTTTTTGTCGGCGAAAACCTCCGGACTTGAACCGTCGTCTGTCACTTGTTTGTCAAACAGTCTCTTGACTAGTTCCAGCAATTCATCCGCATTGCGATCCTTAAGCCTAACAACATGAATTTGCCGCTCAACGGGCTCGGGAGCAGCGGTGACCGTTGCCACTATCTGTTCAATGACTTTAAATTGTTCGGTAGTGGCGGTTATTATCAGGCGGCTTCCGGGTTCATCCGGCAGTATCAGCGGTTTTGGTTGCCGAACAAACTTCGGGTCCTGCATTCGTTGCTCAATAAGCTTCTGTATTGATTGAAGAATTTGACTGAAGCTGCCCGGTTCGCGCCTCGGCAGACTCATGGCGCGGATTTCTCTTTCCACAAACAACGATTCAGTAGATTGGTATTCGTCGAGAAACTTTATAATACGACCGTGCTGTTCTTCGGTCGATAATACGATTAGTCGTTTGCCGCCCGTGTCCTCGATGATTTGCGGTTTCGGTCCTTGGCTTGGCCTGTCTTCCTGAAAGATCCTCGTGATCATTGGAAGGATCTTGCGTGTGTCCGCACCATCAAGGTTCACAAATCGCATTGTTTGCTTTGCTAAATCTGGAAGCACGTCTAACGATTGTACCACCTGCGCAATGGAATCGTGCTGCGCTGCGTTGGCTGTGACGATCACGCGGTTATTTGCTTTGTCTTCAATCAGGCGCGGTTTGGGTTGATTGCGAAACGGCGTTTCGGTCATCCTTTCATTTACCAACGACTCGATGTCGCGATAAATCTGATCCACTTTCCGGTTTGCAAGCGGGAGCATCTCCGTGGTTCGCGGCTTGTTGGGGGATTTGCCTTCGTCAAGTTCAGTGATCAGTTTTGCTATTTGCAGAAGATGATCCGGCTTTGCTCTAACAATCAGTCTGTTTGTGTTTTGGTCCTTTAATATGATTGCATCCGCCGGACCGATGCCAGCTTCGTTAACCTGTTCCTTGTATAATTGCTCAACTAATGGAGTAATACGGGCAAGCTCTTCATTATCAAGCAGTTCAAAAATGCGTGTTTGGCGTGCAATGATTGGTTCAAGCCCTTGTTCAAGCTGACTAATAATGTCCTCAGCGGTTTGGACATCGCCNGGCGANCCAGTCACTATCAGGCTTCTGGTCGCGGTATCGATCGAAATGGCCAATCTAAGTTTGGCTTCACCATTTGGCAATTGATCTGTTGTGGCATTCGAGACAGCTTGTTTAACTGCATCCAGATCAAGCGACTTGATCCGGAATACCCGGGTTATGCTGACGGTTGTGATTGGCTTTGGGCGACTACCTTTGGCCCCAGTGCCGTCCACCTGCAAAACAAAGTTTTCAATAATCTCAAGTTGCCCTGCTACCGGTGCGGAAGCAATCACTCTGTTTAACTTTGAATCAACAATGATGCGTGCCTTCAGTTTTGCTGATTCTGAAGACTCTCCCTTTTCGGCTACTCCATCAATCCCCGTGCGAATCATCGCAGCCAATTCCTCGGCTGTCATTTTGGAAGGGTGAAAGATTTTTACTTCTCCAGCTTTNCCTTCGCCTGTTTCAAATTCAGTCACTAATGATTCGGCTAATGAAACCTGTTCCGTTGGGCCAAACAACACGATCGTACGTGAGGCATCATCATAAACCGAGGTGACATAGGTGGCCGGGTCAGGNTCGAACANATCAAATNTTTTTGTTTTTTCATTGAATTTGATCTGCTTTGTTACTGAGCTCTTTCCAAATGTCTTGTTGATTAATTCAGAAACGACCGCACCCGAGGAATGTTTCAGTGCGAATGTCTTCATTTCTCGTTCGGCGGCAGTTGCAATATCAATCTCACCTAGTAATTGCTGAATTCGGCGAATACTCTGCAGTCGGTCTGTAATGATTAGACCTTGTCCTCGTGACAGGGGTGCAACCGAACCGGCATTGGATAACAAAGAGGCTGCGGCAGTAGAGACCTCGGCTGCATCAAGATGCTTTAACCTTAAAACAACGGTAACAATTTGACCCGGGCGAAAATCGCCCGAAGAATCTGTGCCCCGCACTATCTTTAAAGGCATCTTCTTTATGTCATCCAGCTTGGCTAATTGCAGATAGCGTCCTGCTTCAATCAATGCCACACCTTTCATTGACAGGATTACATTGAGCACATCCATTGCCTCTTGGTATGTATAAGGTTCAGGGTCAAAAAAAGTCAGCGAGCCCTGGAGAGGTGTTTCAGTTATGAGGGGCTTTTCTGTCATTTGAGAGAAGCGTTGAAGCGCATCCATGTATGGAACTTCTTCAAACTGAAACCGNATATTTCTCTCCTGATTTTTAGTATCNGCTCCCGGTGNGTTAAGTTTCGTGTTATTCTCTTTCTCAATTTTTTCCGCCGGATCNCTAACCGGCTGTGCGACTAGCCCTTTAGGTTGCCAGCAAATCGCNAATGATAGACAAACGAACAGGTTAAGAGACTTNATAAAAATCATTGTTAATCTTTTAAAATATATCCTTTTAAAAAAAGTTATAAAGAANGGCTGCGAACGCTGTGAATAAGCNCTAACAAAAGGNAAACAATTTATATTTAATGACAAAAAAAAGTCGATTTCGACTTATTCACAACTTTCACACAGCTTAGAAACAATGCATAAAATTGTGAGATCTCAAAACATCTAATTAATATGTCGATAAAAGAATAAAGATTCGAATCTTTATCCGAATTCCAAGTGTTAGATTTAGAAATAACTCGATTTTTCTTGGGTTTCTGCACCAAGAGGCTCNGGCTCAAGTCAGGTTCCAGCCTTTTCGGTAGTCGCGTTTGAGGTACCGCTCCGCATCAGGGGCGTTTGGGATTGTCATGTCTTCCGCGTTCCACTCGATCTTTTTTTCNGCACGATAGGCAACATTACCCAGATGGTTCGCTTCAGTTAGTGGGCCGGAATAGCCAAAATGGCAGGTGGTTGGCGCGCCGGTTTTGCAGGCATGTAGCCATTCGGCGTGGTGTCCGATGGAGGAGGGGATCCAAGGCTCGGGAGGTTCGTAACCGTTGAACGATTTTTCGGGCAGCAGGATGTGTTTGCNATAGTCAGAAAGGAGCATGCCTTTATCNCCGATGAAAAGTATGCCGCTTCCCCATTGNGGGATGCCCTTTTCCTTCCAAATTTTCGGCTTGTTCTCGCCCTGATGCCAAGTGAGCGACACAGGTGGCATTTCTCCGCGGCTGTCATAAATATATTTTGCCGACATTGAGGCTGGAGCGATGTCATGATGCGGCGGCGGTCCCCATGCCTCTACGGTTTTCGGGGCATCGAGTTTGAGCGCCCAGAAAGGGAGGTCGTTCCAGTGACTGCCGAGGTCTGACATGGTGCCGTTACCGAAATCCCACCATCGATACCATTTTGGNCCGGGGAAATAGGTGGAATGAAACGGCCGAAACGGTGCCGGGCCGATCCACAAGTCCCAATCAAGGTGCGCCGGTGGGTTCTGCATCTCCGTCGGAGTTTCGAACGACCAGACGATGTCGCGGTTGCGCTGAGCTGCTTCTTGGCTTTGCCATCCCCAAGCTCGACTGACCCAAATGTGAACTTCGCGGACCGGCCCGATGGCGCCAGCCTGAATTTTTTCGACTACACGCCTGTAGTTGTTACCGGCGTGAATCTGNGTGCCCATTTGTGTGGCAACACCAGCTGCTTTCGCAGCATTCGTCAATACGCGTGCCTCGAAGACATCCCGTGTTAATGGTTTTTCACAGTAAACATGTTTCTTGTTCTGCAGGGCNGGTAGCACGGCGAAGGCGTGCGTGTGTTCGGTTGTGCTAACCACTACGGCATCGATGTCACTGGTCTTCTCGTATAACTTTCGGAAGTCTTGGTGCTTTCTCGCCTTGGGATACCTTGTTGCTGCGCGGTTGAGATTTTGCGCGTTGACGTCGCAGAGCGCTACTACGTTCTCGGTTCTTGCTGTGTTCGCCATGTTGCCTCCGCCTCGACCTCCAGTCCCTATGATTGCAAGGTTCAACTTTGAATTGGGCGATTTGGCACTGACAATGGCAGGAAAACCGATAACGGTTCCGGTCAATCCGGTTGTATGGATAAACTGGCGCCGGGAAAGATGGCGGTGGGATAGTGGATTCATGACAGACCAAATTTGACTTAACTAACNTAATATGACGAGGTCGAAATCACTTCCGTTTCCACTTTCCAACAAGGATTGAGTATGACAAAGGTTGTTCAACCAGTTGCCCCAATGACAAATGCTATTACCATGAAACGCCGAACTTTTCTTGCTNCCGCCGCTGTNGCGCCGNCTGTTCTCCCTCGTAANTTATTCGGAGCTAACAACCGGCTTAATATTGCCTTCATTGGCATGGGAGGCCAGATGCAGGGTCATGTTAGCAATACACTTCAACTTGGACACCATGTTGCGGCTTTTTGCGATGTCGACCCAAATCAGGTTGCTAGTTCTCAAAACCGGCACAAGTCCAAGACCGGCGATGTCAAGGAGTACATTGACTATAGGGAGCTGCTTGAGAAGGAGAAATCGATTGATGCTGTGGTGATTGCCACGCCAGACCACTGGCATGCCCCTATTTGCATCGCAGCGATGAAGGCTGGCAAACATGTGTTCTGTGAGAAACCGCTGACTCATACGATTGCCGAGTCGCGTGCCTTGCGGGAATTGTCTCGCACATCAGGTGTCGTTACGCAGACCGGCAATCAAGGTAGCGCTTCTTCAAACCTGCGCCGCAGCATCGAGTTGATCCAGTCAGGACTGCTAGGGCAGGTTTCCAACGTGCATGTTTGGCACCCGGCACACGGTTGGCCCAATGGCGGCACTCGTCCGCCCGGTTCGGATCCTGTGCCAAATGGGATGAACTGGGATTTTTGGTGTGGCCCGTCGCCTTTGCGGCCATACAAGGGAGGTATCTATCACCCCGCCAAGTGGCGTGGTTGGTACGACTTTGGCAACGGTTCCATCGGCGACTTCTGCTGCCACTCATTTAACATGCCGGTGCGCGCACTTAATCTCGGNTATCCCTCTCGAGTGGAGATCAGCAACGTGCAAAAGGCCGGGTTAGAGACTTATGCCAAGACCGTGACTCATACGTTTCATTTTCCGGCCAATGGGAAGCGGGCCGCAGTTAACTTGATCTACTACACCGGNGGCGAAGATATGCCGCCCAAGCATATTACTGATCCGTTGATAGGCACTTTCGGAAGTATCCCGCGTGTCGGTGCCGTGGTTGAGGCCGAGCGTGGTCTACTCTCTTCCGGGCTTTGGAACTCACAGTGTTACGTGAAGTTGAATGGCGATTCAAAATTTACTGGCCACGCTAAGCATGCCGAGGCAAAAAAAATTCCGCAGCATCTTCCGCGTGCGAATGGCCATTTTCGGGAATGGACTGATGCAATCCTCAACAATGGTAAGACTTTTGCGCCTTTTGAGATAGGGGGACACTTAACCGAGATTGGTCTGTCCGGTATCGTTGCTCTCAAGTTGCAGCGGAATCTCGATTGGGATGGTCGGGCNATGAAAGCTAAAGGCCTTTCGGAGGCTGCAGCTCATGTGAAAAAACAAAATCGGANCCGTTGGCTTTAAGCTATTGCTGTTTTTGGCCAAATTGTTGGTGAGTCGCTTGCATGGTTAAGGTAAGCATTGAGTTCGCCGCCGATATTTGANCCTTCTTTGCGAGTTGCTAAAAATATTCAAAATTATTTCATTTCATCCCGCGAACGCAGAAGTGGTAGATTTTATATTTAGCCTTTTTTGATTACATTGATTTTACGAAACTCGAGTAGTCCNTGTTCAGCCTGGATNCCGATGTGACCTTTCCTGTTTTTGATATTTTTCGCCGTGGTGATCAGTCTCCCGTTCAGCTTTACTTCGAGCGTTTCGCCAATGCATATGATTTCGTAGGTTTGCCATTGGCCAACTGGTTTATATGCCTTGGACAAGGTATCCAGGTCCGACTGATGTTCGAAGGGCGGTGCTCCGTATGGGATCATTGTGGCCAAGGGAGCTCTCCCTGTGATTGTGTCCATGCATTGCACTTGGTAACCGTTATTGGGCCAACCGTTTTCGTTGTCGTGGCTTGTTGGCCCAGTACGTACGAAAATCCCGCTGTTGGCTTCTGCTTCTAGAAAACGGAACTCNATGATCAGCACGAAGTCGGTATAAATTTCGGCAGATCGTAGCCAACCTGTTCCACGATTGACCTTGAGAAAGCCGTTTTCCACCNAGAACTGGCCGTNGTTTTCAATGAACCAATTATCTAGGTTTGTGCCGTTGAAGAGAACCACGGGTTTGGGTGTTTTCATAGTGGNGCANCCCGCGANCAGNGTCGCGGTGACAATGGCGATTAGCATTAATTTCATGTCAAAGGAATCATCACCGAACGATTGGTTAGGGCGCAAGTGGTTTCAACCTGCGCTTGGCCCAGNGCTTGGCTTGCTGTATTCGTTCCCTTTCAACAGTCCCTACGGTAAAGATAAATAATAATGGTTAAAAACAATCTTTTTCTTCCTCGTCTCGCTCTAATGTTGAACGGGTTTGGTAGTTGGTTCAGTGCGTCTCTTTTTTTTGGTTTGGCCAATATTTCGATGTTGCTTTGTGCCAACCCAGTTTTAGCCGAGCAACCTAAGATTCCATTGAGAGTGGGAATATTCCCACAGGAGATGCGGACGTTTTACACAGAGGCTGATGGGTTGCCGAGCAACGATGTTTTGGCGGTGGCTTTGACCAAGCGGGGTCTTGTTGTGGCACGTACGGTCAAGGGGGATGTAGTTCTTGAGGAGGGGAAGTGGAATCCGACGACTCGGTTCGATGGATTGTTCGCAGTAAAAAAAAAATTACCGAAGGTAATACAGTCGCGATTGGCCGAGGAAGGGGAGATATTGTCTGTGGCCCGTGGCCCGAAAGATCAAGTGGCTATTGGCACGGAGTTAGGAATCTTCTTATACAACAACGAGAGAATGCGGCAGTTGTTTCCGTCTCATGGTCAAAGGCGATGGGCACCGACAAATGTTAAAGTATCATACGATGATCGAGGNCGATTGTGGTTCGCTAGTCGTCAAGGTGTAGGGTGTTATGCCGAAGGCGAGTGGACACTTTACACTGGCGAGGAAGGACTGCCTTATGACGATTTGACCGCTGTGGCAGCGGCANCGGATGGCGCGGTCTGGTTCGGTACAGCAATCGGTGCTATCCGGTTTGATGGTTCAACCTGGGCTTATCGACAAGGCAAGCGATGGTTGCCCAGTGACGCGGTACGCGATATTTCTGTGGATACTGACGGTAACGCCTGGGTGGCTACGGAAGGTGGACTGTCTTTTATTCATTTCAAGAGTATGACTCTCGCNGAGAAAGCGAAATATTANGAGCAGGAGATTGACAANCATCATCGCCGTACTGAGTACGGCTATGTCATTGAGGCGCATGCGCCAGTTGCGGGGAGGAAAGAGAACCTTCAATTGGCTGACAGCGACAACGACGGCTTGTGGACGAGTATGTATGGGGCAGGGGAATGCTTTGCTTATGGCGCAACCAAGGATCCATTGGCTAAGCGACGAGCTAAGCGTGCGTTTGAAGCACTGCGTTTTCTGAGTGAGGTTCCGAAGGGTTCTGAGCATGAACCGCCTGCAGGGTTCATCGCGCGAACCGTGCTGCCGACCTCCGCTGGGCGGGATCCTAACACCGGCGGTTACACATTGGAGGGCCAACGGAAGTTCCAGAAGGAACGGGATGGTTATTGGCGCGTGTATGAGCCCCGATGGCCCAAGTCGGCAGACGGCCGCTATTATTGGAAAAGCGACACTAGTTCTGATGAACTGGACGGCCATTATTTTTTCTACCCGCTCTANTACGACCTTGTCGCCGAAGCTGAGGAGGAAAAAAGNATCGTTAGAGAGATTGTGCGGGCAAACATTGATCACCTGATCCGCCACGAATTCAGCATGCACGATCACGCCGGAAAAACACGGTGGGCGGNGTATGGCCCTCGCGACCTGCATCACGATCCAGAGTGGCACCAGGAGCGTGGACTGAAGTCTCTGAGTATCCTTTCGTACCTCAACGTTGCATATCACATGACGGGCGATAGCAAATATCGGAATGTGGCCCGAAGGTTGCGAGAAGAGCACGCTTACCACACGAACATCATGTGGCCTAAGTATCAACGCGGCATCGGCTCTGGCAATCAGTCCGATGATGAGATGGCCTTCATGGCCTATTACAATTTGATCAAGTACGAGTCCGATCCTGTCCTCAAAAAAATGTACCTTGCCTCCTTCGCCAACTCGTGGCGGCAGGAGGAACCGGAGATGAATCCGTTCTTCAATTTCTGTTTCGCCTCGCAAGCGATAGGAGTTGAGTATACGACAATTTGGGGGACGTTTGATTTGTCGCCATGGGAGACATGGCTTGCCGATTCCATTGAAACGCTTAAGCGGTTCCCTCTGGACCGTTTCAACTGGCGGCATACCAACAGTCAACGAAAGGATTTGATCTTATTTTCCGACCATTGGGCCGATGTCTACGATGACAAGATTGGAGGTCAAGGGTATAGGAACAACGGCAAAGTTCTGCCGGTGGACGAGCGTTATTTCAACCATTGGAACGCTAGCCCGTGGGTGCTGGACACCGGAGGCAGCGGCCGCTCAATTGGCTCAGGTGCTGTCTACACTCTTCCGTACTACATGGGGCTTTATCACGGATTCATTACAGCGGACTGAATGGTCGAAGTGTAACCATGGGCATTTGCAGGACACCGATAGCTGCATTGACCTCTCGAAATCCGGCTTCGTGGCTGTCAATTTTCGGGCCTGGGGCGATAATCGCCTCGCTTACGATCGGCTCGGGTGAACTGATTTTTTCCTCGCGGGGCGGGGCGTTATTCGACTACCAGCTNCTGAGCCTGTTTTTAATCATTTGTTTATTCAAGTGGGCGCTGGTGTTTGNCTCAGCTCGGCATATGGTNCTGACTGGAGCGCATCCGTTTCAGCGATGGGCAGAACTTCCAGGGCCGTGCGGATGGCTTCCGGTGGCCTTTCTTCTNCTAGCTATCGCGTCTTTTCCGATCTGGGTTAGTTTTCACGCGGGNACACTTGGTACGCTGATCTCATCGCTGTTGCATTCGGAATCGAATGGTATCGGAACTCATCTCCTTTTTGGGATGGCCATTCTAATCGGTGTGGCTGCATTGGCCCTTACTGGAAGNTACAATCGGCTGGAGAAATTTCAATTACTGTTCGTNCTGTTGATGTTNCTCGCTGTAACNGTGTCTTTGTTTCTGGTTCGTCCGGATTGGGTCGAGATNTTGGCTGGATTTGCTAATGTATCCCCCCCNAATTATCCAGAATGGATTATGGCATATCCCGAAATTGCCAAGCGACCTGTCTGGGTTGAACTGAGTACTTACGTTGGTGTGATCGGAGGTTCAGGTTACGATTACCTCGCCTACATCACCTATCTACGCGATAAGCAGTGGGGCTTGGCGTCCAAAGGTCAGCCGACCCCTGTNCCNGTNGACATCCATGATGATGAGGCNTGTCTNCGGTTGCGCCAATGGTGCCGCGCGCCGCTGATCGACTGCACGCTCAGCTTTGTCNTCGTGCTGCTCTTTAGTGCCGTGTTCGTGGCGTGTGGTTCCGAGATCCTTGGTCAGATACAAAAGGTTCCAGACGGCAATAATTTGCTAAACCTTCAGGCAACGTTCGTCGAGGCCACCTCGCCGTGGCTACGTCCATTTTATTTTGNGGGCGCTTTCCTGGCGATGCTCGGGACATTGTATGGGACAATTGAGGTGGCACCTGCGGTGATGCGTGAGCTTCAAAACGTCTTCCCNCGTNCCTTGGCGGCTATAGTTCCAACTCAAACAAGGCGCATTACCATCCTGTGGGTGAGTGTTGGTGGTTTGTTCGTGCTGGGAGGGAATCTCGTTTGGCAGCAAATTACCGGTGCNGAAAAGCCCGTNGCGCTGATTACCGTTCTCACTCCGGCCAATCTGTTTACGGGCGTGCTGGCCTGTGGGATAATNTGTTGTCTNTCCTGTTGGGCCGATGGGCGGCATTTAAAAGAATCGTTTAAGACACCACTTCTCCTTACTCTGCTGAATACAATTGCGGCATTTTCGTTCATTGCACTTGGGCTCAAGGCTTACTGGGACCACAGCGGGTGGGCGGCNTTCCTTATTCTGGGCGGCACGATCGCTGTCGCTTGGCTTGTAGCTTATTGGTTCAATCATCGTCAGGCCAGGAGTGGTCCACTCGTTTGANGTCTTATGTGCTTCTTCGATTGGTTCGNTTGGCTTTTGTNGGTAAGGTGTCCGAGTGTCAATCCGACGAATNCTAGATTTGAAAGGTAACAAGAAATGAGTCGCAAGGTAGCTGATGGAGAAGTCTGATCGTTCATTTCTCAAGGGGGTTATTGAGGGCTTTTACGGGAGACCGTGGAGTCAGTCACAACGTCTAGAATTGCTGGAGCTAATGCAGCAACTTGGGCTTAATACATACTTGTACTGCCCGAAGGACGATCTGAAGCACCGTGCATTATGGCGNGATTCCTACAATTNCAACGAAATGCAACAGCTTTGCGAACTGATTGNAGCGTGTGGAGATCGTGGTGTCGATTTTTTTTATGGGATCGCTCCAGGGCTAACAATTCGCTACTCCNATCCGAATGAAATTGAGCGCTTNCATGAGCGATTTGGGCAGTTAATTGAGGCTGGATGCCGTTCGTTTGCTATACTTTTTGATGATATTCCGGATGAGATGGCTGAAGCAGACAGGGACGCATTTGGCAGTTTGGCCATGGCGCAATGNCAGGTTGCGAACGTATTATATAGCGAGCATCTGGCCAAGTTGGGTGGGCGTTTGATTTTTTGTCCAACGCCATACTGCCAACGAATGGCAGACAATCAGCTCGGAGGAAAAGTCTATTTGGAGGAGGTCGGCCAGCAATTGGCGAGCGGTATAGATATTTTCTGGACCGGACCAGAAATTATCTCCAGAGAGATTACCTCCGAGAGCATTGAGGCATTGCAACAACAGGTCAGGCGTAGGCCGGTTCTTTGGGACAATCTGCACGCGAACGACTACGACATGACCCGGNTTTTTCTCGGGCCATATTCCGGACGATCATCAAAACTTCGGGGCGATGTTGATGGNATTCTANTAAANCCGAATTGCGAGTTCGAGGCCAACTTCGTGGCCATAAAGACGTTAGCTGCTTTTTTGGTTGCAGGAGGTTCATGGGATAGCCGGAGCGCGTACGAGGCGGCACTTGAGGATTGGTTGCCGCGTTTTTCGACTGTGAGTGAGGACAGTGTAAGCCTCGACGACTTGATGCTTCTCGGCGACACTTATTATCTTCCGCACGAGCAGGGACGACTCGCNGAACAACTNTTTAATGACGTTCGTTGCATTGTTAGAAAACCACCCGATGAGTGGGGTGATAGGGAGGACCGACTGCGTAAACGCATTAATCAGACCGTGGAGTTGGCTCGGAAAATAACAGAGATTCATTGTCGGGAATTGTTTTATGCATTGAACCGACAAGTTTGGGAACTGCGAGAGGAACTGGAAATGATAGGGCAATACATGGACTGGAAACTGGATGGTGGAGAAANACAGGCCGAACCGTTTCGTTCTGGGAACTATCTGCCGGGTACCTATCGGGGTGGATTGGTCCGTAGGTTGCAGCAATTGTTTGCGTTTGGGGATGACGGGGTGCTACTTCCAAATGGCGAGTGATTAATGATCGATGTCCATTGCATTTAATATAAGGCAAGCAACTAACGCTGATCGGGAGGCAGCCTATTGGGTCTGCCTCAAAACTGGGGATCACGGGGATGATGGGGAAGCCCTTTACGTAGCCGATCCTGATGCACTGGGTCGAATTTACGTGGGTCCATATTTTGAGTTCGAACCGAAATTGGCTCTAATACTGGAAGATGAAAAAGGCGTCTGCGGTTACTGCCTTGGGGCGATGGATTCTCGGCAGTTGTATGAGCGGTATGAGCAGGAATGGCGGCCTAGCTTGATTAAGCGATANCCTAAGCCAGTNGGTGATCCGTTGCGGTGGTCTCCTCTGGAACAGGTATACCATTTGTACCACCANCCGGATTATTACTGCCCAGAACCGTATGATCGATATCCTTCACATCTGCATATCGATCTCGTACCCAGGGCGCAGGGCAGAGGGCTTGGTGGTAGAATGGTGGATGAAGTCACTTCGCTGATTCAAGCCAATGGATCACCTGGCGTGCACTTGGGCATGAGCGCGCGAAACGAGCGGGCTTACGGTTTTTATCTGAAGCTAGGTTTCGAAGAATTGGCTCGTGATGGAGCCGGGGAGAATGAAGCCATTTACTTGGGCAAANGNCTCAATCAAGGGGCTGTCACTGGGTGATGTCATCGTCTTTTGTTATCGGCATTGANGGAGGCGGCACGAGCAGTCGGGCGGTTGCTGTGTCTGTCGAAGGCGAACGACTCGGTGAGGTAAGCGGCGGGCCTTTGAATTTAAACACGACATCGCCGGGTACGTTTGAGGAGTCATTAGNTGACATTCTTCAGCCGTTCCGAGAGGATTACGGTTTGAATTTGTCCGCGGCGCAGACGGTTGTCGGCACAGCCTCGCTATTCATGTCGCTTGATAATGCTAGGGCTGATCGCCTATGTGGCGAGCTTTTGCCTGCAGAGCGGTTGACGGTTGTCGGCGATGTTGTCACAGCTTTGTTCGGGGCGACACTTGGTGCGCCTGGGTTGATGGTTATTTCTGGCACTGGATCCATTGCCGCAGCCATGGATGAACTCGGGCGATGTCGCACTACCGGCGGGTTGGGGCCGGCAGTCGGCGGCGACCCGGGAAGCGCGCGTTGGATNGCTAATGAGGTGCTGCTCTTCGCCAGCAANGAGTCATGCAACGGGGAAACCCCTTCGGCGTTGACCGATTTGATCTGCCGATATTTTGGAATCACTTCGTTTCAGCAATTGATCCCCGAGATTTATACTGGAGTCGAGCCGTCTAGGAACTTGGCCGGTCTTAGCCGGTTTTTAGCCGAAAGTGACTTGAATGGGCAGCTTTTCTGGCTGGACATACTCCAGCGGGCCGGTGGGAATTTGGCGAATCTTTGCGTTCCGTTGCTGGCTGNACCGAACTTGGTTAAGCAGTCCAAGGTGGTTCATATGAGTGGTTCGGTGTTAATGAACAACGATAAGGTTCGAATTGCGTTCGAGGCGGAGTTGACCAAACTTACCAAGTTNTCGGTATCCGTTAAGTTGCCGAGCCTGCCGGCCGCCGAGGGTGCGGCGTTGATGGCGTTGAANATCATCGATCCAAGCTATGTGCCAGTTGCGGCTTCCCGCTTGNCTGAGAGNGCATCATGAATCTTGCCGAGAAATATCTCCAGAGGGTTAAGGNNCAGATNGATGAAATAGAGGATTCGCAGTTGTCAGTTATTGAGACAGCGGCTGAATGGTTCGCCAATACCATTGCAGCCGAGCGTTTGGTTTATATCTTTGGGACGGGCCATTCGCACATGCTGGCNGAGGAACTTTTTTATCGTGCCGGTGGCTTGGCAAAGATTGTCCCGATGCTTTACTCTCCGCTCATGCTGCACGAGAGTGCTTCTGGTTCCACTTTGGCAGAAAGAGATCCGGAGGTGGTGCGTGAGTTGATGCAGCGATACCCGATGAGCGNCGGCGATTTGTTGGTGGTTGCGTCAAACTCAGGCAGGAATGCTTGTCCTATCGGACTGGCTTTNGAGGCAAAGGGACGATCCGTGAGGACTATNGCAGTGCTGAATGCTGGGCACAGTGCCCGCTGGCCCTCTCGTCATTCCAGTGGCCAGAGGTTAGGCGATGTGGTGGACCTGATGATCGACAACTGTGGTGTGGAAGGAGACGCCTGCGTTTCGGTGTCGGACGGTGATTTGTCCATCGGGGCAGCCTCTAGTATCACCGGCTGTTTGATCCTGCAAATGGTTGCATGCCGNGCCACTGAGATGTTATACGCCGNAGGCAAACCACCTGATTTGTATCAGAGCAGCAATACCAATAATGATGAGCGAAACGCGGCNATNATTGCTGACCACAAGCCAGCAAATCCGCACCTTTGAGTTACCCTGATGGAAGCGGCTGAGAGTATTTTAACCCCTATCGATACAGTCATTATTGTCGCCTATCTCGTGGCAGTGCTGGTGTTAGGCTATCTTTTCAGTCGTTATGTCAAATCATCGGGCGATTTCATTCTGGCTGGGAAGTCACTGCCGTTTTGGGCCATTGGAATGTCGATTGTGGTCAGCGATATTGGGGCGATCGATATGGTTTCCGGTGCAGGTTCCGCCTACAAGTACGGCTTGGCTCAGGCTAATTTCGATTGGCTTGGTTCTGTGCCTGCGATGGTGATCGTTGCATTCATCTTTGTGCCGTTCTATTGGCGCAGCGGCGTCTGCACGTTACCAGAATTTCTAGGCAGGCGGTACGGTTCGGCAGTGCGTTTTTTTCAGGCTGTTATCTGGCTTGGTTTTCTTTTGTCGATGTTGGCTATCATGTTGTGGACCTCGGCTTTGTTCCTTAATACGGTACTCGGAATCTCCAATCAAACAGCGATTTGGTTGACCGTTTTTGTGGTGGGTATTTATACCGTGCTTGGAGGGTTGGCGGCAGTCGTAGTGACTGATGCCATGCAGATGGTAATTATGTTTATTGGAGCAGGCACGCTACTGGCATTAAGCCTCTGGGAGATAGGCGGCTGGACGAATCTGATGCAAACCGTTTCGGCCATGGGCCCGCAGTTCGATCATCACTTCAAACTGCTGATCTCGAGTCAGGTTGACACTCCGTATCCATGGTCTGGAATGCTATTGGGCTTGGGGATTGTTTTGTCGACCGCCTATTTTTCTAGCAACCAGGCGGTTATTCAGCGAGTACTGGGCGCACGTTCCGAGTGGGACGCCAAGGCATCGATGTTGTTGGCTGCCTTTCTAAAGTTATTAATTCCTGTCCTAGTTCTTTTACCCGGCTTGGCCGCTCTTGCTTTGTATCCGGAGTTGGATGATCCAGATAAGGCTGTTCCGAAACTCGTGCGGGAACTGCTGCCTCCCGGCTTGGCTGGTTTGGTCTTTGCTGCATTCTTTGCTGCGTTGATGTCTAGCGTAGATTCTTATCTTAATTCCGCCACGACGATCATCATCTCAGACGGGTACAAGCCAGCAAAACGGGTCTTGTCGGGGAAGGCCCCCGACGATAGTCATTGCCTGTTTTTGAGCAGGGCTATGACGGGCGTTCTAATCGTCACGGCGGGATTNCTGGCACCATACATCAATCAGTTCGAAACCATCTATACGGCTATGCAGACATTGTTTTCTCTATTCCAAGGGCCGACACTCGCCGTTCTTTTGCTGGGTGTTTTCTGGCGNCGGGCCAATGCATGNGGNGGNTTCGCCGGATTNTTACTCGGGGTGATGTGTTCCGGTAGTCTGAGTTTAGTGGGAGACAAGCTCTTTCCGTCAGAGGATCCGTTNTTGTATGTGGCNTTTTGGGCGTTTGTGTTTGCTCTGATCGTTACTGTGATTGTTAGCTTAATTACGCCTTCCCCTTCAAAAGAGCAAATCCGGGGACTAGTTTTTGGTGAGGTTGTCCGCGATGAGGAAACGCAGNCGCTTTTAAAACAACGCATTAATTCTGACGGATAGTCATGGAAAATTTAACCCATTTTCTAGAGCAATACTTGGTGCCATTACTTAAGCCGGCTGTAGACGCATTCCATGCTGTGATCGATTCATTCCCGCCGCCTGTCTGGCGGTTCAGCATCTGCGCGTATATAGTACTGGGAACGGTTTGGTCGNTGTTCCTTAACAGGGAGTATGTTTTGCTTGGTAGCCCCNACTATTCGCGCTGGCGGGATTTAAGGTTCTGGATTCCCGTTTTGCTTGTTCCCTACCTTTTGATTTACCTTTTTGTGTGAATTTATGAACTCAAGAAAGGGAGGNANCCACGAAGACAGGGGCAGCGGTCATCATGAGCGCGATGCCGTTAGCCTGAGATTTATGAGTTGGTGCTTTCTTGGTTTCGGCATGCTGCTTTATCTGGCTCTGTTTTATGAGCAACCAGCAGCTGGTCGAGTAGTAAATGCGGTGGCTGCAACACTGTTGGNATTGATNGGAGNTGNCTGTCTATTGCTGAGTTGCAGACTTTCAAAAAAAGACAAAGAGGCCGANCGTTGATTAGGGTTCCTGCCGTGNGGGTGGAGTGTCTTGTCAGTCCGGCTAGGGCACAGTCGGTTGTTCGCCCGGGTTTGACGAGGCGTGTTTTTCGTCGGTTATTCAGTTGCCATCAGCCACTTAAAATTGAAACCATCTGGCTTCCTTTTTGTCTGCTGCGTTTTAGACTCGAAGATTATGGATTGCAGAATGGATTCTTCATNCTTGTGGATGGATACGCACGATTGGCTCGACAAATGGACAGTGCTGACCTGNCCAGAACCGATAGGCCAGAAGCAGTNAACGAATTTCCATACCCTCTCGACCAAGAGGAAACCATTGAGATAGCGCGGGATTATCTTTACACGCTCCGCATGGCTAGAGTGCTTCCATCGGGCGTTACATTTGGTCAAGTTCCAACAATTGAACAAGTGATCCAGTATCCATTTCTTGTGGTTTACCGGCGGTCAATCCTAGGNGGAGTGACTTTTGACATGGTTGACGGCTTGTCCGGCAAGCGGGTTGGTGCCTTGGTGGGGCAGGCATTCATTGCGGCATTACACCGAAGGAACACCGATAGTGTATAAAAGAAAACACAATGTTAGGTTTTTAATTATTCCCCTTATTTTTCTTGCCAATCGTAAACTTTGCGGCACCCTCGCTGCCTTGCNTCCGAAGTGGATGCATTTTTAACAAAAAGTAAAAGATTATGGCTAAAGGTAAAGTTGCTCGATTTTTCGATCAAAAAGGATACGGCTTCATNGAGCCGGAAGGCGGCGGTAAGGACTTATTTGTTCATATCAATGAAGTAGAAGGTGGCCAACTCCAAGAGGGGGACATCGTTGAGTATGAGGAGACCGAGGGCCGCAAGGGAATGCAGGCATCCGGAGTGAAAGTGGTTTGATGCCGAGATCCATTTGGGACTTTCGAGAAATCACAACTGGAAAANCTTCGGATTGTTAATTTTCCAGTGGCAAAAGGTGGCGAAGAAATCGAGGTAGTTGGGGTCGTAAGTCAGGTTCTCCCTGGNACAATGTTTCGGGTGAAGCTGGAAAATGACCACGAAGTACTAGCTCACATTGCCGGGAAAATGCGCAAGCGGCGCTGGATTCGTCTAGCCGTTGGTGACAAGGTGAAGATGGAAATGTCTCCTTACGACTTGGACAANGGCCGNATTACTTGGCGCCTTAACGACTAGTTCTTGTACAGATTTTGATTCAGGCCAAGCCCTTTACAGGCTTGGCTTTTTTTGCGCTTACCAATCATTTCAGTTTGTGNGCACTGTCTTTCAATCTTGCCAAAACTAAAGCCTTCCTTAGCATTCCCAAAAATAAACTCGGCGCATTTCGGAACCACGCATCCCGATGACTCCTCAGATATTCGTTAGCTATGCCCGGTCGGATCAGGAACAGGTGATCCCGATCGTGGAAAAATTGCGCGAAAAGGGCCTCAATATATGGATCGATCAGGAGGGTATTCACGGTGCCAAACTTTGGAGCCAGGAGATCGTCCACGCGATTGAGGGCTGCAAGGTGTTCATTCTGTTTGCCAGCGGGNCGGCGTTCCAGTCAGAGAATGTCACCAAGGAACTTGCTCTCGCCTCAGAGGCGCGCAAGCAGATACTGCCGGTGTTCCTTGAGGATGCACCGATCCCGGCTGCGATGAAATATCAGCTTGCCGGGATCCAGCACCTGATTCACCAGAATAGCCATGAGCAGCAGACGATNGACAATATCCTAAGGACGCTCAGCAATCTGGATGTCGATTCTGTCGAAGCGACGCCACTGGCATCAACCATCTCGCGTGCGCCCCAACGAACAAAGCCGGCTTCTAAGGCGTCATTGGTAATTGCGACATCCGTGGCGCTGCTGGCTGTACTGGCTTTATTTTTCATGAAGGATGAACTGCAGCCGGGAGCGGAAAAACTGCCGGCAGTTGCAAAAGCCTACAAATCAACCACCGACCTCTGCATCGTTACGGTAAGCGATACCGGATTTGGGCAAGAAGTGTCCGAGGGAAACCGTGAGTTGCGTGAGGAACTTGACGCCAAGCTGGCGCGGTTCAAGGATTACAAGGTTGCAAAAGGAAAAGCGGTTTCACCAGATGCCACCACACAGGAACTACTCGCAGTGGCAAAGGAATTGGACACAGATTTTCTCCTGCAAGCGACCATCAATAGCGACAAAAACAGGATCAATGCCAAGCTTCTGAACGTGGAAGACGGACGAAATTTCTGGTCAAAAACCATTCGCGAAAGTGAAATCGAAAGTGATATCGATTTCATTAACGAAGCCTCCGGTCTGATTGCTGCCCACATCGCTGGGCACGACGGAGCTATCCATCGGAATATCTTAGCAAAGGCTCTGGTAAAAAAGGAGGATGAACTAATACCGATGGAGTTACTCCAGTTGGGCAAGGCGACGTGGGAGGATCAGACCGAGGATGTGACTGTAGCTGGTACCCGATACTTGGAAAAATGCATAGAGTTGAATCCGGATATCTCAACAGCACACGCGATTTTGAGTGAGGTGTATTTGGAGGATGTCCGTCGCGACTACAACAAGATCGAGGATGCCATGAGCAAAGCCAAGGCATCCGTGGCGAGGGCCATTGAATTGAACCCGAGTAACGCGATTGCATTGATAGAACAGATTTGGATTTCATGGTACGAAAAGGATTTTACCAGTTGCAATCTGCAGATTGAGGAAGCTCTTAAAGCAAACCCCTATGAGCCTTTAGTCTTGGTTTCTGCGGGTTCCTTTCTGGCCGGTACAGGGGAAGATTTGGAGGTCGGCAAGAAGTATCTTGATCAAGCCTTAAAGTATAATGAAACACCTCAAGGTTGGTATTATTGGGCATACATTAATTATTATATGACCAAAGGAGACAATAAAAAGGCTTTGGAGTGTGCGATAAAAAGTAATGATCAATCATTAGGAATGGGGAATATCGCTGCTTTGCATTGGATCAACGGTGAAAAGGATACGGCACTGAAATTTTATAATGAAATATTGGTAGTACATCCTAGTTTTTCCATGGAGGGCTACGCTAGAGAACATGAGATTTGGGCTCGGCCACCAGAGAGTCGAGACCAATTAGTNTCAGCGCTGAACGAGGTTATTTCTGCATCAGGCGGCGAAACTAAAATTGGCTCCAAACAAGCTGAACCGAAAAAGCTAAGCAAAACAGAATACAAGTCCACGACGGATTTGTGTCTTGTGACGATGTATGAGGATGAGCCCAGCAAGGGGGTATCAGTACCCAACCGGGAGTTGCGTGATGAACTCGATTCTAAGCTAACTCGGTTTAAGGATTACCGGGTGGAGAGAGGGGAAGCAGTTTCCCCTGATGTCACCACACAGCAACTACTAGCTATTGCAAAGAAACTGAAGACGGAATTCATCCTGCAAGCTACTATTAACAGAGACAAAAACCGGATTACCGCCAAGCTACTAAATGTAGAAGATGGCCGTAATTTTTGGTCGAAAACCATTAAGGAAAGCGACATCGAAGGTGAAGGTGATTTCATCGATAAGGCCACAGGCCTGATAGCGGCTCACATTGCCGGTCACGATGGTGCTATTCATCGAGATATTTTGGCGAAGGCGTTAGTGAAAAAAGAAGCAGATTTAATACCAATGGAACTTCTGCAACTCGGTAAGGCTGTATGGGAAGAACAAACGGAAGATGTAACTGTTAAAGGAACTTTGTATTTGGAAAAATGCATTAAGATGAATCCAGATATTTCGACAGCTCACGCTATTTTGAGTGAGGTTTATCTGGAGGACCTTCGAGCCGAATACAATCTTATTCCAGGTGCTTTGGCAAAGGCCAAGAAATCCGTATCAAGAGCTATTGAGTTAAACCCAAGCAATGCAATTGCATTAATCGAGCAGATTTGGATATCTTGGTACGAAAAAGATTTTACTGCCTGCAAGTTGCAAGCTGAAGCAGCGCTTAAATTGAATCCATATGAACCACTTGTATTGGTTTCAGTTGGGAGCTTTTATTTGTCAACGGGGATAGATTTGCAATTAGGTAAAAAATATAACGACTTAGCTTTAAAATATAATGAAACTCCCCAAGGCTGGTATTATTATGGATACGTAAATTATTACATTTCAAATAATGAGTATGAAAAGGCGTTGCAGTATGCTCTGAAATGTGGCGTTGCGAATAAATTTCATATGGCCAGAGCCTTAGCTCTTTACTGGGTAAATAATCAAAGGGATACGGCTAAAAAATACTATAAAGAGCTTCTTAGTAAGTATCCTGAATTCACTTTAGATACGTTTCAAAAATTTCACGACGTTTGGAGCCCTGCTAAGGTGACAAAAGATTTACTTCAAAATGCATTCAAGGAAGTTGCTGAGGCTTCAAAGAATTAGAAGCTTTTTGTTGCATAAAAAAGCTGAATCATATCCNAAACGGCTGGNTTTTNGGTCTGCTTAGATGGCNAAGCAATAGATTTAGGCGATGAGAGGGGAGATTGGGTGAGCAGGGACGACACCTGTCAGTCGCTGGTTTAGTCCGCCGTAATGATAGGTGAGTTTTTCGTGATCTAGCCCCATGAGTTGGAGAATGGTGGCATGCAGGTCACGGATGTGATGCCGGTTGACTGCTGCTTCGTGGCCGAGTTCATCGGTTTCTCCGTAATCGGTTCCAGCTTTGACGCCGGCACCGGCCATCCAGTAGGTAAAGCCTTTGGGGTTGTGGTCGCGCCCGCCATTGCCGCCNTGGTAAACCGGTTGTCGGCCGAATTCGCCACCCCAGATGACGAGTGTTTCATCAAGTAGGCCACACCGATCGAGGTCGGTCAANAGCCCGGCGATGGGGCGATCGACCTCAGGGCAGTGTATCTTCAAATTTTCGTCGACACCGTTGTGGGCATCCCAGTTTTGTTGCTGATGACCGCCGCCAGAGTATAGTTGCACGAAGCGCACGCCTCGTTCGACAAGCCGCCGTGCGACAAGACACTGACGTCCGAAATGCGCAGGGGAAATAGCGATCGAGTGATCTGCTTTTTTATCGTAAANNCCATACATCTCTTTGGTTTTATTCGATTCGCCGGAGATGTCTAGAGCNTCTGGGGCTGAGGATTGGAGTTGGTAGGCGAGGTCGTAGCTGGCGATNCGTGCAGCGAGTTCGCTATAGCCTTTACGGTTGCGGATGTGCANGCCNTTNAGNGNGTTGATGGCGTCGATGCGCTCGCCNTGCATCNNGCNAGTACGNACGGANNGNGAGGNGAGGTTGAGNATGGGNTTNCCGGANGAACGCANGACGGTNCCCTGATAGGCGGCCGGCATNTANCCGCTNGNCCAGTTGGCNGCGCCNGGGATGGGNCCNCCGCGNGGATCGAGCATCACCACAAATGACGGTAAGTTTTTGTTGGCTGAGCCAAGGCCGTGGGCGATCCATGCGCCTAGGGCTGGGTGGCCCTGCAGGACGCGGCCGGAATTCATTTGGATGTTGGCTGATCCATGGGCGAAAGAGTCCATGTAAAGTGACTTAATCATCGCCATCTTGTCCATGTGCTGGGACAGGTAGCTAAAAGCGTCGGAGCACCAGAGGCCGGACTGTCCT
>PBKH01000060.1 GCA_002721375.1 Verrucomicrobiales bacterium
CGTGGAGGCTGAATATCCCGATCGTGAGCTGGCTTTGGCTACGCGGGAAATGCAAGCAATGCACGGAGCCAATATCGCCACGTTACCTCGGTGTCGAACTGCTCACTGGAATTGCTTTTTTGTCGACTTGGTTGACGTTCGGTGAGCAGACCACATCTGGAGTACTGCTAGCAGTGACATGGGGCTTCGTGCTCTCGGGGTTGATTGTCGCGACGTTCATTGACTTTGAACATTTTATCATCCCGGATCAAATTACGCTTGGCGGCGTTGCAGCGGGATTTCTGATCTCCGCGGCATTACCGGCACTGAATGACGTCGATAAACCAACCGACTCTCTGATGATTAGCGGGTTGGGTATTCTGGTTGGAGCGGGATCAGTATTCGCCGTACTGCAACTTGGAAAGCTGTTATTTGGCAAATTTCGAATGACCCTAGAGGAAGGCAAATCAGTTACATTTACCGAATCAGCATTGTACCTACCGGAGGAAGTCGTACCGTATGAGGAGATCTTTTTTCGCAATTCCGATACAATTCGCCTGCACGCCAAGCGATTAGAACTGATCGACCGCTGTTACACCGATATTAACATAGCACTCTCGCCCAAGCAGCTGTTGATCGGTGAAGAGTCATTTCATCCTGATACAGTATCGTTTCTCAAGGCAGAGACGAATGAACTGGTGATACCACGCGAGGCAATGGGATTCGGGGATGTAAAATTCATGGCAGCGATTGGCGCATTCGTTGGCTGGCAAGGAGCGCTGTTTTCACTAATGGCTAGTGCGGTGGTCGGCGCGGTGGTTGGAGTTATGCTGATTGCGATCGGCCGGCGCGACTGGTCAGCACGACTCCCGTACGGACCTTACATCTCATTGGCTGCGGTAATTTGGATTTTCTTCCGTAAACCGATCCTAGCCACATGGCTGCCCCCTGAGCTATAATCCAAACGATTGAACGAAAACACTTTTAGACAGAAGGTCGAAACATCCGCTGGTAAAGTTCAGTTGTAGTAGTTCATGCCGAGTCTTTCCGTCGACAGTCCGATTGACTTGACCGTTCTCTCCTTCGACAGATCTGTTAGTGACTCAGTTTTAAATTAGTCGGAGATTTCTTTGGTTAAATGGATGGAGGTTGGATCAGGCCTTGAAATCAAAGCTTTCTCATGAACTAATTCTCTTGAGGATCAGATATTGAGAGAAATGAAAGCTGGTTATTCAACTCCCCGCCGCTTTCATCCTCAAGTTCGGTGGGATAGTCGCCTGTGAAACAGTGGTCGGTGTATTGCGGGTTGTCAGAATTTCTGCCGTTCTTATGCCCTAGTGCGTGATAAAGCCCTTCGATAGACAAGAATGACAAGCTGTCGGCTCCAAGATATTGACACATCTCAGATACACTCATTCTTGAGGCCAAAAGCTGATCTTTTGTTGGAGTATCAATCCCGTAAAAATCCGAATGAGTGATCGGCGGTGACGACACCCTAAAATGTATCTCCTTGGCACCTGCATCCCTCATCATTTGGACGATCTTCACTGAAGTCGTCCCCCTTACAATTGAGTCATCAATGAGAACAATCCTCTTGCCTTGAACAAGTGTTCGGTTGGCATTGTGCTTGAGTCGAACTCCAAAAGAACGGATCGATTGCTTGGGTTGAATGAACGTCCTACCGACGTAATGATTTCGGGTGATCCCTAGCTCGAAAGGTATCTCGGCTTGTTCCCCGTATCCGATTGCAGATGGAACACCCGAGTCCGGAATTGGAATTACCATATCAGCCTCAACATGACTTTCTTTTGCCAACTCGCGGCCAAATCCCTTCCGACACTCGTAGATACTTTTACCACCAACAATACTGTCGGGGCGCGCAAAGTAGATGTACTCAAAAATGCAAGGCCGCTCTGATCTTTTCGGAAAAGGCATATGGCTTTCGATACCATTCGGAGAAATCACTATCACCTCTCCGTTCTTAAGCTCGCGAATGAATTTCGCCCCAATAATGTCCAACGCGCAAGTTTCAGAAGCCAGTAAATAGCTATCGTTTAGCTGTCCCAAGACCAAAGGCCTGATCCCTAACGGATCTCGCACTCCTATGAGTTTATCATTTGCGATTCCGACCAAAGCATAGGCACCATTGATCTGATAAAGGGCATCAATCACCCGGTCGACCGTCGAACTTTTGGAACTGTGTGCGATCAGGTGCAAGATAGTTTCTGTGTCGGATGTGGACTGAAAAATGGCCCCAGATTTCTCTAACCGCCTCCTTAAAGTCAACGCATTCGTGAGATTCCCGTTATGGGCTAAAGCGAATCCCCCAGCGGCCAAGTCTGCAAACAGTGGCTGAACATTGCGGAGCACAGTTTCACCCGTCGTTGAGTATCGAACATGCCCAATACCACTGTTGCCCAATAATCGCTTCATCACCGACGGTTTCGTGAAGCTGTCGCTTACCAACCCCATCCGGCGCTCGGCATAAAACTTCCCTCCTTCAAAAGTAACAATCCCAGCGGCCTCCTGTCCTCGGTGTTGCAAAGCCTGCAGACCAAGCGCAACCAAAGTAGGAGCATCCGGATGCCCGAATATACCAAACACACCGCACTCCTCACGCAGCTCATCCCCAATCAAGTTGGAATCTACTGCAGAGTGGGACCAAATAGCTGGTTGTTGTTTGTTCATACTCTGTTTAAGGCTCTATAAATCCCTATCCATTAATGAAGCAATTGAGTTCCACCATTTATTATGCAAGTCTGAAAGTTTCCAGGTGAAACTGCCGTCCGCGACCTTGATGCCGAGCGTGTCATCACCGGTCACAGTGCCAATCCGCTGTGCCGGCACGCCCAATAATTTCGCGCGCTCCACTGCAGCACCGACCTCGGCTTCGCTGGTGGTGATGATCACTCGACCGTGCGCTTCGCCAAAAAGCAACGCATCCACCCTTTCACAAAAAACCTCGCTCAAATCGATCTCCGCTCCGGTGAGCCTCGGGATTTGCCGAACGGTCAATTCTGAAATCGCACACTCTGCCACTGCCACTGCAAAGCCACCCTCAGCACAGTCATGAGCGCTCTTCACCACACCAGTTTCGATCAATCCAAGTAGTACATCGTGCAGAGCCTTTTCCTTAGTTAAGTCGCATGGTGGNGGTGTNCCCTGCTTTCGTTCATGCTCAACCTGCAGTAACACCGAACCGCCCAAGCCAAGCAACGGATCTTCTGCATCGACCGCTTGCCCAAGTAGGACAATCGCATCGCCTTCATCCTTAAACCATTGGCTAGTAATGTATTGCGGCTTTTCAATCAATCCCACCATCCCCACCGTCGGGGTCGGGTCGATGGCCCCGGCGGGATTCTGATTGTATAAGCTGACATTGCCGCCAGTCACCGGCGTGCCGAATGCCTCGCAGGCCTCGGCCAAACCGCGCACACTTTCCTTTAGCTGCCAGAACAACTCCGGGTTGTGTGGGTTGCCAAAATTCAAATTGTCAGTCGCTCCCAGCGGACGCGCACCGGAGCAGACTAAGTTGCGAGCTGCCTCGGCCACGGTGCCTTTGCTGCCCTCATAAGGGTCGAGGTAAACATGGACTCCATTGCAATCAACCGACATCGCCAAGTATTTGTCTGGGATATCGTCCTGCGGCTCTCCAATAGGCAGCGGCGGGTACGAGTCGGCCTTGACCCGAATGACCGCGGCATCGGAACCGGGATTGATAACAGTACCGGCGCGCACCATGTGGTCGTATTGGCGGTAAACCCAGTTCTTNGAGGCAATCGAAGGCCAACCAAGCAGNTTGGCCAAGGTCTGCTTCGGTTCAGCCAAAGCAGGGATATCCCCAAGCTGAAGCGACCGGGTTTGTTGTAGATAATCTGGTTCTTTGGAATCGCGATGGTACAACGGAGCCTCGTCGGCAAGCTTAGCCGCCGGCACCGANGCAACAACCTCGCCGTTGTTCCTGACCACCATCAAGCCATCGTCAGTCACCCGCCCGACCTCTGCCCAAGGCAAATCCCACTTTTCAAAAATCCGCTTAACCTCTTCCTCACGCCCCTTGTGCACGATGATAAGCATGCGTTCCTGCGATTCNCTCAACAGGATCTCGTATGGCGTCATATTTGGCGNACGCTGCGGCACCTTGGCCAAGTCGATCTCGATGCCAGTGCCGCCGCGGGCCGCCGTCTCGCAGGTGGAACAGGTCAAGCCGGCTGCGCCCATATCTTGAATCCCCGCGACAGCACCCGTCGCCAACAACTCGAGACAAGCCTCCATACAGAGCTTCTCCATGAACGGGTCTCCTACCTGNACAGCACCGCGTTGTTGTTCGGCNGATTCCTCGGTTAAATCTTGTGANGCGAACGCCGCACCGGCCAAACCATCNCGACCGGTCGCGGGACCAACATAGAACACCGGGTTACCTACGCCCTTGGCTGCACCACGTGCAACTTGACTGTGCCGCAACACACCGAGACTGAAGGCGTTTACCAACGGATTNCCCTCATATGAGGAGTCAAAATATACTTCCCCTGCCACCGTGGGTAGACCAATGCAGTTNCCATAATGGGNGATGCCGGCCACCACGCCNCGAAACAGGCGTCGCACAGCTGGTGACTCGAGGCTTCCGAACCGCAGCGAATTCATATTTGCGATCGGCCGGGCACCCATGGTGAATATGTCCCGGATAATCCCTCCNACACCTGTAGCTGCACCCTGAAACGGCTCCACTGCACTTGGGTGGTTGTGGGACTCAATCTTGAATGCCACACCAAGACCATCGCCCATATCGATTACCCCGGCNTTCTCCTCACCGGCCGCGACGATTACCTTGGGTGAACGAGTCGGAAATGTTTTCAGCAANGCACGGGTGTTTTTGTAGGAACAATGCTCGCTCCACATAACAGAGAAAATGCCGAGCTCGGTATAGTTCGGCTCGCGGCCGAGAATCTCAAGCATATGCTCATATTCCTCCGGCGTGATACCGTGTTCCTTGATGACTTCCGGGGTAATGTCAGGCTCGGTCATCAATACGTTCGCCGCGCGTGAAAGAGGGCTTCGGTAAGTGAAATGGAATCTTCAAATGATCGGTTCGCATCTTTTCCAGCAAACGGTNGCGGCAAGATAAAGAGCNGAAAAACCGGTTGCAAGTCCGCCCTGAAAATAGATGCAAATAATAGANCGCAATTCCCTACGAAACTTGCCAAGTCGAATATGCCAGCACAGGATGCGTCGGCGTCTTCCACTTGATCAAGCGCCGGAACTTATTTCATGCGCTATTTGCTGAACACTCAGGTTTGGGGAATCTTTTTTCTTCTTTGTCTTCCCGCAGGCCAGTCATTGNCTAAAGCAACCGAAACCCCAAAAAAGCTGCCGCTACTGTTACAACTCGAAGAAAAGGCTCTGGTTCCGTTTTATCTTGATCAAAAGCAGACAGGCCTCAGCGGCATCGCCCTTGACCAAGCGATAGCTAGACAGGCCAGACGAATCACCACCGAACAAGTCGCCTTGGCCAAGCAGCTCGCGNCCGACGGAATACAGGTGATACGGCGTCACTCACGGCTTGTAAACGCTTTGCGCATCCGCGTTACTCCTCCAAAAAGGGCCACTTTGAGCAAGCTTTCCGGTGTGAAAAGGGTCGAACGGCTCCGGGTATACATGCCACTCACCGCGAAAAGCGTGCCTGCCATCGGCGCCAAAGCCGCATGGGGAACACGCACCACTGGCTTCGACGGGAAAGGCATTCGCATCGCTGTAATCGACTCCGGACTGGACTACACGCACGCCATGTTTGGCGGACCTGGCACTATAAAAGCCTATCAAAACAACGACGCCACAAAGATCGAGCAAGGCACGTTCCCAACAGAAAAAGTTGGCGGCTGGGATTTTGCCGGCAAAGACTATTCAGGAGAGAACGATATACCGCTGCCGGATGGCGACCCCTTGGACCGTTCCGGTTACGGCCATGGCACCCACGTGGCGGGTATACTGGGAGGAGTTGGCGTGACAAAAAAGGGCCAACCCTATGACGGTGACTACTATGAAGGGATGGATTACTCGGGGTTTCTTCTCCGACCCGGCGTGGCGCCAAAAGCCAAACTCTTTGCCCTCAAAATTTTCGGCGACAACGCNCTAGGAACAACAAACCTAGTTCTTGATGCTTTGGAATGGTGTGCAGATCCAAACGGCGACAATGACTTCTCCGACCGAATGGACATCGCAAATCTCTCGCTCGGCTCAACACTTGGGCTCGAGGAAAAACATGAGGCTGAAGCAGAAGTATTCACTCACCTCACTAAGCTGGGCTGCTTGGTTGTCTCCGGTGCAGGTAACTCGAACAATAACAACTTTTATCTTGTCGCTTCACCCGGTGTNGAGCGTTCGGTCATCGCCGTCGGCTCNGCTAAACGAGAAGGCGAAGCGTATCGTATGGCATCGCATAGCGCACGAGGACCTTCTTCCCCTAATAGTCTACTTAAACCGGAAATTACTGCCCCCGGAGACCTTATTCAGTCGGCTCGAATGGGCACTGGCACTGGCGGCGCCTGGTTTAGTGGCACCTCGTTTTCTACCCCCCATGTAGCCGGGGCGGCCGCACTAGTGAAACAGGCGCGTCCCGACTGGAATGCCACTGAAATTAAGGCTCTGCTCATCAACAGTGCTAAAACAATGGAGCACAAGGACGGCACACCTTATCCTGAGTCACTCGCCGGAGCCGGATTCCTCGACGTGGGCAAGGCGGTGAAAACAACCGCGACAGCCATCGCAGAGAGTAACGACGGGCTAACCACGCTTTCGCTCGGTTCACTTGCCCTAGCCGATCTATGGGAGGAGACAAGGCAAATTCGGTTGACCAATTANGGCGATTCGAGTGCTCGGTTTGCCCTGAGCATTGAGGAAACCGTCACCGAAACCGGCTTTGGAATTGAGCTGCCTGTGAAACAAGTCACTGTAGCTTCTGGGTCTCATGAATTAGTGCCTGTGCGCTTCCACGCCGATCCGGCAAAATTCGACCGCACCGGAGATCCGCTCACCCCGGCCAAACTGAACGACCGCGCCCGGAGTTGGCTGTACGAGGTCAGTGGCAAAATTGTGCTGGCTAGCGAAGCCGAAAAGTTACGTGTGCCGTATTATGCCGTTGTGCGTTCTGCCGCCACACGCAAATCCGCCGTAACCCAAGTAAGCCTACCGGCTCACGATCTCGTGACGCTTGAGCTGCCAATTGAAGGTGAATCAGCGCATCCAAAGCCGCTGACATCTGTATTTGAGTTGGCTGGCGTCAGCCCGCGCAACAAACTACTCACCGACCCTGCTGACTTGGCCGCAGACATATTAGCTTTCGGCGTCGCCTCCGACTACCCACAAGTCGGCTCCGTGGCAAATACCACACTCTACTTCGGCATCGCCAACGCCGGGNCTTGGACAAACCCACACTCTTTCCTCTATGATCCTCACCTGCAAATTGACACCGACCTAAACGGCTGGATCGACCATGAACTGGCTAGTTGCAGCAACGGCGGNCTGCTCAAGGATGACCTTACTGTATCTGCATATGCAGACGATGTGTTTCTTTCCATTCTAATCCGGGTACCACGCGATGAACGCGGCATCGCCGATGCCGGTTACCTCAATGTTTTCCCGCCAGATGAATACGACACGGTACCATTCAATAACAGCGTGATGGTTTTACCGGTTCCGGCTGGAATGCTTGGGCTCGACGAAGAAAATACTGAGTTTCAATTTCGTTTACTCAACCTTGGCGCAGAACAGTACGGCTACCCTGAAATAGACCGTACGCAGCTGATCCGCTACGACGTGACCCAACCATTGGTACACTCTACTCTTGGACTCGATGGCACCGTTATGCACGACGCCAAAAAAGCTGTGAACGTCGTCATCAACCGCGGCTTGGCCAAACGGAAGGGTATCCAGCCCTCCGTATTGCTGTTACACCACATGAACACAGACAAACACAAATTTGACATTGTATCACTTAACCTCAATCCGAACGACACCGATGGCGACGGAGCAAGCGATAACGACGAACTGGTCGCCGGAACTAATCCTGATGACGCTACCTCTGTGTTCGCCCTCCTGCCGGGAAGCCGCCGAACCGAACTTGGCACAGAGATCCGCTGGCAAAGTGTGTCCGGAAAATCGTACCGCGTACAACGGGCCAAAGTACTTGGACAAGCGTTTGTAACCATCTCAGACCTGCTGCCGGCCACTCCGCCAGTCAATTTGTTTATTGACTCGAATGCCCCCAGGAGCACAGAGCTTTATTATCGAATCCTGAAACCTTGACGGTTATTTGGGCGTATTGTTCTTCTAATATACAAAGAAGAACGTAGTGTCATGAAACGCCATCCTTTACTGCAGATTGACGAAGTGGAGCAAATCCCGCAACCTNTGCGACCAATGATTTTGAAACGAATTTTTTGTTTAACCAGCGCATTAGCAGCTTTTGCCTCGGCCAACACCGCCGAAATTCCTAGTGGCGAGATTACGCTAGAGCAGTGCATACAGATTGCACTCGAAAATAATCTCAATCTCCGCATCACTAATTACCAGCCGAAAATAGCAGGTTTGAGTCTAAAAGGAGCTTATGGNGCGTACGACCCTAGACTGAGCCTTGGAGGAACAGATAGCTTCCGAGAAAGCAAAGGTAGAGTTAACCCNCTCGAGTTCCAGATTCCTTCGAGTGAGACTGACTCTTTCCGCAATAACATAGGCCTTAATGGTCTGACACCATTCGGCACGAGATATAGCCTTGGACTTAACTCTTCAGAAACGANAGGTAGCGATTCGCGAGATTTCCCTTTTGGCAGTTATGGCACCGGGTTTTTTGCATCAGTTACACAACCTCTCCTACAGGGGGCTTGGATAGACGGTACTCGCATGAACATTAAGATGCAAAAGCAGCAGATCGAAAACTCATTACTTTCTGTAAAACGACAGATCATGCAGACCATCGCCAATGTTGAACTCGCTTACTACGCTCTAATCGCTAGTCGAGAGAATGTGAAAGTCGCTGAGGAGACGCTAGAACTGACCGAGCAGAACTTTAGCAACCAAAAACGCCGGGCCGAGGTTGGCACCCTAGCCAAGTCACAGCTACCCCAACTTGAAGCAGAAGTTTTCTCACAGAAAGCCTCATTGCTTTCCGTTAAAAATGGATATGCGGACAGCGTTAATAATCTCAAACGTCTTCTCACTGACGACTTCGCTACGGCCCAAGNCACCGAACTGGAACCCGCCGAAGAACTAAACCCGGTGCAGACCGTGTTTAGCCGAAACGACAGCTGGGATAAGGCGATGAATCAACGCCCTGAAATTCTTCAAAGCAAAATCTCTCTGGAAAACGCAGACATCCGACTCAAGTTTAATAAGAACCAGCTTTACCCTCAGCTTGATCTGCGTGCGACATTCGGACTATCTGGAACTGACAACTCTGATGTCCTACATAGACACCCAAATGGGGATATTAGAGCCTATCAATTTAGAGACCCCGTAACCGGACAGATCACCTCAACACCTTTCATAAATAGAGCTGCTAGTTTCGATAGAGCATTTCGGGATATTCGTCGCGGCGACTATCCAAATTACTCCATAGGTTTAACCTTAAGCATCCCAATACCCAACCGTTCTGCAAGGGCTAGCTACAAAACTGCTCAGCTACAAAAGGAGCAAACTATATTGCAATACAAAGAATTGGAGCAATCAATCATGCTCGAGATTGACCGACTTATTCGTGACGCCGAATACCGGTTCGAGCAGATAGCTGTTACTCGCGAAGCGCGGGCCAGCAGCGAACTTGCACTTCAGAACGAAACAAAAAGGTACGAGGAAGGAGCGATCGAAAATTATCAGGTCCTTCAAGCACAACGCGACTTGACTAGCCGACGCTACGCCGAAATCAATGCGAAGGTGCAGTACCTCACCGCGCTCTCCCGTCTTGCCCAAGCCGAAGGCAGCACACTCGAAAACAATAATATTAACGTCCAGTTCGAGGAGGAATAGCGGCAACGCCTATGCCGCTTGGCTAAACGTTACTCAAGAGTGATAACTGCTGAAACCGGCTGGTGATCACTTGGATACTGCTTACTGTTGTCATAGAGAACAATCTCAGCCTCAATGGCTGACACTGGTCCCTTTGCCAACACCCAGTCGATTCGGCGTTTACCCTTACGCGTTGGCCTGAAACCATTTATTGTATTCCAATCGGCGTTTATCTTCTTCTTTGCCGAAAGCAATGTATCAGTGAAGCCGCCTTCTTTTACAAAAATGTCATAGACCTTGTTCATGCCTGCAGAAGCATTGAAATCTCCAGCCAATAAAATGGGTAGCTTGGTCTCAAGTGCAGTCACCTTTTTGTTCACAAGCAATGCAGCTTTTTCTCTAGCGGTTTGAACGCGGTGATCAAAATGCGTATTCCAAAAATAGAACTGCTTTTTTGTTTTTTGATCGAGAAAACGAATCCATGTCACCATCCGTCGATTGCTGTGGCCCCAGGTTGTTGAAGCAATCACGTTTGGCGTGTCGGAAAGCCAAAAGTGGTCATACTCCAAAATCTCAAACCGATCCGTCTTATAGAAAATGGCCATAAATTCTCCGCGGCTCCCTCCATCGCGCCCCGTGCCAAACCAAGTATACTGCGGGATTTTTTTGTTCAGTTCCTTAAGTTGATAGAACTTTCCCTCCTGGGTCCCAATAATGTCTGGATTGGTTTTATTGATGAGTTCGCCCATGACTGGCAGACGATCGGGCCAAGCGTTTGGCTTGCTGTTGCTTGCATACCTTAGGTTGTAAGCCATTACTTTAATTGACTCATCTGCAGGTGTAGAGGTGCTCAGGCAAAGCGAACCTATCAATAGGAACAAAAAAACTCGCATGCGCCTGAACTACGCCATAAACAGCGCCGCTTCAAGCTGGAACGCTTCACTAAGAAAGCTATTGTCCAACAAATTTCAGTCCCAGAAATGTCGCCCCAAGTCTGAGCCACAGCGGAATAGTGAACAAGCTGATCAAGGTGGTCGCGATTGCCACCTGCGTCGCAATTACTGGGTTACCACCATACATACGGGAAATCAAAATAGGAAACATCGCCGCTGGCATCGCCGCCTGGATAAGAACGACCTGACGTAGCTCAATCGAGCAAGGGAGCCACTTTATTACGATGATCATCAACATCGGCAGCAAACCTAGTCGCAATAAAATACTCGTCCAGCAAACCCGAAATGCAGACCTAAATTCGCACTCGGCAATATAATCCTTCATCATAGCACCCATCGTTAGTATGGACATTGGAATGGCACAAACTCCAAGCATTGCAATGGAGTTGACAACGAATTCAGGGATGTAAACGTAAAATCCAGTTGCATTCACGATTAGCGCGAACACGATGGAAAGAAAAGGTGCGTTAAGTATCTTCTTCCAAGCTGTACTCCAGTCTCCGTGAAGCAACACCACTCCAAGCGACCACATCGCCAATAATGTGCCCACATTAAATACGAATAATACTGCCACAGCGTTGGCTCCAAAGAGCGACTCGCTCAGCGGGATTGGGACAAAGCCGAAGTTAAACACACCGATCGAGATGGCATAAGTTCTTGCCTTTGGGCCTAACTCTCCTGTGGCGAATCGACGAGCAAGCCATCCGACTGCCATACCCAAGGCAATCGAACCGAAACCGACAACCGGTGGTAACCAAATATTTTCCGGTTGGCGAATCGCCTCGTTGCCACTGATCTTGCTGAAGGCTAGGCAGGGTAGCAGCACATTCATCGCCACCCGCATCAAACTCTCATCCGCATCTCGGGTAAGCCAATTGACTCGCCGAAATTGGTAACCCAAAAACGTGATCAAAAATACCGGCAACACTGCCGATAGGACTGTCAAGATTTCAGCCATTTGCGCTTGGCCAAGTCAGGAGAGAAAAGAAGTGACGAGTGATTTAAACTCAAGTCGTTGAATATTCTGAAGGACGTTGATGTTTTGGCCTGTATTCACAGATAACTCCACGGCATCGACGAAGGCAAATGGATCCCATTGCCCGCCAGGGACCAGGCATTTAGCCAGGTCCTCGTTACCGGTATCGCTGAGATACGCCGCTACCTGACTAGCCAATAACGGATAACTGGAATGATCGCCTGCCCGGCGAAACCAGTATTTTGCATTAGAATAATCCGGCTCTCGCCGGTGCATGATTCCGTGCAGAAAACTACCATCCGCCGAAAGTAGATCCTGGGAAACATCGTGCGATGCATCGAGGTAATCATGCCACAGCAACGCTGCCGAGCGGGCGAGACTCGTGGTCGAAGGACTTAGGCAAAGCGCATTTACCGTCTGACCGAGCTCGGCAATCGACCTGACAGAGGTGCGCTGGTCTGGGCCAAGTCCGGGTAAGTCGCCGGTATCGATTACATTCAAAAACTCCTCTGTCACCACCATCTAATCATTGAGTTGTTCAACCACCTCGGGCTCGCTGTTCGTGGAGACCGGAGCCTCAACATTTGCCGGAGCTTTTTCCTCCTTGGATAAAAAAGTTCCTTTAACGGCATTAAATGCTCCGTAGGCGCCGATCAATGCCATACAAATTGCCGATAAGGTGAGAAACACTTTCCAAACTTTACTGGGATGTAATTTCCGATCTATCCGGGTATAGAGAAAATAAATCGCGGCTAATGCTAAAAACGGAAGCAGTGCACCCTGCGCAAACGCTCCCATAAACACCAACGAGACTGGTTTGCCAAACGACGCATAAATGATGAATGCCAACACTAACAAAACCACAGCGCCAATTTTTACCATATAATGCCGCTCATGCTCCTTATGATATTTTTTAAATTTGAAAACTGATGCAGCATCTGCAAACAAGCGCGCATTGGCTGCTGTGGCCGCAAAAACCGTAGAAAACAAGACGCAAAAACAACCAACGCTGAAAATTGTTTTTCCGAATTCCCCAAATGCTCCTTCGTACATGGCAGAGAGATTTGTAATGACATCATCGTTGGTAATCTCCTTGCCGGATCTGGCGAGTGTTGCTGCTCCAAGCAAATAGAAGGCAACCGTTGCACCCGTATAGATCACGCACGAAACCCATGCATCCCAGCGCATTACATTGAGCCAGCCCAAGGCGCGTTCGAGCCAACCGATCGTTTTGTCATTTTTGCCAGTGTTTTTTGCATACCCTTTCTCCAAGCACCAGTAGGGGTAGTAAATCAGCTCAGATGTACCAACGCCGATAATAGCAAAAGCCCCGAATGCAATGGCAAAATCCTCCGGCAATGCGAAAGTCAACCCACTACCAATATCACTCACTGAGATAGCAAACTCTTTTGTAAATTGAAGTGATACAAGTGCCAATATGGTGAAAAACGTGAACAGCACTACCATTGCAATACACACCCGCTCAACAAGCCGATACCGCCCAGAAAGTAACATCACCATGCAGACAATAGCGATAAGGGCAATTAATCCAGTATGCCAACCGGAAGCCTTGTCCACAACCAAACTCGCGATACCACCCATCATGCCGGCCACCTGCATTGTGGAGCCGATGTACATCACCACCCAGAACCAAACCATCCAAGAGACACGCAATTTAGGGCCGGGCACACTATTCATTGCCTCAAGAGTTGTCTTACCGGTAACGAGCGTATATCGGCCCAGTTCTACCTGAACAAAAACCTTCACCAGACAGCCGAGAATAATGAACCATAGCATGGTAAAGCCGACCTTGGCGGCCAGAGCTGGCGTAGCGATCAACTCCCCGGAGCCAACAATAGTGGCGGTGATGATCAGCCCCGGACCTAGATGGCGAAGAATACCCTTGAAAGTTGTTGGTGCTGGCTTGGTTTCCATCGAATGCAGGTTAGGTTTGAGCTTGGCCTGTCATTTAATCAAGTTTGACCGGCTTTAAAACAATTTTCTGGAAAGCGACCGGACCATGGTCGCCTTGGAGCATTAGTGGTCCGGTGGGTTTTTCATCGTTGAAAGCAGCCGAACGTGTTGGTCCGGTCACCTCGACGTTATGATGAATCAACTGGCCATTGTGCACCACCTTCACAAAACGAGCATTCTCTATTTTTTTTCCAGTCTTGTCGAACCGGGGTGCGCGGAAGGTAATGATGAATTTCTGCCAATCACCCGGCAACTTGCTCACATTCCTGATTGGTGAAGCGCCACCGAATCCCTTGCCATTAGCCCACCGCTCGTAGACACCACCATTGTCCCCGAAAGTGACTTTCTCTTTGCCGTAACTGTCGAGGATTTGAATCTCATATCGGCCTTGAAAATAAATTCCGGAATTTGAACCTTGAGGCACCATATATTCAATGGCCGCCATCACATCACCGTGTTCGTATTTACTCAACAGGTTGCCGGTGCGTCCTTTATTGCCATTAACAAGCAACCCCGTTCCCGCTGTTAATGCCAACGCCTTTGGGTTGTCCGGTGACAGTTTGGCTATCCTAGCCAGTTTCCAGTCACCGGTTGGCGCGCGCCATCCGTCGAGAGAGCGACCGTCGCTGACAATGATCCTTGTCTTGGCCGGCGGCCGCGGCGGAGCCAACTGCGCCCGTGCTTGGCTAATAACAAACAGACTGGCTAACAAAAGCATACCGCTCTTGGACAAGCATAGTAGCTCGTATGTTTTGTCTAATAAACACATGGCGGCTTCCAGAACAGGACTGTATCGGGCAGGCCGCTGGGTCGCAAAACTATTCCCGCCAAGCCCCACTATATATGGGATAGCCCGGACTGCTATACGGACAACGCTTGGCATTGAGATTGCTGACATTTTCATAATAATTGGCTTGCAAAGGAGCCACCAAAAAATAGTTTTGCTCCAGCCCCGTCCGGTGATGGGCCAAAAAAACAGATTCTTTATGACAAAATACTGCATGGGGGGGGCGCTTTGAGCCGCCCCAGAGGTGGGAGGCGCCCATATCGGGAACCCAAAGAGCGCGTAAATGGAAGAATTCGAGCCAGAGAAGTACGGCTCCTATCTGANGATGGAAAGCAACTCGGAGTTTACTCAATTCAAGATGCCATGCAGATGGCTAAGGCGCAACAGCTCGACTTGGTTGAGATTTCACCTAATGCAAAGCCGCCTGTCTGTAAAATTACCGACTACGGCAAATATGCCTACGAACAGAAAAAGCTAAAAAAAGAACAAAAAAAGAGTTCCAGCACGGCCAAAATTAAGGAGATTCAACTCCGGCCAAACATTGATCCACACGATTTTACATTCAAGCTCAACCACGCGATCGACTTTCTGTGCGAGGACATGAAGGTAAAAGTTATCCTCCGCTTTCGCGGCAAGGAACTGCGCACCAAACATATTGGCCTTCAAACTATTGAAGCGTTTCTCGAGAAAATCAAACCGTGGGGTCACTGCGACACCAAGCCGCGCGAAGCCGGCCGCAGCGTGATCGTGCTGCTCAATCCTTTGAACAAGAATCAGCGCGCGCCACACCCCAACCCCGAAGAACGAATGAAAGACGTGGAGTACGACGACATCCGCCACGTGGACGGCGCCGATGTTAACAAGCGCAGCAATGTTTTTCGCAAAGATTCGCTCGACAAAATCAAGATGCCTGGGGCGAATTAATCCGGCAGTATGCCGCGTTTATCGAGCATCTGCTCCATCACCCGATCCATCATCAACTCGGCCAGCGGTTGGGTGACTAAATCCAATCTGGAATTTGATTCCTTGAGGGAATTTGCCGAAATTTTCCCTCCTGTTTCCTTTTTGGCGAACAGCGCGGCCACCTCGGCCATCGCCGATTTGATTTCGGTGCGCTGTTTCTCCGGTAACTCGCTGCCGTATACCTCCAATCCATTGCGTGTTGCATCGATGGTCTGCTCGGCTCGCAGCCTGGCCTCGATCCATCGACGTTCTTCTATGTCATCAAAGGCGTGCTCTACCGACTCCTCGATCATCTGCTGCACTTCACTGTCATCAACATCTACAGCAGAACGCATTTCCACGATCTTTTCGTTGCCGGTTTTGATGTCACGCGCAAGCACATTCAAAATACCATCCGAATCAATCTCAAACTGTACACCCACCTTGGCTATTCCCTTTGGCTGCGGCTCGAACTCCAGNGTAAACCTGCCGAGGCTCCAGTTGTCGGCCGCTTTTTCTCGCTCACCTTGCAGCACATGGATCAATACCTCCTTTTGGTAATCTGCCACGGTCGTGAACGCCTCTCCACGCTTGACCGGGATCGTCGTGTTTCGAGGGATGATNACATTCATTAACCCGCCGAACGTCTCGATGCCCAACGATAACGGCGTCACATCCAACAGCAAAAGATCGCTGAAATCGCCCGACAAAATACCGCCCTGAATCGCCGCACCAAGCGCCACCGCCTCGTCCGGGTTTTGGGTGGTATTCAGCTCCGGTTTGCCATCGCCGCAGCCAAACACGATCGCGGCGAACTCTCGTACCAACGGCATCCTAGTCTGTCCGCCGACGAGTATCACTTGGTCCAAATCACCCCCAGCCAAACCTGCATCGGCTATTGCTTTGAGACAATACTCGCGTGTGCGTGTGACCACAGGTTTGGCCAAGCGTTCTAGTTGCTCGCGGGTAAGTTCAAATTCAAAGCTGAAATGTGGCGTAAGAAAAGGCAGAGCAATGGTCGTTTTGATCTCGGTCGATAATTGAATCTTTGCCTGCTCCGCAGCCTCTGCTAGGCGAACAGCAATACCGTTATCTGTTGACGCATCCGGACCGCCCGCTTGTCGAAGCTGTCCCGATAAAAAAACGACCAATGCTTGGNCAATATCATCTCCACCAAGGCGCGTGTTGCCACACGTAGAGAGGACTTGGAACACCCCCTTGTTCAATTCTAAGATCGAGAGGTCAAACGTACCACCACCAAGGTCATAAACAGCAATTTTCGAATTTTCCTTTAAGGAATTNAGGCCGTATGCCAATGCAGCAGCTGTCGGCTCGTTTATAATTCGCTCCACCCGCAAACCGGCAAGCTCACCGGCCTTTCGCGTGGCNTTGCGCTGAGCGTCATTGAAATACGCCGGCACAGTGATCACTGCCGCCTCGGGTCGCTCGATCATACCCTCTTCGGCCAAAGTTCTGAGAGTCTTGAGAATCTTCGCCGAGACTTCCTCCGGTGTCCACTCATGCCCGTGCAAAGGCACCGTCACCGGTTCATTTCCCTGGAAGCGAATAGGATAACCCAACGTCTCTCGACNTGAATTTAAATCGTTACCACGGCGTCCCATAAAACGCTTGATTGACGTGATGGTCGTTTCNGGGTGCGCTGNGCGGGCATGCTTTGCCTCCCAGCCAACAACAGGGTCGCCCGAGACTGGCACCCGCACCACCGAGGGCGTTAATCGTCGCCCCTGGCCATCCGCCAGTACCAGCGGGATGCCCGAATCCACCACCGCTACCAGCGAATTGGTTGTACCTAAGTCAATACCAATGATTTTTCCCACCGCCGAAATCTGCCATGTACAGGACAACGCAGCACGCCTATTTACAACCAGAGACACCGGCAGCTACAATATCTTAGCAAAGCAATTGTGTGGTCTTTTCATAGATAAACAGGATGAAAAACAATATCCAACCTGCCAATTCATATTCGATTCCATTCTATAAACCGCCGCTTCGGCGTTGGCTGAAGATTGATCAGGCGCTACCGTTCTAGCGGATGCGCTGGNTTTTCCATTTGGGTATTGCCTTGTTGCTAATGACTGGTTGCGCCAGCTATGAGCGCCAGACGGCGGCATTCCGTGGCGCTTGGAATGCTGGCAATGTACAAAAAGCATCCGAACTGGCAAACNTGCAGGTTTACGACAAAAGCGACTCCCATGACGGCGTGATCTGGCTACTGGAGCAGGGAGCTGCTCTGCGTGCCAATAATCAAATTAAGGAAAGTATCTACGCGTTTGAACGAGCTGAAAAACGAATGCGACATTACGAGAGCCAAGCCAAGATACGTGTGTCGAAAGAAGCGACTGCGTTGGCTGTTAACCTAGAGTCNGTACCGTATGAAGGACGCGGATACGACCGCGTGATGCTCAACACTTATCAAGCGTTAAATTATCTGCATCTCGGACAGAGAGATGCTGCCATGGTGGAACTTCGGCAGGCCAGTGATGAACAAGATGCAGAGTTGATTCGCAACGCGCGCCGAATCACTTCCGCCCGCAAGTCAGCCGGCCGATATCGATCCAACATCCTGCGCACACAAAACAGTGCAGGCACCCGCAACCAGCTCGATAGTCTACAGCCAAGTCTAAACATGGACTATGGCGCTTTCGTAAATCCATTCACAGACTTCCTGCATGCGCTCTGCCTATGGAGTCTTGCCGATGACCAGAGTGAAAANGCAATCGTCTCGTTGCGCCGCATTTATCAAACACTGGGGCAGCCGAGATTCATCGCGGACGAGATTAAAGCCGTCGATAAAATANTCTCAGGAGGAAAGCATCCAGATCTGACATACGTGATTTTCGAGATCGGTGTGGCACCAATCCGGAAAGAAGTGCGACTTGACATCCCGTTGTTCGATCAAGAACTACCGTATGTTACGGCAGAATTTCCTCGGCTCGAGAATCGCGGGCATCCGCTTACTTGCGCCGTGGTCATCGGCANAAACAAAATCGATGCCATGGTGATCTGCGAAATGGATGCGGTGATCGGACGGGATTTTCAGAGCGAACTGCCCGGGATAATCACGCGTACTCTCTCCTCTGCCGTACTCAAGGCTACCGCTACCAAGCAGCTTAGTGACAAGGCAGGCGACATCGGCACCGTAGCTGGTACGATGTACCAAATTTTCTCAACGCAGGCAGATCTGCGTACATGGACATCGCTGCCTAAGTCCTTCGCCGTTGCCCGTATAAAAACTCCAAGTGACCGCAGACTAACTCTGTTCGTCGGCCCACAAAAAAANGAGGTCACTGTGAATAAAGGGGNGGTGAATGTAGTCTACTTGAAAGGCTTCGCCCACGGTGCACCCTTGAAGATTCACCAATTTCGACTAAAATAAATCTCAGATATGAAAGTATTTGCCAAATACCTTATAGCCGCATTGTTCCCGGCCTTGACGCTAGGATGCGCATCAGCGAAGTACATCGACGAAGGNAGCGACGACAGCATCGTCAATGTCGGCCAGATCAACACTCAAGACTGGATCCACGCAGCAGATCAGCTCACCCAATCACTTATGCTATCCGGTGCTATTCAAGCCGTCGCCAGCAAACCGAAAATATTGATGATCGGGCGAATCAAGAATAACACCGCAACTCATATCGACACCGATAGCTTGATGAAAAAAATCCGTGTGTCACTGAATAAGAGTGGCCGTGCTCTAACCACTACCGCGGTTGGACTGGACGGCCCGGAAGATGCCTCGTCAAAGGCTGTGCGCGAATTACGAGCTGATGATGAGTTCAACCAAGGAACCATCCCCAGCAAAGGTAACCTCGTCTCCCCGGATTATAGCCTCTCGGGGAAAATTATCCAAAACAACGCCCGCGCAGGCCGTATCAAACAGTCCGAGTTCGCTTTTCAATTGACCCTGACTGACCTCAAGACTGGTCTAGCCATCTGGGAAGAGGAAAAATTGATTGTTAAACAAGGCGCCCGCGCTGCAGTTGGTTGGTAGATAGCCAAGCGTTTGGTCGGACGCTATTGGCTTTCCGAATCGTCACTTCGTNGCGATACTTCCCCTGCCCTTCGGGCGAAGTCATGGATTGGCATTTCCGATCACGCTCACACCAGTGCAACGACTGCGAGACAGCATTCGTCGACGAACAGCCTTATCGCACCATCCTATTTCAAGGCTTTGAAAGCCTAGAGCGGCGGGATATTTGTCCCGATTGCTGGGACAAAATCTACAAGACGGAACCTGGCAAAATCGAAGGCTATATTTCCCATTGGCAGGGCATTTATGAGATGCCGCCCCCGCCCCCGCCCGAAGCCATCCAAAAAGATAACGCCGAGACACTGCTCAAGAAGATGATTGAGCAGAATAACCCCGAGCACACCGAAGCCTGCTTCATTCTTGCTGTGATGCTTGAGCGCAAGCGCGTCATCAAGAACAAAGACCAAGTACGTCAGGAGAACGGAAAACGAATGTTGATATACGAGCACGCCAAAAACGGTGATGTGCTCACCATCCTCGACCCTGCGCTAAAATTGGACGAATTGGGCGATGTGCAAGCCAAGGTTTCCGAATTGCTCGAGCACGGTCTCAATCCGTCCGACGGGGAATCGAAACCAATCGTCACAGTCACCGATGAATCCTAATCCTTCTGACCTGCGAATGCTGGAGCATAGGCTCGGGCACAGGTTTCACGACACCAGCCTTCTGCAAACAGCACTCACGCATCCTTCGGTATCCGGCAATCAATCCAAGCCTTACGGTGACAACCAGCGTATGGAGTTCCTCGGGGATGCAGTGTTACAAGCGGTGATCTCGGAGGCACTCTATCAGATGCATCCTGGAAAGGATGAAGGTAGCCTGACTAAGGCTCGTGCCGCACTGGTCAATGGCGTCTCGCTAACGGCTAAAGCCGACTCGCTTAGCCTGGAGCAGCACCTAGTGCTTGGGCTCGGCCAGCAAACGGAATTCGAACGCGGGCGAGATTCAGCAATGGAAGATGCACTCGAAGCCATCGTTGCCGCTCTGTTTTTGGACGGGGGATTAGCTGCCGCGAAAAACTTTATACATAGGCTCTTTGCAGAGGAATTGGCTGATCCCAGCCACATTCAAGTAATCAAGAATCCGAAAGGCGAATTGCAGGAAAATCTGCAATGCGGCAATGAAGACCTTCCCTTTTACAAACTACTGAACGCTTCTGGGCCGCCTCACAACCGCCAATTCGAAGTCGCTGTTTTCCATGCGGGCTGTGAGTTGGGGCGCGGCCGTGGCAGCAGCAAAAAGGAGGCTGAATCAGGAGCTGCGGCAGCCGCTCTTATACGATTACGGGATGAGTGAAATGCTTACGCGTTCAAATCGAATTCAAGTGCAATATCAACTGACGGTGCAGAGTGTGTCAAAGCGCCGATTGATATAAAATCCACCCCGGTCTCAGCAATTTCACGAACAGTTTCCAGAGTGATGCCTCCGCTAGCCTCCGTTTTCGTGCAACTATTGATCAATTCGACGGAGGCGCGGAGTTCCTCAACTTCCATGTTGTCGAGAAGGATGATGTCTGCACGAGCCTGAAGCGCTGCCCGGACCTGTTCCAGTGTGTCGACCTCAACCTCGATTTTCAAACCGGGCGACGCCTCGCGGGCCAAAGCCACTGCTTGAACGATGTCGCCATCGAGTGCGACCAGATGGTTGTCTTTAATCATCACCTGATCAAAAAGGCCGATGCGGTGGTTGGAGCCGCCGCCACAGGCGACAGCATATTTCTCTAGCGCACGCCACCCGGGAGTGGTCTTACGGGTGTCAAGAATTGTGACACCCGTACCGGCGACCTCCTCAACAAACTGTGCCGTTAGAGTCGCCACACCAGCCAGACGCTGGATGAAGTTCAGCGCCGTACGCTCGGCAATAAGTAGAGCACGAGCTGGCCCTTGTACGCGCACCAACGTTTGGCCAAGAGCAGCTTGTTGACCGTCAAAAATCTCGATGCCAAACTCAATGCGCTGATCCACTTGCTGAAACACTGCCATTGCAAGTTCGACCCCAGCCATGACCAACGGCTCACGGGCAAGCATCACCCCGGTGGCAACCGCGCCTTCCGGCACCAAAGCCAATGTCGTTGCGTCACCATCACCAATGTCCTCGGCTAAGGCTGCCTCGACAAGCGGGACGTATTCATCTAGTGCGAGCGGTTCCGGCATCGGGGAAAGTTTTGGCTAAGCTGCCATTGGAAAGAAGCACAAACCGATTTTTTCTTCCCAAGCTTGATTCGTTTCGCGAGAGTTCTCGCGTGCCCTCGCATGAAACGAAAATATTACGACTGGTAATACTCTTTAGCCTGTTATCGCTGACGACTTTTGCTTCAGATCATGACTCGAAGCGCTGGGAGAATTCTATTTCCAGATTTGAGTCCGCTGACAAAAAACAGATGCCTGCGCCGGGGGGCGTACTGTTCATCGGCAGCTCAAGTATTCGACGCTGGAAATCTCTAAAAGACGATTTTGCAAAATTCCAAGTCATCAACCGGGGCTTTGGAGGTTCCCATATTGCCGATTCAATCCACTTCGCAAAGCGCATCGTGCTTCCTTACAAACCAAAACAAATCGTCATTTACGCGGGAGACAACGACGTGGCAGCTGGCAAATCACCCGAAACCATTCTGGCTGATTTTCAGCAATTCGTAAAAGTCGTTCACGCGAAACTCCCTAAAACACACATTTCATTTATAACCATCAAGCCCAGCCTCAGTCGCTGGAAATTGTCCGGCAAAATGGCCAAAGCCAATGCGCTCGTGCGCAGGGCTTGTGCCAACGATCAACGACTTGGATATATCGACATTTGGCAACCAATGCTTGATGACAATCGCAAGCCAAATCCGGGTTTATTCGTTCGGGACGGTTTACATATCAATGACAAGGGATACGCACTGTGGGCCTCAATTGTGAGACAACACTTGGAAAAGAGCGAATAGTTATCACAATTTGGCAAGGCCGGATACACCTGTTAAGCTAACCGCAATGGCGAATGAGCCTTCATACGCTTCTGCAGCAAAAACTCAACTGCATGACGAACAGAACCAGCGGGACACCCGTCAACTTCCGATAGACAAAGTAGGCGTCCGGGGAGTGCGCTTTCCGATTCAGGTACAAGACCGCGCGCATGTCGTACAAAACACCATCGCCACCGTCGGCCTGTTCGTCGATCTACCGATGGAGTTCAAGGGTACTCACATGAGCCGCTTCATCGAAGTGCTCCATTCACACGGCGGTATAATTCATGTGGAGAACATCCCAGATCTTCTCGCCCGAATGCAAGAGCGGCTCAAGGCCAACACCTCCCACTTGGAAATGGAATTCCCCTATTTTATCACCAAGCAGGCGCCAGCCACCGGACAAGAGGGCTTGATGGATTACACAGTACGATTCGAGGCCAATGCCACGGGCAGCGACATCGACTTCGTGATGATTTTACGTGTGGCCGTGACGACACTTTGCCCTTGCTCTAAGTCAATCAGTAAATATGGAGCCCACAATCAGCGCGGCGAAGTCACGGTGGCCATCCGGTCTTCAAAGACAGTTTGGATTGAAGATCTGATCATACTCATCGAGAAATCAGCAAGCAGCGAATTGTATTCACTTCTCAAGCGTCCTGACGAAAAGACAGTGACCGAACGCGCCTATGAAAATCCAGTTTTTGTTGAGGACCTTGTCCGTAACGTTGTGCTCCGGCTTAAGGCACACGAAAACGTCACATGGTACAAAGTCGAGGCTGAGAACTTCGAAAGTATCCACAATCACAACGCCTACGCCTGCATCGAGAAAGGCTAAAATGCAGAGCCGGTTGTTTATCCCGCTGACCATTAGCCTAGCCTTAGCTTGCCCAAGTTTAAGCAATGCGCAGACGAATGTTCAACTAGAGGCGCTCAAACGGTTGAAGAATCTGGACTTAGAAGCCAATCCATCTCTTAAAAATGCAGTCCTCAACATCCTCAAAGATTCCAAAGGAAAACCGGCTTTTGTGGAGATCATCCGGGACTTCAAGCTAAAAGGGCATGAGGTTGATTTGATCAGATTTTCGCAAGCAAACCCAAAAGATTCCACCGGTGTTGAAGCCATGCGATTGGCACTCACAGAGCCAGGGCTAAAGTTGGTTACAGCCACCATCAACAGCACCGATACAAAAGCGGCGCTGAATACCACCCAAGCTTTGGCCAACGCACAGTTGCAAAAAGGTGAACCAATTTTGTTGAACGTCGTCAAGGATGGCAAAAAACCACTCGCTCTCCGCACAACAGCATTGAATGGTTTGGCTAAGTCAAAGACCGGGGCAGAATCACTAATCAAAGCCGCCCGGGCCGGACAATTAGACAGCGACCTTAATTTCATTGCTGGCAATGCTCTTCGCAGTGTTCGTTGGAAGGAAATCAACAAGGCTGCGACCAAGCTCTTTCCTGAAATACGGGGGCTCGACCAAGCGCTACCACCATTGGCCAAATTGGTCACCATGAAGGGGGATGTCGCCAACGGCGAAAAGATATTTTTTCGCCCACAAAGCACCTGCGCTACCTGCCATCAAGTTAATGGTAGGGGCATCGATTTCGGTCCCAAACTTTCCGGCATAGGCACCAAACTAGGTAAGGAGGCACTGTACCTTTCTATTCTCGAACCAAGCGCCGGCATTTCCTTTGGCTATGAGGCTTGGTTGATCAAACTGAAAAANGGAACCGAGGCTCTTGGTGTCATAACCAGCAAGACGAACGACGAAGTCATNCTTCAAGTACCGGGCGGCATNTCGACCACCTACAANTCCACTGATATNTTGAGNAGCACACAGCTACCGACCAGCATTATGCCGGCCGGCCTTCAGGCCACAATGACCCCACAAGAGTTGGTGGACATGATCACCTACTTGTACAGCCTCAAGCAGGCAAAACCCTAGTCCGATCACTTTACAAACTATTGGCAATTGGCCAAACTTCTTCCATGCAAATCNCTCGCTTGGCTTTNGCTTNATGCATAGTTTTTTTTGACNCCATTATGGGTCACTCCNCACCCATCACGTTTAAAGCAAGGTCGCAGACTCTTTCCGCGACGANCGCCGGTANGTACCAATCGATCGAGTCCGAAGTCACATGGGAAGCCGATAAGACTGCTGCCATCGTGGTGGACATGTGGGATGACCATTGGTGCCCCAACGCAGCCGAACGCGTGGCCGAAATGGCCAAGCCGATGAATTCCATCATAAAGCAGGCCCGTGAAAAAGGCATGCTCATCATCCACGCGCCAAGCTCTACCGTCGACTTTTACGATGGCACACCGGCCCGCAAGCGTGCCCAGAATGCCCCCAAAGCCACACCTCAAAAGCCACTCTCAAAAGACGTCCGATGGGGTACAAACTGGTGTTGGCCGGACAAGTTTCGNGAGACTGACCTCCCGATCGACGACAGCGACATGGGCTGCGATTGCGAGGAAGAATACCCCATTCGCGAAGCTTGGACGCGCCAGATCAATCTCATAGAGATCGATAACAAAACCGACGCCATCACCGATAGCGGTCAGGAAACTTACAACTTACTTGCGCAGCACGGCATCGANAACATTATCCTCATGGGGGTGCACCTAAATATGTGCGTCCTTGGTCGGCCGGTCGGGATTCGGCAGATGGTCAACATCGGAAAAAATGTCGTCCTCATGCGAGACATGACCGACACGATGTACAACCCGAAAAAGCGGCCATTCGTGAGCCACTTCGAGGGTACCGATCTGGTCGTGAAACACGTCGAAAAATTCTGGTGCCCCACTATCACTAGCACCGCCATAAGCGGAAAACCAGCTTTCCGGTTCAAAAACGATCCGCGTAAATAATACCCGTCATGCCTTCATTCCAGGCTTGAAAACCGACCGGGTTTCGTTACGTTCGCGCCCGTTTCTCTCAGAAACGAATAACTGATCATGCCTTCAGGAAACGATCTTCGAAAGGGAATGGCCATCAAACACAAGGGGGAGGTAGCTGTTGTGCTGGAATGCCAGCATCGAACCCCCGGCAATTTGCGTGCCTTTGTACAGGCAACGCTGCGCAGTATTCGCACAGGTAAATCATTTGATATCCGACTGAGTTCTACCGAGAAAATAGAGGTCGTCCCACTAGACCACCGCAAGCTCGAGTATAGCTACCGCGATGGCGATGACTTCGTGTTCACAGACCCTGAAACTTACGAACCGNTGACGATTNTGCCAGAGCTGGTAGGCAAAGCGGTGGACTACATGGTGGAGAACTGCCTAGTGGAGATCACCTTCGTTGAGGGCAACCCGGCAGTGCTCGATCTTCCGACGAGCGTAGTGTTGACTGTGACAGACGCCCCGGAGGGGGTAAAAGGCGATTCGACCACNAACGTCATGAAAACCATCACTCTCGAGACCGGTAAGACAATTCAGGCACCGCTGTTCATCAAGACAGGGGAACGCATCAAGGTNGATACTCGCGATGGCAAATACATGGAACGCGTNAATAAATAGNCCGAATTCAAAACTNTTATGTAAANCNGGCTTGGGGTTCTTATTAATACTCTGGCTCNAGCCTNGGCCGAAATTTATACTTCTTGGNCAAAGCCTGCACGCTACGNAGTGATTTCATCCCACCGGTGCAGGAGGCATCGGAAAGACATGCGCCCGCAGCGCATACCGCCGTCTCAAGGCACTTGGCCAAATCCCACNCTTCGTGCAGGCCAAGCAGCATTCCGGTGCAAAAGGCATCGCCCGCGCCGGCCGCGCCTACGATGTCCCGGGCCGGAATACGCAACGAAGACTGAAGGACATCTTCTCCCTTTCGGGTACGGATGAATCCACCCTCAGGAAAATGGATCACCACCAGTTCCCTAACCCCCATTTGAAGCAACGCCCCGGCGGCATGCCTTAACGCGACGGTGTCCAGGTTGCCGTCGTCCTGACGGATCTTAAACCCAGCCGTTTTTCCAGCCTCGACCTCATTAAGAATGCAATAGTCGGTATACTGAAGAGCCGGAGTGACAATTTTTGCAAACCGATCGCTATCCTCACTAACCACATCGATACTTGTTTGCAAGCCAGCCGATTGGGCAGCCGCAAGCAGCCTAGCAGCCTTGGTNCCATGTTTTTTGTCGGCACAGTCCATCTCGTCAAGCAACAAGAGGTAACCGAGGTGAAAAACCCTGGCTTTGGTCTTATTGAAATCCAGATCATGGCCGTCCCATAGTGCGTTNGCNCCGCGATTGTGGAAGAACGTTCGGTTGCCNCCCTTAACTTCAGTCATGACATCNGTNTAGGAAGTAGGAGCGTCTGAAATAGCTTTGAGGTNCCGGGTATCAATCTTGTGCTTTGTACAGTCGTCGAGAATACGTTTTCCGAATTCATCCCTGCCAACTGCACCCGCTGCAGCCAGCGGAATGCNTGCCCCAAGTTTAGCCATGTTGACAAGGATATTGTAAGGCGAACCCCCNGTTCCGTGTATTGTAGAACCGGTGATGTTTGCCAGTTGNTCCCGTTGCGGATAGACATCAATCATCTTCACCTGATCAACGATCCAGTTTCCACCTGCCAAAATTCCTTTGCGGATGGATGCTTTTGGTGCAACGGACATTCGGAAAACGAAAAATTACCCCCAACTCCAGCGAATGACCAGTCCTGAGTTGCGCTAAATCAGTTCGAGCATATCAGCATCTACCTTTACAGCTGCGGCTTGCCCGATGAAATCCAACCGTAACAGCACAGTGGTCATCCCGAATCGTTCCTCCACCCAACCTTCCCGACCAGACAACGGACCGGATTTGATCATCACATGGCAGCCTATCCCAATCTTGGACTCTACCTTAATATCGACCTTTTGTTCGATGGCAAAAAGAATATCACTTAATTGCTCCTTAAATTCGTCCTGATTAATCACCTCAAGCAGATTAGCGACGTAGTTACTCTTAAGCGCAACTTGATGTGTCTGGCGGTCGAGTTGAAGAAAAACGTAACCTGGGAATAGCGGCTTCTCAAATCTGACCACCTTTCCGCGGTATTTCTTGGTACTCGTGTAAGTCGGAAGAGTGGTGGCAAAATGGTAGATCTTGCCATGCTCAACCAGTTTTTTTTCACACCTTGGCCGTACATGGGCGACATACCAGTTCAAACTCTTCCCATGTAAAACCGCGTCATCCTCCATGACCTTTAAGCTGTCCTCCATATTTAAGGTGNACGGAAAATTATTCAAATATGACAGCCATTACAACGGCGTAATTGCGTTTGCCCTTTCGCAACAGGAGATATTTCCCGAANAGCAGATCGCCAGACTGGAGTTTGCATTGCTCATCGTCAACGCGGTGACTGTTCACATAAACGCCACCACCTTGAACATCCTTGCGCGCTTGACCGCGCGACGAGGCCAAGTCGACTTCATNTAGTAACTCCGGCACCCAAAGCCCCTCACCTTCAAACCGACTTCGTCTTACCTCGTGCGTTGGCACCTCTCCTGCGATCTCACAAAAGGTTGCCTCGGTGATACCATCGAGGTCGCCGCCAAACAAAATCTCACTNGCTCGAATTGCCTCAATAGTCGCCATCTCACCGTGCACCAGTTNTGTCACCTCCTTTGCNAGTGTTTTATGAGCGATTCGAGTATGCGGTTCAGCTTTGTGGCCNCTAGCCAAATGTTCTATCTCGTCACGATGTAGAAATGTGAAATACTTAAGGTANCGGATGACATCTCGGTCGTCGACACGAACCCAGTATTGGTAAAACTGGTAAATGCTCGTCCGGNCGGCATCAAGCCAAATGGCCCCAGTCTCAGTTTTGCCGAACTTGGTNCCGTCAGCGTTGGTGATGAGCGGTAGGGTGAGACCGAACGCCTGCTNGTTCTGACGGCGGTGGATAAGGTCGATACCAGCAGTTATATTGCCCCACTGGTCGGTGCCTCCAATCTGTAGATCGCATTCATGTTTTCGACAGAGATGATCAAAATCAAGAGCTTGAAGGATCATGTAGCTGAACTCTGTGTAGCTAATGCCAACGTCTCGATCCTCCATCCNNGCACGGACACTCTCTTTGGCCACCATGGCGTTTACCTTAAAATGTTTGCCATATTCACGCAGGACATCAAGGAAGGAGAGTCGAGCCGTCCAATCCGCATTGTCAACCAACCGTGCCGGATTGATCTCACAGCTGAAATCAAGGAAGGAGGCTAACTGTTTTTTGACCCCTTCTATATTGGCCTTTAGTTGCTCTTGTAAGAGAAGCTGGCGCTCATCGCTTTTGCCGCTTGGGTCACCGATCGAACCCGTGGCACCACCGGCTACCACAATGGGNTTGTGGCCAAATTGCTGGAAGCGGCGCAAAGCCAACAACGGCACCAGACTACCCACATGCAAGCTGTCAGCGGTGGGATCAAACCCGCAATATAGNGTCATTGCANCTTTGGCCAAACGTTCTGCCAGCTCATCCCTATCGGTACAGTCGGCAAGCAGTTCGCGCCATTCCAGTTCCTCAATGATGTCCATAAACCGGCGCGTTTTATGGCGGTTAAACCTCTGAAAGTCGAGTGCCGACCACTTGGCCNATTTCTTGGCCAACAGAACACCGGACGGGATCACCCGCCCGGTCGTAAAAAGATTGATGGTTACCGTTTACTCTTCANCTTTGGATTACTCTTTAGNAAGAGTTTCTTCTTCGCCCTCGNCGGCAACCTTAGGATCGACATCAGGNTTAATTTTCTCGCTAATTGGCTCAGATTCTTGCACGGAAGTTGGGGATATTTCCGACTCGTTAGAACCTGCCTCTCCTTCATCACCAAATGTATCAAAGGCGTGCTGCANAGCTACCAGATCCTCGCCCGGCTTAAGCGCATCGAGNACGGCCTCCTCCTCCTTAAGTTGTTCCTGAGAGTAGTTGGCAGCCTTGATCGAAAGGCCGATACGGCGATCTGCCCGGTCGATCTTGATAACACGGGCCGTAACATTCTCGCCAACCTTAAGAACTTCTTTAATTTTCTCGACTCGATCCTCGCTAACCTGNCTAATGTGCACCAGACCGTCGATATCATGCTTAAGCCCAATAAATGCCCCAAAGCTTGCTAGCTTGGAAACCTTCCCGTNAACAAGGTCTCCAATCTTGTACAGTTCGTCGATCTTGTCCCAAGGATCCTCAGATAGTTGCTTTATACCAACGGAAATGCGCTGATTTTCTCGATCCACCTCAAGCACCTGAGCCTCAACTTCTTGACTCTTCTTTAGCACCTCTGAAGGATGGTTAATTTTACGGGTCCAAGAGATATCGGAGACATGGATCATGGCGTCGAGACCCTCCTCAAGCCCCAAGAAGGCGCCGTAGCTGGTGAGGTTTCGAATCTGACCGCTCACTTTCGANCCGACCTTGTATTTCTCCTCTGCAAGATCCCAAGGNTTAGTCTCAAGCTGNCGGATGCCTANTGAGATTTTCTGTTCATCCTGATTGATACCAAGCACAACNGCCTCNATATCCTCGCCAGCCTTAAGCACCTCAGAGGGCTTGTTGATACGCTTGGTCCAAGACAGTTCACTAACGTGCACCAGCCCCTCCACACCTGGCTCGAGTTCAATAAACGCACCGTATGGCATGAGGTTGACTATACGNCCCGAAACTTTACCACCAATTGGGTATTTCTCTTCTATCTTTTCCCAAGGGTTGGATTGTTTCTGTTTCAGACCGAGACTTACCCTTTCGCTCTCCTTATTAATGTCGAGCACAACCACTTCTAGTTCCTGACCGACGGATAGCATCTGNGAAGGGTGAGTTATGCGGCCCCAACTCATATCAGTAATGTGCAATAAGCCGTCCAAGCCATTCAGATCAACGAATGCGCCAAAGTCGGTGAGNTTTTTGACTGTGCCCTTGCGGATATCGCCTGGCACCATGTCGTTTAGAAGTTCCGAGCGCTTGGCAGAACGTTCATCCTCGATCAACTCTCGACGGCTGAGNACGATGTTCTGCCGTTCCAGGTTGAGCTTCATCACCTTGAAGTCATAGGTCTGGCCGACGTAAGGCTCGAGATCTTGCGGAGTATTGATGTCGATCTGTGAGGACGGTAGAAAAGCCTCCACTCCAATGTTCACAACCAAGCCCCCCTTGACCGCCTCCTTAACACGACCTTTTATGTGCCCGCCCTCCTCGCAGATGGTCTTGATGTTGTCCCAGTTCTTCTTGAATATAGCCTGCTCGTGTGAAAGCACGACCATTCCATCACGATCCTCTAGTTGCAGGATCAATACGTCTACCTCCTCCCCGAGCTTCAGTTCTTCGTTGTAATCGTCGAATTCGTTGACCGGCACAGAGCCCTCACTCTTATAGCCGATATCGATCATGACTTCCTTCTGACGAATCTCAAAGACCGTCCCTTTGACAATTTGGCCGGGGGCAAAGTCGTTCTGACTCTGCGCCATGGCCTCTTCCATGGTTAATGACACTTTATATAAATTGGATTGTTGGGAGTAAATTCACTACGATANCCGGCTGCCTATGAAGAACGCCCTAAGACGGGGCAACCGGGTTGGAGGTTAAGTTACTCGGTTAAACAGTTTTTTCTCAGCTTCTCATGGACTCCCGCACACACGGGGCCAAGCGGCGGGTGAGTATCCGGACAGTCTGACCGATTGCAAGCGCCTTTTACCAAAAAAACTCAGCTATTCGATCGAATCCAAAGCGCGACGAGCCTCGCGCCGAACAAAGTCATAGCTATCTTTCTGTAGCTTGCGGAGTTCCTCCTCAGCCGGTTTGGCTTTTTTGCCAGCACGTCTCAGCGCCTGACAGGCAAAGAACCGCACCAGAGGNTCCTGATTGTTGAGAATCGAGATGTAGAGTTGCACATCACGTACACGGATTTTCCGCAATGCTTCCATCGTTATCTGCCGATCATCACTCGTATCAAATCGGGCAAACAAAGACGGGCCTGCAGATCGGGCACCGGAGCCCAGTTCGCCCAACTCGCGGATGGCAGTATGCCGAACCGGCGTGGATTTATCTCCTAGCTTGGCCTGAAGCGCTTTAAGCAGCTTGTCTTCGTTCGATTCAACCTTGGCCAGTGCATTCAACGCCGAGGCGCGGATAGNATCACTATTGTGATTGATAGCGGCGTTTAGGGCNGGAAGNGCCGGCTTCGCGGAGTTGCCCATCTTAGCCAACGCACCAAACACNGCCGANTGCGTTTCGNCATGCTCCACTTCGAGTACCTTAACAAGGCTNTTTATAGCCGTGTCGGGCAATTTTCGAAAACCACCAAGAGAAACGACCACGGCCAGACGCGTCTCTTCGTTAGCCCCCTCGAGAAACTTTACCAGCCGTTCAGCCAGCACTGAGTCGTCGCTCTCCAGTTTGCCAATGGCTCTGATAGCACTCAACTGCACACCAGCATCCTTGTCGTCGAGGCTGTTGACCAGTGCAGTGGTCGCCCCCTTCGCGCTTGAACCGAGGCTGGCGAGTGCGTCCATCGCCGCCTGCCGGACGAGTGAGTTGGTATCGCCCATTGCTGCCTGCAACCTAGGCATCAAAGTATTCGGTTTAGCTGTTGAGGCAACAAATGCAGTCAATGCTGCCCCTCGGAATACCGCATTTTCGTGATCCATAAACGGTAAGATCGCCTGCCGTGTTGATAGGGATTTATCACCAATCTTATTTAAAGCAACGAGCGACAATAAACCAGCTCCGTTGTCGGGATGTTTCTTCAACGCACTCGTTAGACTGGATACCGCTTGTATGCCAATGCTGCCAATACATTCCGTCTGCCAAGTTTCTCTCATCAGCTTGGCTAAAGGGATGTCCTTTGCTGATTCAAGCAGGCTGGGAATCGCGGCTGTTCCTATTTCAATCAGTGCATTTTGTATGATGTGTTTTTCGCTCTCATCCGATTGACCAAGCACGGCGATGAGTTTGGGCACAGCTACAACGGCATCATTGCCCATACGGCCAAGCAGATCGATTGCCTGTTTGCGCTTGGTCGGATCATCCACCAGCAGCCGCTTAATCAGATGCGGTACAGCCGCCTTACCATCAGGACGCAGGCTAAGAATGCCGCTAAGTCCTTCTTGCTTAAGATCAGACTCTTCCGAATCCAACGCTGGAAGGAGAAGTGGAATCATTCGTTCGCTATCAAAACCAATCCGGTTTAGGGAATTGAGTCCGGCAATCCTCACTTGACTGTCCAGCTCATTAGCCAAGAGCTTGGCCAAATGCATTGCTGGGCGAGATTTCGATGGAATCCAGATGACTCCTTGAGCTGCCGCTGCTCGAACATTGGCACTCTCAGCCGACAGACCCTGGATGATTTGCTGGTAAGCCTCCTCTCCAATCCGGCCAAGTGCGGAGCCTGCCGCGGACCGTACGCTGTCAGATTCGTCCGCCAATAGTTCAAAAAGGCGGGACGCAATCTCATGTGAAGCGGGACCGAGGTTTCCTAGCACCCGGACGGCACCCAGACGAACGGAACTTTCCTCCGAGCCCAGCGCCTCAGTAAGCTGTGGGACAGCCTGCGGACCAATCTGCGTAAGCGCGTGGACAATCCGAACGTGAACCTGATCTTTGTAACGGCGCCGACTGCGTTTGAGCCGCTTGATAAGTTCCGGNGTTGCCTCGTAAGCATCCGGTCCGATGTTCGCGAGTGCGGTCGCGGACCAAAAAAAGACCTGTTCCTCATCGTCATCGANACNCTTTATGAGGGCTGGNACGGCGGCCTTCGCTGCTGGACCAAGCAGTGCCAGCGAACGTGCTGCTTCCCGGCGCTTGNCCTTGTCTCCGCTGCCGAGTTCCNAGATCAATCCTTCCACTTCTCGGGCGTTTATCANCAAGACGCCAAGAAGGAGTATTGAAATAGTTATAAAAAACTTCATACGCGAAAAAATCCCGCCCAAGGCGGGATGGAAATTCGTTCTGCCGACACAGGCTCAGGCGAGGAACGGAAGGTGGCCCGTGCTATCGTTGAATACATCTGTCGTGGCACCAATCTGGTTGAGCATGGTCACGAACAGGTTGTTCAACGGCGTATCTTCAGAGTACTGGATATGACGACCGGGGCGAATCAACCCGCCACCTCGCCCGGCTAATAAGATAGGAAGGTTCTCGTTGTTGTGCTTGTTGCCATCGCTGATGCCACTGCCATAGAGCATAATGGTGTTGTCTAGCAACGAACCGTCTCCTTCAGGAATCGATTTCATCTTCTGAAGNATGTACGAGAGCTGCTGGACATGGAACGTGTTGATCTTGGAAATCTTGTCGAGTTTTACACGGTCATTCTGGTGGTGCGATAGTGAGTGGTGTCCCTCATTCACGCCAATCTGACGATAGCTGCGGTTTGAGCCGGCGTTGGCCAGCATGAAAGTAGAAACGCGCGTGACATCAGTCTGGAACGCTAGAATCATCATGTCCCCCATCAGGCGGATATGTTCCTCGTAGATACGCGGGACACCTTCTGGTTTTTCGATGCCAGCTAGAACATTCGGACGCAGGATACTTTCTCCCTCGGCCCGTTCGATACGCTGCTCGATCTCTCGAACCGCGGTGAGATATTCGTCAAGTTTCATGCGGTCATTGCCGCTGACTTTCCCCGAGAGTGACTTGGCATCTTCCAGTACGAAATCGAGGATGCTCTTCCGATAACGCTGGCGCCGGGCTAGGCTCTCATCGCGTTGACCTTTGGAGTCGTTGCCAAAGAGGCGCTCAAAAACCAGCCGCGGATTAGTCTCCTTGGCCATAGGTGTGGTGGCATCCCGCCAGGAAATATTGTTCGAATAGGCGCAACTGTAACCTGAATCGCATTTACCGGATTGACGCCCCGGCTCGGTGCCCAACTCAAGCGATGCAAATCGAGTCTTGTGGCCGATTTTCTTTGCGGCAAATTGATCCACGGAAACCCCAGCACGAATCTCCGAACCTTGGCTTTTTAGCGGCTGTACACCGGTCAGGAATACACCAGCACAACGGGCATGATCACCCGCGCCGTCGCCGTTGGCCCGACCCTTGTCTTGGGTCAAACCGCTGAGAACTGTCAAGTCGCGTTTCACCGGCGAAAGCGGCTTGAGAATGCGCGGCAAATCGTAGTGAGCACCGGTGGCAGTCGGCTTCCATTCCTGCAGATGGACACCGTTTGGGACGAACATGAATGCCATGCGAACCGGCGGCTGTGCGTTGGCACTAGCCACTGCCTTCACCGGGGACATGCTCTCTAACATTGGAAGTGATATCGCAGCCCCAAGTCCTTTCAAAAAGGTTCTCCTATGAATGTGACTTTTACTCATCTTCTTTGTTTTGCATGTTGCTAAACCTAAACGGCTTGCTATTGACCACGCCATTGAGAAGCGCAGTGAACCTGTAATTATTCGACTTCAATTCCCGGCAGATTTCATCGACCGCACATTTGTCGAAATACTCCAAACCACGCCCAAGTGCAAAAGTTAGCAGATTTTCACTCAACGTGCGAATAAAAGTTTCACGTGATTTCAGCACATTCTTGAGTCCATCCGGACCATTGATTGTCTCGCCTGTTGGCAATTCGCCGGATGGGTCAATTGGGAATTTGCCATCAAAATCGCGCCATGCGCCAATGCCATCAAAATTCTCCAGCGCGAAACCGAGCGGATCCATCTTGGAATGGCAAGTAGCGCATTCGGTTTTTTCACGATGGTTTTCCAGCCGCTCGCGAAGCGAACCGCTGGTGATTGCTTGCTCATTTTCTTCGAGCTCTTCCACGTCCGGAGGGGGGGGCGGGGGCGGGGTACCTAGGATCTGTTCGAGAATCCACTTGCCTCGCATAACCGGCGAGGTTCGGGTGGGGTTGGAAGTGATTGTCAAGATGCTGGCTTGAGTCAGGATTCCTCCGCGGCCACTTTCCTTCGCTAAACTGACTCGCTGAAATTCCTCTCCTTCCACCCCATCGATGCCATAGTGCTTGGCCAAGCGCTCGTTAAGGTAAGTGAAGTCTGAATCGATCAACTCTATTACGCTTCGGTCCTCGCGCATCAATGCTCCAAAAAACATTTCGGTCTCCCGCTTCATTGCCCGACCTAACGCATTGTCAAACGTGGGGAAGCTACCCGGGTCCGGCGTCACACTGCTCAAGTTGCGAATCTGCAACCATTGCCCGGCGAAGTTTTCGATCAGCGCATTTGACTTTGGATCGGCAACCATCCTGCTAATCTGATCCTGCATCACGTCTGGGTTGGACAATTCGCCGCGCTCGGCCAAGTGGCGGAGTTCTTCGTCCGGCATACTGCTCCAGATGAAATAGGAGAGCCGTGATGCCAGTTCCCAGTCGGTCAGTTCACGGAACGTTTCGTCCCCTCTTGGCCGCGTATCCAATTCCCAGCGAAACAAAAAGTGGGGTGAAACAAGGATAGCCTGGACAGCCAGTTGCATGCCCTGCTCGAAAGAACCACCATCAGCCAATGCCATATCAACAAATGTCAGAAGCCGGTTGATTTCCTTTTCTGAAACCGGACGGCGAAATGCTTTTTCCGCAAACTGTGCCAAGGATTGGCGACCGACTTCGCGTGTTTCTGTCGCGTTTGGCTGCCGGACAATCACACGCCGATGAGACTCAGGCAAATCCGGCTGAGGGGCATCAAGTGGACCAATCATCTTTGTGCCACGAATGAAAAGATTTCGGTCGCCACGAAGCGCCGGGTCGGGTGAATCATTGTTCACGTAATTGTTAATGTAGGCGATAGAAATACGGTGATTGCCCCTGCCCGGCTTTAGCTTCACTATGAAGTTGTGCTGCTTTTCCTCGGTGATTTTTACCTCAAACGTCTTTACCGGCTTGCCGTCGAGAGCCACCTGCAGCTTGGGCAATTCCGTACCAGCAAGAGTTGCATATGCATCGATCTGTAAAAGGTATTCGGCGTCCGTCCTGAAAGGGTAACGGATAACGATACTGCCCTCGCGGAATAATCCCCAGAGGTTGTCGTTCTCGATGCGTACCGCCTCGTCATTGCTGCGAGTTCCCCATTTCTTGGTGCGTATGACATCCTCAGGAGGAAACGGCAGGATGTCTGTTCGAATCGCTTTTTCCGAGATCTCCTCCGCGGCGCGTAAATATTTCTCCATCAGGATCGGTGATATCGAGAGCACGTCTCCGATGTTGTCGAAGCCGTAGCCTACCTCGTCGTTCGGAAAATCTGAGGCTGGCTGATAATCCACGCCAAACAGGTCACGGATGGTATTGTTGTACTCGTATCGGTTTAGCCGGCGCAACGTAACTCGGCCAGGATTTAGAGGGACGTCCGGGTTTGAACAATCAAACTTGGCCAATTCTCCGTCGATAAACTCTGTCAGCAAAATCCGTTGATTCTCTGTGGGCTGTTTTTTATTTTCTGGGGGCATTTCACGATGCCTCAACATCTCACTGACGCGTTCCCATGCGCGCCCGTCCTTGAAGAAATCAGGACTTGTACCAAAAGCCTCAAGATTTAATTCAGCCTTAGCCCGCTCGTTACCATGGCAGCCGAAGCAGAAATCCTTCATGATTGGGAGAATGTCTCGGTTAAATTTTTCTTGGCTGACTGCCTCACTGATTGGCTGGGATTCCTTAGCTAATAAAAGCGATTGACCAAAGACTATGGCCAGTAGAAAAAAAACAATTATGTGCAATTTCGGAACCATTGCGCGGTTGAAAACTACTCTAAAAAAAACGTCACCGCACGCTTGTATATTCAAAAACTGACTCTGAAATAAGGCTATTTATTGTGTGCAATCAGCGGGGGAGCGTCTCCGGGAGATCGGCGATAACATAGGCCATCACTGCCATAGACGCCACGCAGTAGTTGAATTCCATCGTATCCAGCTTGTCGATTGTATCTGCGTCTGTGTGGTGGTACCAAAAGTATTTCTCACGATCTACCTCAAGATGCATGACAGGAACGCCACCGCGCACCAACTTGAGCACATCCGCACCCCGACAGCCTTTGGCAATCCTACCAGCACCGATAGGATCAAGTAATTTGCCAACACCCTGAATAATCTCCATACCTCTTCCGCTGCCCAAAAAACCAAACCCTGTGGGCTGAAACACACCGGAATCCGACTCAATCGCCAACGTGTGCTTAGCCAAAGCCTTGTCGTGCCTCTGAGCATACTGGATTGCCCCACGGATACCGTTCTCCTCATTCGTCCAAAGAACCACCCGCACGGTGCGCCTAGGCCGAAGGCCTAGCTTGAGGATTAGCCGCGCAGCCTCCCACGCAGCAAGACAGCCACCCCCATCATCCATGGCTCCCTGTCCGACATCCCAAGAGTCGATGTGCCCACTCACAATTACAATCTCTTCTGGATTCTCATAACCAGGAATCTCGGCGATCACATTACGCGAGATGCCATCTGGCAAGGTGTGAGCCTCCATTTTCAACCGAACCTGAAGTTTCTCCCCACGGGTCGCCATGCGAGTTAACATGTTGGCGTCCTCGAGTGAAAGTGCAGCATGCGGAATTTTTTTCACGCTGTTGACGTACGACATGCCTCCGGTGTGCGGGGTTTGCATTGAGAACGGACCGACTGAGCGGATCAGACTAGCTACGGCCCCGACACGAGCCGCATGGATCGCCCCCTGAGTGCGCACGATCACGGTCTCGCGATACTCGGTGAAAGGCACATTAAAAAGCACGATTTTGCCCTTTGCCTCTGTTGCTCGTTTTTTCAATTCATCAAAACCGCTAACCACTAGCAATTCAGCCATGATACCTTCCTTTGGCGTGCCGATACTCCCGCCCAAGCCCAACATAGGCAGCTTACGATAACGAGGTGAGATCATCTCCACAGACTCCTTGCCTCGAACCCAACGAGGAACCTTTACTTCTTCACCTCGAACATTATTGAAGCCGTCCTTTTTCATCTCGGCAAGACACCAATCGATGGCATCTTCAAGATTCTTCGAACCGGTGAAGCGTGGGCCGAAGGTGTCGCACATCTCAGCCAGCCGAGCGAAACCGAACACGCTATTTGTCGCTGCCTGTGTCAAACGCTGGGCCTCTGCCTGATAATCGTCGGGCGTATTACCTGCTGCTAGACCACCTGCAACACCGAAACCAAATGCCAGCAAAATCCATACTCGTTGAAAAAAATCCTTCAAACCACTCATCCTCATCATGACAACTCCAATCCCTTCTTTGAAAAAGCAGGAAGCAAGCTGAATATGCTTGGCCAAACGCTATAGTCGAAGTCCTCAGCCAGCCATTCCCCAGGCATTGGCGTACCCTTCAGGTATCTCCAGTCCGAGCCGCGGTTCAATAGCACCTCAGCTTGGCCAAGCGACACAAAAGCCAACAGAAAAATAAATGGCGGAAATTTCCAGACCAAGATGTTTTAAAAATTGTCAGGCTTCACCGGCTGGAGCCAAGCGCGTTCGTATTCACCGGCAACATATGGATTTGCTTTCTTTTTGGACGATAAAATTTCAGCGCGAACGTACAACTCGTCTCCCTTAAACTTGTAACTAGGCTCTAGAGATTGCGATTGGCTAAGAATCTCCCCAATACCAGCTTCATTTGGCTTTATTGAATTTCGCTTGTCTATATCATCACTGATCTTGAAGCTTTTGCGGGAGCCTATGAACCAAGTAGTATAGGTCACTCCTAGTTCCGCTTTAATTTTGAACGAAAATGATTTGCCGTCGCTTTGAATCTCGGAAAGCGTCACTCCACTCGTGGAGTAAAAATCACCCTTTTCCATAGCTGCAATTAGGTTGTTGGGCGTAAGCAACTTGGCCTTGACCATTACCCAACCTCGCCCAGTGTTACTTTTACCGACAGCCTGCTGGTGGTAGTTATGCGCATCATCTGTAGCCAACCCGAACATCAATGGTAGCTCGTGTACGCCGACGCGGTAGGCATTAATGACGTCCCACATCTGTCCAGTACTGAGATGATCCTTATCGCCGTAATTATTGACGGCCGGATGGCCGTTGTAGACTTCGAAGAATCGTTCGCCCTTTAATTCGATCATATCCCCAGGCTGTAACGCCCAACCGAAGTTTGGGTGATTGATATGAGGGAACATCGGCTGACCGGTCGCCTTGCGCTGGGCCAAGACAGCATCGATGTTATTTTGTAAGGTTGCCGCCAAGCCGGCCCCTCCCTGCGGCGGGATGTGATTCTTGAGATTGGTAGCATTTAAGTGAACCGGCCGGCCCTGGAATTGGTCTGTAATCTCCTCGCTCTGAATTAGCAGGAAGCTTCCCGGCTCTGTCATTTTCTTCTGATACTCAACAAATGTCTTGAGCCGGACCTGCGGCACACCGTCAACGACCCGATGCTCAACCCACTCTTTGCCGAAATGTTTGAGGTAACGGTCGAACGCCTTTCGTCCACCAGCATTTTTCTCTAAATGAATCCAGCGCTCCCCCTCAGCCAACACATTGTGGTCGGAGATACCAAGGAAGTGGTAGCCATTACTTCGGTACCAATCAGCTATCATCTCAGGGTAATCATCACCATCGCTCCATAGGGAATGGGTGTGCAGGTTGCCCTTCCACCATCGGGTGTCCTGGGCACAGAGAGTGCAAACGGCCAGCGAAAAAAAAGTTGTGAGAATAAATTTGGTTTTCATATGCTGAAGTGGAAAAGTAGAATCGTAAGTTTTGATGTTCAAGTTTTCAGTTTGAAAGATGCTTTTTTATTAGTTAGGCGTTTAATAGGATCGCTCACTCTCTGGTGGTGAAGACGCTCGCAAGAATAGATTCCTTAATTTTCCAAAGAAGTGACATGGTCATCGACACCGGAATAAGCACAAAGGTCAAGAACAGCCATGGTCGGAAATGAATAGCCATGCCCAACAGNCGTAAAAGAGGTTCAGGCANTTCTGCCGGCTCGTCAACGCGAGTAAGTAAGTACATCAGAAAATACCGGACTAAGATACCTATCGACGTGATGGNCAGTAGCATTCGGTTTATGCGGGAGAAAAGCTGCGACTCTATTCGAAGCGTCTCATCCGGTAACATCGCGGCGAGTCTGGCGAGCGTTTTATTGAGAGCCATCAGATATAAGGCAAANGCCAATGCTAAAAGCCAAACAGCATCGATATAGTAATNCTCATCCGGCACGCGATGGCGCCAATGCAAAAACGGAGACAGTCCTAGNATGCACAGACCCAACAGTTTCGCACGACCAAGCGCAGTCTGCCAAATGCGTTCCTGAGGTTGGAATGTGCCCAGCAACCAAAGCCCTATCCACAGCATACTAAACGCCANAGGCGGNAACAGCATGCCCATTGGCCAAGCAGCGTCCGTCCAGTTCGAGAGAGTGGACATGATGCTGACAACCATCGCAATCGGCAAGCTCCAGAACAAAATCGACGTGCCGCGCACCACCCGAGCTAGGGCTGGAAGAAGTTCGGATTGAGGGCGCTTATCGTCCATTGTCAAAAACTCAAATAGGTCTGATCGCTCAGGCCGCGAATGTAATCGGCGAGNATTTTCATGCCTTCGGACGGCTTAACCAGATCGTCGCGAATGGCAGAGTTTACTTGTCGCTCGATGCTTTGTACCAAGGATTTCTCATCGTACTGCACCATGTCGAGCACACTCGCAATGGAAGTTCCATCAATCACCTCCTCAATGTAGTAGCNGTTTTCCTCGTCTGGATCGAGAAACACGTGAACCTCATTCACACGCCCAAATAGATTATGCATGTCTCCCATGATATCCTGATAGGCACCCATTAGGAAGAANCCTAACAGGTAAGGACCCGTGGCTTGTGGAGTGTGAACTGGCAGAGTGGGAAGCCTTGCGCTAGGGCTGATGAACTGGTCGACCTTGCCGTCGGAATCACAGGTGATATCAACGATCCGTGCCTCAAGTTCCGGGGCACGGTCCAACCCTTGCAGTGGCATAATAGGGAACAATTGCTTCAGAGCCCANTGATCAATTAGCGACTGGAACACAGAAAAATTACAGATAAATTGGTCAGATAAATTTTCGTTGAGCTGCCGAATTTCCTCAGGCTCAATAGAACGATCCTCAAAATCCCTTACCACAGATTGACTAATCTCCCAGTACAAAGACTCGACCTTGGCCTTGTCCTCGAGTTCAAGGATGCCAATGTTGAACATACTTTGCGCAGCCTCCTTTATCCCCTTGGCCTTGTGCCAAGTTTCCATCTTCCCTGAAGCCTCAAGCCGGTTACGCAGCTCGATCAGTTCGNTAACAAAGTCATGCTCCTGTTCTCCATAAGTGCCGTGTTCCAGTTCATTACTCTTGATCACCCGTCCAAACGCTTCGACAACCAAGACGCTGTGGTAGGCTACAATAGCCCGGCCGCTCTCACTGATGATTTCCGGGTGCGGAACACCCTCATCATTGCTAACCTCTGCAACATGATANACCACGTCATTGGCATATTCCTGAAGCGTATAGTTTTTCGAAATGTCGTTCTTTGAACGGCTACCATCATAATCAACGCCCAAGCCCCCACCGACATCAAACCAACGAATCGGGTATCCCAATTTGTATAGCTTTGCGTAATAACGGGATGCCTCCTGCACCGCTTTTTTGACGGTGAATATATCTGGCACCTGCGAGCCTATGTGAAAATGCAATAGTTGAAAACAGTCGNTGAGGTTGAACTTNGCCAAGAGCTTGACCAATTTTAGTAGCGCTACTGTGCCTAAACCAAACTTGGCATTTTCGCCGCCACTAGCGGCCCATTTGCCGTCGGCCTTGCTCCATAGTTTTACCCGCGCGCCGAGTACTGGCTTAACGCCCATTGCACGGGAAACTCGCACGATTGAATCCAATTCCTCCAATTTCTCAAGCACCAGTACGACAGATTTGCCCATCTTTTGACCCATTAACGCTGTCCTGATGTACAGATCGTCCTTGTAACCGTTGCAAATGATCAGCGAATCGGGTTTCTCCTGAAGGGCGAGCGCAGCAAAAAGTTCGGGTTTGCTGCCAACCTCAAGACCGACCTGGTGCAATTCACCAGCCTTCAGAATTTCCTCCACCACTTCACGAAGCTGATTCACTTTAATGGGGAAAACGCCATGGTAACTACCCCTATATTCATATAATGAAATAGCCTTTTCAAAGGCAGCGTTGATCGTATGAACCCGATGCCGGAGGATATCCTGAAACCTGATAAGTAGAGGCGTGCGTAAATTCATCTCTCTCGCAGCAGCAACCACATCCGTCAAACGCACGGACGTGGTAATATTGTCCGAACCAGGCCTACAAACCGCATGACCGTCATCATCGATATCAAAATAGCCGAGACCCCATCGCTCGGTGTGGTACAAACGCCGAGCCTCTTCAATCGACCATCCANCCATCGATTTTTTTTTGGAGGATTTACTCATGCCTCCCCTAGAGGGACGCGCACTATACGGGCGTATGAAGCGAATTCAACAGCGAAGCATATTCGGTGGATCACAACTCCGTCCGCTTCGCTTGTCTTTGACAAAAAGAAACACCACTGACGAACGATGGTCGTAGATGTAGCACAGTTAAGCACAACTTGAAAACAGTAATCAGCACGGTTCGAGAGCCATNCCAGTGCTGATAAAGATGAAATCAATTGGTTTGTATAATGAAAAATTGGGCTAACTTTTTCAGCTTATTAACTGAATGCATCTAGTACTTAGTCTAGCGTCAGCCTCTCAATCACTTGCTCGGCAACAGAAACACTTACCTTTAGATGTAAATAGAAGCTTGGCCCAAGCGATTGTCTCAAGAGAAAATCCCACCGATAGACAGCCGCTTCTTAAATGATAAATCTGTCTTAAAGGCTTTTACAGAATTCCTCCAATCGGTCCATNCCGTTCTGGATGTTCTCCATGCTGGTGGCATAACTGATCCGGAAGTTACTGTCCGCGCCAAACGCAATGCCGGGAACAGCCGCTACTTTGGATTGCTCGAGTAGGCGCTCGCAAAACTCAGCCGATTTCAGGCCCGTATCCTCAATGTTAGGGAAAAGGTAGAACGCTCCACGGCTATTCACACAGCTAACACCCCCCATATTATTCAAACGCTCTGCAGCATAGGAACGACGATTGTTAAATTCGGTCAACCACTGGTCTAGGTGAGTCTGCGGTCCAGTAAGCGCCGCAAGAGCACCCTTCTGCGCAAACGAAGTCGCGTTGCTTGTGCTATGGCTTTGCAGTGCATTGATTGCCTTCGCGATTGGCTTTGGCGCGNCGAGAAAGCCGATCCGCCAGCCGGTCATCGAATATGCTTTAGCCAAACCATGCACAATAATAGTGTGCGCGAGGTGTTCTTCGGAGAATCCTGTGACGCTGGTAAATTGCGCTCCGTCATAGACGAGCTTTTCATAAATGTCGTCGCTCATGATAAGTACGCCCTTTTCGACGCAGACATCGCCTAGTTCCTTGATTTCATCGGCCGAATAAACGGAACCGGTGGGGTTGCTAGGTGAGTTGAGGATGAACAACTTGGTGTTGGGCGTAATTGCCTCTCGAAGCTGGTCCGGAGTGACCTTGAACTCAGNGGCATCNCTCGTCTCGATGATCACCGGCTTGGCACCAGCAAGTTTGGCCATTTCCGGGTAGCTCAACCAGTAGGGCGCAGGGATGATAACCTCATCACCAGCTTCGCAGGTGGCGTAAATAACATTGAAACAGGAATGCTTTCCACCGCAGTTGACAATCACCTGACTGGGCTCGTACTCGACGCCATAGTCTTTTTGAAACTTATCGGCCACGGCTTGGCGCAGCTCGGGGATGCCGCTACTGGGTGTGTACTTGGTGAAACCGTCNGCCAAAGCCTGAGCGGCGGCATCTTTGATGTGCTGCGGCGTGTCGAAGTCCGGCTCGCCTGCGCCAAAGCCGATGACATCCTCCCCTGAAGCACGCAGTTCCTTTGCCTTGGCCGAGATGGCCAACGTTAATGATGGAGCGAGCGAAGCNGCCCGACTGGAAATCGGATATTCCATATTACAAATTTTCGTTTAAGGGCNGGTTAACCGCCGACTTGGGAACGTGCCTCTTCAGCCAATGGAGTACTCAAGTAACGCTCCCCAGTTGAGCACGCGATCGTGACGATGGTCTTGCCAGCATTATCAGGTCGCTTAGCAACCTCAAGCGCTGCACAAACATTGGCCCCAGTTGAAATGCCGCAAAGGATACCCTCCTGCTTGGCCAAACGTCGGGCCATAGCAAATGCATCATCGTTACTTACACGGATGCACTCGGTAATTTGGTCGGCACCATCCTCGNCTTTTAAGTGAAGGTTAGCCGGAACAAATCCGGCACCAGTGCCCTGTATCTTGTGAGGCCCAGGCGTNAATTCNTCNCCAGCCAAAGTTTGTGAGATAACAGGCGAGTCGGCTGGCTCCATTGCAATTGCCTGAAACGAAGGTTTACGAGGATGAATTACTTCGTAGCAACCAGTAAGAGTTCCTCCTGTACCCACTCCTGCTACTACAATATCAACNGCACCTTCGGTGTCAGTCCAAATCTCCTCAGCTGTGGTTTGCCGGTGAATCTCTGGATTTGCCGGGTTTTCAAACTGTTGAGGAATCCAAGAATTCGGAGTATTGGCGGCCAACTCGTTTGCCTTTTCGATTGCGCCTTTCATTCCCTTGGGCCCCTCTGTCAGGACCAGTTCCGCACCAAGCATGGCCAAAAGAGTACGCCTCTCAAGGGACATAGTCTCCGGCATAGTCAGAATCAACTTATACCCCTTAGCCGCTGCCACAAAGGCGAGCGCAATGCCCGTGTTGCCACTTGTCGGCTCAATGATAATGGTGTCCTTTGTNATCGTACCGCTTTTCTCGGCTTCCTCGATCATCGCCATGCCAATACGATCCTTCACGCTGGAAAGCGGATTGAAAAATTCGCATTTAAGCAGAACGGTCGCATCGACTCCCTCAGTGACTTTGTTGAGCCTTACCAATGGTGTCTTACCGACAGTCTCGACTATGTTATTATATATTCGTGGCATATTTATAATTAATAGTGCTGCGAATTCCCATACACGAATGAATCCATGCGATGGAAAGCTATTACTTTTTAACTGCAGCCTGCTTACGCTTCAAATAAGCCTTGCGACGTTTGCGCTTGATAACTTTGTTGTGTTGTTTGCCCATGACGTTTAAACATTGCCCCTCCGGAGAGAGGCNAAAAATTATGGAGTGCAAAGTGGCTAGGTTCAAACATTATTTGATGGCGCTTGCATTGGTCACTGTACTTGGCATTGGGTGCCAATCAACCAGCAAAAAGAAGCCGGGAGAGAACTACAGCTTGATCATGCTTTATCTGGAGCAAAATGACGATGGCACCAAATATTCGCGAGAAATGTCAGTCTACAGAGCTGACCCTGTTATTTTTCACGTAAACAGCAAACCGTTTCTAAACACNGCCGATCTTGAGAAAGCCACTCTNATGGANGCGATCGGTGGATTCGCACTCCAACTTCAGTTCAACCGCCATGGCACCGCTGTACTCGAAAGCTTTACCGCNTCGAACAAAGGCCGACGCATGGCGATCTTTTGCCAGTTCACAGAACCGCGTGTGTTAGCTGCTCCCATGATCACTCAGCGCAATGCCACGGGCATCATACGTTTCACTCCTGACTGCTCACGACAGGAAGCAGAACGAATTGTCAAGGGGCTGACAACAGCCATCAAGGAAATCAAGAAAAAGGACTAAATGAGAGTCTTCCCAAGACTGCTTTTATTCGTCACTATTGTTCAAACTTTAACGATGCTAGGCCAGCCGCTGCATCTGCCAACCCCCAATCAAGCAATCTTCAGCCCTGGCAAAGAATCAGACTATTTCACTCCGACCGTCGGAAGAAGCTGGCCAAGCGGCACCTTCGGTTGTGTCCGCTCAGAGGGTTTTCAAATGCATGAAGGACTCGACATACGATGCACCCAAAGGGATGACCGCGGCGAACCGACAGATCCTGTCAGTGCTGCAGCGGATGGAAAAATTGTTTACATCAATTCCAAGACTGGCCTTTCGAATTACGGCAAATACATTGTCATGGAGCATGAAATCGATCAGTTGGCCGTCTATACCCTGTACGCCCATCTGCGGAAAATCGCTAATGGATTGAAAGTCGGACAAGCAAAGAAAACAGGCGAAATCATAGGCATCCTAGGCCGCACCAGCAACACCTCACAAGGTATTTCACGCGAAAGAGCGCATCTGCATTTTGAAGTCTGCCTTTTAGCTAATCCCAACTATTTGGAGTGGAAAAGAAAAGCTCAACCGGGCCGACGGAACGATCACGGATTGTGGAACGGNCAAAACCTGCTGGGCATCAATCCCTGGAATCTTTTTCTGAAACAACGCGAATCTCAAACCTTGCGAATGCCATTTAGCTTACGTNATTTTATACAATCCCAGCCTGTTCTTTGNCGCGTACTAGTTCCTTCAAACGATTTGCAATGGGCAGAGCGCTACCCAGAACTGACTGATTTGTCGTCTTCAGCGGAACCTATCGCCGCATACGAGCTATTACTTGATGCAAACGGAATCCCCGTCCGTTGCATTCCAAGAGATGCAAATGCAATAGATAATACGGACTCAATGAAACTAATCAGTGTGGACGCTAGTATTTACAAAGAATCACCCTGCCGAAAACTCGTTTTCAAAAAAGGACAGCAATGGGTCATCACCGCGAAGGGCAAGGAACATCTAAACTTACTAACCTTTAAAGCAAATTGACAAAACGACATGTAGTAGACATTGTTGTTTATATATATCGTTTATTATTATAATTTTATTTGCNATACTCTAATTCAAACATGAACAGGATCGGAATAATTGGGGGTAGTGGCTTGTATGAGATTGAAGGCTTTGAAAACCAGCAGTGGTTATCAATTCAAACTCCGTTTGGGGAACCGTCNGATGAATTCTTAATGGGCACTCTTCAAGGGAGGGAGATTGTTTTTCTTCCTAGGCATGGCCGCGGACACCGCATAATGCCAAGCGAACTAAACCATTGTGCAAACATATGGGCTATGAAAAAGCTTGGGGTTTCATGGATTATTAGTGCAAGTGCTGTAGGATCACTTCAAACGAAATATTCGCCTTGCGATTTTGTTTTAATTGATCAATTCATAGATAATACAAAACAGTCTAGCTTACATACTTTTTTCGGCGATGGAGTTGTTGGACATATCTCTTTTGCTGAACCAGTTTGTGAAAAGCTTCGATTGATACTGCGATCCGCTGCCGAACAAGCTAAAGTGAAAACCCATGATCGCGGAATTTATGTCAACATGGAAGGGCCTGCTTTTAGCACCCGCGCGGAATCCTTACGCAATCAAAAACTTGGATTTGACGTTATAGGTATGACCAATCTTGGTGAAGCCCGATGCGCAAGAGAGGCTGAAATTTCTTATGCTACACTTGCTATGGTCACAGACTATGACTGCTGGAAAGAAGAGGAAGAGCCGGTCTCGGTCGAAACAGTCATAGCTTGTCTGCAAGCNAACGCTTCATCTGCAAAAAACATTATTCGAAAGGCAATACCAACAATCCCCGAGTCTGCAGCTTGGCCAAGCCACAAAGCTTTGGATAACGCGATAATGACACAGAGATCAACTTGGCCAAAAGAAACTATCGAAAAGCTCGAACCTATCATTCGACGTTTTATTTGAGTTTTTGTTCCACGTGGAACAAACTTACACCGTGCTTAAATAAAATTAAACGTCAGTTTTTCCATTCCTACCACGTTTGATCCACACCAACAACAAACTGATATCAGTTGGATTGATTCCTGATATTCTTGAAGCATGCCCNACTGTTGTCGGTTGTATTTCTTTTAATTTTTCCCGAGATTCATTGCGCAAACCTGGAATTTTATCATAGTTTATCCAGTCTGGAATCTTCCTGTTTTCCATTTTTTTGTATTGTGCAACGTCTGATTCTTGGCGCTCTATATATCCTGCATATTTGACGATGGTCTCAACTTGTTCCGCCACCTCAGGAGAAACACTGGGACTTGGCTGTGGNAGNTCTGCGTGACTCACATCGTTTCTCTTGAGCAATTGTTGTAAACTGATGCCATCAANNCTCTCTCTTTGGATGCGATCCATTTCCGTTTTTAAACTCTCCTTCTTAGTTTGAAAAAGTGCATATTGNCGGGTAGAAAGCAGNCCGATNTTTCTACTGATTTCACACAAACGTAGATCTGCATTATCCTGACGCAGAAGCAAACGGTATTCCGCACGTGAAGTAAACATCCGGTATGGTTCAGCCGTGCCCTTTGTGACCAAATCGTCGATCAGAACGCCTATGTAGGCTTGATCCCGACGCAAAACTAGTTCCGGCTTTCCCTGAACTTTCAAAGCAGCATTTATTCCAGCCATCAAGCCTTGGGCGCCTGCCTCCTCATAACCGGAGGTACCATTGATTTGACCCGCTAAAAAAAGACCGTCGCAAAGTTTCGTCTCAAGCGTTGGTTTCAATTGAGTTGGATGAACAAAATCATATTCTACTGCATAGGCTGATCTAAGAATTTCAGCTTTTTCGCAACCGACGATAGATCTNACCATNGAATATTGTACTTCAACCGGAAGACAGGTAGAAAGTCCATTAATGTAGATTTCATCAGTTGCAATTCCTTCCGGTTCCAAAAATATCTGATGTCTTTCTTTTTCGGCAAATCTTACTATTTTGTCTTCTATTGATGGGCAGTACCGGGGACCAACCCCTTCAATTTGCCCAGAAAACATTGGAGATTTATGCAAATTATTCCGNATAATNTCGGCTGTTTTGTCGGTAGTAAATGTGATATTACAGTACATCTGACCGTTAATTCGGTCTAAAATTGACCCTGGAGGATATTTCCCCATAGAACGACCCACATCCTTGGGATTGATTCCTGAAAGTTCCACGTGGAACAAATGTTCCTTCCAATAACTGAAATAGGGGACTGGCTCATCTCCCTGTTGAGGTTCAGTTTTCGAAAAATCAATTGAACGTTTCAGTAACCGCGGTGGTGTACCTGTTTTCNGACGGCTTAAATTGAGTCCAATAGATTGAAGTGACTCTGAAATACCTCCTATCGCACCTTCACCGGTTCGGCCACCGCTCTGTTTGTTTGAACCCACATGCATCAAACCTTTTAGAAATGTTCCGGTTGTTATGATCACCGCTAATCCTTCATACAACACCTCCATACTCGTTTGAACACCCAATACACTTCCCTTATTGTATACCAGACTAGCTACCTGTCCTTGTTTGACATCCAAATTAGTTTGACGCTCACAAACCCACTTCATACGAAATTGATAAGCCTTTTTGTCGCACTGTGCCCGCGGAGCCCGAACTGCAGGTCCTTTTTTGGTATTCAGCATGCGGAACTGTAAAGCGGTCATATCGGTGCATTTTCCCATCTCTCCGCCAAGTGCATCAATCTCTCGCGTAAGATGACCCTTACCTAGGCCTCCAATGGCTGGGTTGCATGACATTTGACCAATAGTGTCTGCATTCATGGTTAGCATGAGTGTTTCGCATCCCATTCTAGATGTCGCCAACGCGGCCTCAATTCCGGCATGCCCTGCGCCGACGACAATAACGTCATATTTCTTTGGATAAGAAAACATGCCTTATACCCACTGAAACGTAACTTGATCCAAAAGTTTTGAAGTAGTTTTTTTAATGCGTCGTTCCCCTTGCTCCGCCAAGTGCTCGCAAATCAGAAACACTTTTTCCTGTTGGCCATTCGCTTCAATTGCTTCTGAAATTGATTCAATGGTATGAGGTAAATCGCNATTATCCCTTAGGAAANTGATTATTTTAGACTGTAAAGCGATAACTTCTCCAGCCGCTTTCTTGCCGGCTTCCACACCTGGCTGATGATATGCGTTTATATTAATTAGATTAGAGTATAATCCTGTGGCTCGTTCAAATAGGGCGATTAACATGCCCACCGTGCTCTCGCGAATCTCTCGTACCGTGATGCTTATAGATTGTCGTCCATTTTGATAAAGAGCATCTCGAGTGCCCTGATAAAATCCGTCCAGATAATCTCCTGTCGTTACTCCCTTTTCTACTTCAATGGATTCTCCTGCACGGTCTTTAAGAACTCGTATGAATGTNACAAAAAAATTACTCACGCCTTCTCGAAGCTGTTGAATATAAGCGTGTTGATCTGTGGAGCCCTTGTTGCCATAGACTGTGATGCCTTGGTTAACGATTTGACCGCTTAGATCTTTCTCCTTTCCCAGTGACTCCATTATAAGCTGCTGAAGATACCTCGAAAAAAGCTCAAGACGATCCTTATAGGGTAGAACGACCATGTCTCTTGACCCCCGACCATCAACCGCATGGAACCACATGACCGCAAGTTGTGCGGCTGGGTTGCTCGCGAAATTATTTGCTCGTGTGACGCTGTCACATGCGGCAGCTCCAGCTAGGATTTGATCGATATCGAACCCCTGCAATGCTGCCGGCAACATGCCCACCGCTGATGTCTCGCTTGTTCGGCCTCCGACCCAGTCCCACATCGGAAAACGCCGAATCCATCCTTCTTCTTCTGCAACTTTATCGAGGTTGCTTCCCTCGCCCGTAATCGCAATTGCATGGTTAGCAAATTTCAGATTTGACGTTTTGTATGCCGATTGAATTTCAAGCATTCCATTCCGTGTCTCCTTGGTGCCACCGGATTTTGAAATCACTATAACGAGCGTTTTTCCTAATGTTTTTGAGAGTTTCTCCTTAATCTGGTCTATACCATCCGGGTCCGTGTTGTCGATGAACCAAGCCGTCATTTTGTCTTTGCTGGGCTGTGTTAGAGCGCGGGAGGTAAATTGTGGACCCAGCGCCGAACCGCCGATACCTATCACTAGGAAATGCTCAAATTGTCCTTCCTCACCGCAGATAGCACCTGTGTGAATTTCCTCAACGAAGGCCTTGATGCCGGCCAAGGTCCGGTCGATCGCTTGACGTACTTCATCCGTTGGCGCAAGACATGAGTTGCGTAGCCAATAATGGCCCACCATTCGATTTTCGTCAGGATTAGCAATGTCGCCAGCCTCCAATTTTTCCATCTCAAGGAACGCCTTTGCCAAGCGCGGCTCGATTTTTGTTATAAATTCATCCGTATAATCCATTCGACTCAAATCGATGGCGAGCCCGATATTTGGGAATTCCATGTATCTATGGCAAAATCTATCCCAAGACGCAGTGTCTGCTATATATGACATATTTTTAAAAAATTATTAATTATTTTCCGTCTGGCAAAGCGGTCGAATGCAACACAATCGCNAANCAAAGGCAATCCNATGTTTGTTNACCGAGACTGTTCAGCCNTGTTTTGTTTAATAAAGATCGGCGCGACCAACGATCGGCTGTTGATAATTCAAACTAAGAAAAAAAATCTGGAAATGTTATTTGCGCGTACCTTTTCTAATCTGCTCTTAAAGGAANCGCTTGGTTAGNTTCTTTTGCCGGACATGCTCTGAGACCGCAGGATGAAAGAAACNGATAAATGACAAAAAGATATCTATTATTTTACTGATTGGGCGTAGCTTTATATCCCAAACAAGTCCCGAAATTGGGATAAGTGTTTCCTTTTGCATCATATATTTGTAACAAATCCGTAACTTATTCGGCCGCGCTCACCGTCTGCAACTTATGTAACGAATATTCGGCTTAAGGCCAATGGNATACTTTAAAGATGATACTAAAATCAAAAATCCAATCAATTTTTGNCCTTTTCTTCGCCCTTGCGTTTGGCCAAGGAACNTTGGCACAACCGGCTGATCGACCAGTCCGTGGGGGGGACCGGCCCGACCGCGAAGCTCTTCGTAAACAGATTCTTGAACAGTTCGATAAAAACAAGGACGGGGAGCTGGACGAGGAGGAGCGAGAGGCGGCTCGCGATGCGTTTCGCCGAGGGGATCGGCCGGGCCTACCTCCGCAAACAAGAGGGCGTCCTTCCGGGCCTCCTAACCGGGGTGGCCGGGGTGGCGGCGGTCGAGGTAACCGTGGCCAGCGCATAGAATTGATCCCTAAATTTGACAAGAACGGCGACGGCATNCTCAACAAGGCTGAGCGAACAGANGCCCGNAAATATNTCCTCGAACAACGCAGCAGAGNCGGTGACCGCCAAGGATCTCGCAGAGGCAGACCTCCCCGCCCAGATGGTGACCGCGGAGGCAGGCCCACGAGGCCTGACGGAGACCGGGGGAACAACCCGCCTAGACAAGACGGCGATCGGGGCAGCCGTCCTTCTAGATCGGGTGACCGAAGGGGCCAGCAAGAGCCACCCCGGGATTTTTCTAAGGCAGAGCGCCTCTCGCCATCCAATGAAAAACCCTCCAAGAAAGGCCTTTACCATGAAGGCACCCTGCGCACTTTATTCATTAAGACAAAAGATGCCGATTGGAAGGAGGAAATGGAGGCTTTCTATCGTACAGATGTCGCCGTGCCGGCAGACTTGACTGTCGACGGCAAACTTTACAAGGACGTCGGATTAAAGTATCGCGGCAACTCATCCTACTTTTCCGTATCGCCCGACTTGAAACGTTCAATCAACCTTTATATCGACCACAAACACGACAGCCAAAAACTGCTCGGTTACAAAACATTGAACCTATTGAATAGCAACTCGGATCCGACTTTCATGAGAGAAGTGATTTACTCGCATATTGCCCGGGACTACATCCCTGCCTTTAAGGGCAACTTCATNAAGGTTGTTATCAATGGTGAAAGCTGGGGCATTTATTCCAATATTCAGCAATACAACAAGGATTTCCTTGAGGACAATTTTAACACACGTGGCGGAGTTCGCTGGAAGATTGGCGCAGGAGGGGGGGGTAGCGGAAACTTGCGTTATCCCGGCGATAAAAAGGAGGACTATGCTGGATTTCAATTGCGCACCGATGGTTCAGAAGACGCATGGAAGGAACTTCTACAGTTTACGAAGTTNCTTGAGGAAACGCCCATTGATCAACTTGAAGAAAAACTGCATGGCCGATTTAACCTTGATGGCGCTCTTTGGTCGCTCGCACTGGAGTGCGTATTTCAGGATGAGGGTTATTTCACCCGCGGCAGCGANTACAACCTGTATCTCGACCCGGATGGTCGGTTCCAATTACTACAACACGACGGAAACGAGGTGATGAATATTCCGGGAGGTCCGGGTATGCCATCAGGTTTGAGCGGCCCTAAACTGGAGCCATTTTACAACGCCGACAACGAGGACCGGCCGCTGATGCACAAGCTTTTTCAGGTTCCGCAAATCAAAGCACGCTATCGGCATCACCTGAAAACAATCACCGAAGAGTGGATCGACTGGGCCAAGATTGGACCGTTGGTTGAAAAGTACACAGCGTTGATTGGACCTGAAATTGAAAAAGACGTCCGCAAGCACAGTTCATTCGAGGCATTCAAAAAAGGGCTGCTCGAAACCAGCTCGGACGGACGNCGCACCAAACTCGGTCTCAAGCCTTTTACTGTTGGCCGTCGCGAGTTTTTGCTGAACCACCCCGACGTAAATTTGCCAGCGCCAAAAATTGCATCGGTGAATGAGGTTAAAAAGGCCAAGTCGAACAACTCCATTCGCATTGTCGCCAAAATCACCGGCGACACCGAAGCGGAAACTGTAATCCTTTGGCACGCGGACGGCTTCAACGAGCCGTACCATCAAGTCACAATGCATGACGATGGCCAGCACGATGACGGTGAGGCNGGTGACGGTAATTTCGGGGCAGATATCCCGGCACAACTCGCAGGTAAAAAAATCCGCTATTACGTTGAAGCCCGCTCTGGCGGAGAAGAGATGGCTTCCGATTTTTACCCGTCGCGCGCCGAAGCTAAACCGCTTACTTTTCGCGTGAATGCAAGCAAGGGAAATGATTCCCGGCTGCGAATCAATGAGTTGGTTGCTGAAAACAAGACAACCAANAAGGATCCACAGGGGGATTTTGACGACTATATAGAAATCGTGAACACCTCCGACAGCGAGATCGATTTGTCCGGAAAATTTTTGACCGACAACAAAAAAAATCCACGCAAATGGAAGTTCCCAAAGGGCACGAAGATCGCCGCGAGTGAACGACTCATCATTTGGGCAGACGAAAATAGTAAGGCCAAAGATGGTCTGCACACCAACTTCAAGTTGGATAAATCAGGAGAGACAATTCAACTCATCGATAGTGACACCTCCGGCAACCTCATACTGGATGAGGTAAAATTTGCTAAGCTTGCCACCGATAAAGCGCTGCGGCGTATACCGGACGGCAAGGGCAATCTCTCTGTAGGCAAGCCAAGCCCCGGCAAAGTAAACAAGTAGTTGAGTTTTCCGCTTAAATCATGGAATGTGGCTAAGCCAAACATTTGCAATAAACACCTAAGGTTGACGAAAAGAATNTGTTTTTAATTAATCTCATCTGTTGTACTTCCGTATCAATTGGTATCAGTGTCAACAAAACCGANATGCTCAGACACTCGCTGTGGTTTGTTTTCTCTATAAGACTGTTCTCCCAATTCAGATAGGATGAAGCTCATTCGAACTTCCTCATGCGTAACGGGTGCTGGTGTTTTCTCATTTATGCACTTAAGAAAAGCAACCAACTCAAGACGATAAGCCTCNCGGTAGCGGGAAGGAAAAGAGTGTTCGATCGTGGATCGGTGCAATCCTTCCTTGTTCGACAATAAGGTCGACACAGGCGACCGGTTCTCGGCCTGTAACATCCCTTCGTTACCGAATACCTCAATACGCTGATCGTACCCNTATGCTGCAAACCGGTTTACGTCGATACTTGCAATCATACCGTCATCGTACTTGAGCGTGACTAGAACATTGTCCAAATCATTCAAGTTCCCGATACCCTCCACGAAGCTGCTACCGACGGCGTAAATCTCTACTGGATCCCTGCCTGTAATGAAGCGCAGCATGTCGAAGTCGTGTACGATACAGTCATGAAAAATCCCGTGTGAGGTACTGATGTATTCCATCGTTGGTAACGGTGAATCTCTAGATGTAACACGAAGCATTTGTAGTTTCCCAGCGTGGCCGACCTTTACNCCAGCNGCGAGGCTGGAAAAAGAAGGATCAAACCGACGGTTAAATCCTACGAATAATGGCAAGCCGATACGCTTGGCCATGTNGAAGCAAGTGTCGATCTCGTTGAGGTCTTTCCCCAGCGGTTTTTCGGTGAAAACCGGTTTGCCTGCCTCAAGCGCAGACTGAATTTGCCCGAAATGTTCATGTGTCGGAGACGCAACAATTACGGCATCAATATCCTCTTGGCCAAGCGGGCCGTCTGCATCGGTGGCATAATCACATTCCAATTCGTTGGCTAAGTGCTTTGCCTTGGTCTCATCAACATCCACCACACATTTGAGCCTAAGCCCTGGTATCGTTTGGATGCTTTGGATGTGAAATTTCCCCGCCCGCCCAAGACCAAACAAAGCAATTTTCTTTTTCTCGGATAAGTTCATTTGTTTAATTTAAGTATCGTCAAATTCATGGAAACACGCACCTATTGAGGTGGTGAACGGCTCAAATGCAACCCATAAGTGTATGTGATCTGCCTTGTGATGATAAATGAAGGTGCTTAAAACGTCTGCGTGTCGGTTTCCAGAAATAAAAAGGCCAAAACGGCATCTTTTCCACTTAAGCGCTACATCGCCCAGAGTACGAGGCAAGTCAATGCGGCGCTAAACCAGCATTTGCCGAAGTCCACGGCCAAACCGCATACGCTGCATGAATCGATGCGATACTCAGTGTTTGCTGGTGGCAAACGCTTGCGACCAATCCTTTGCAAAGCCGCAGCCGAAGCCTGCGGGGGTGATTCCAAAAAATCTCTGATCCTTGGATCTGCGTTGGAGTGCATTCATACTTTCTCTCTGATCCATGATGATCTGCCGGCATTGGACAATGATGACTACCGGCGCGGTAACAAAACTAATCACATTGTTTATGGAGAGGGCATTGCGGTATTGGCCGGAGATGCCCTGCTCACACTGGCATTCGAGTTGGCGAACCAAGCCAAACCCACAAAGCGTTACAAACAAAGTGATTATGTGGCCGAATTGGCTAAGACTACCGGGCACGCTCAGTTGATCGCCGGGCAAGTGGCCGATCTCGAGGGGGAGGGAAAATCTGTATCCCGTGCCCAGCTCCGCTACATTCATGAAAGGAAAACATCCGCTCTATTGACCTGCTCGGTGAAACTCGGAGGTATGTCCGCCAACTGCACTTCACGACAACTCGAAGCTCTGGGAGATTTCGGTTACCAAGTTGGGCTAGCGTTTCAGGTAATCGACGACATTCTTGACGTAACACAGTCATCCGAACAGCTTGGCAAAACTGCAGGAAAAGACGCTGCGGTGCAAAAGGCGACCTATCCTGCCATCGTAGGCTTGGAAAAATCCCGGAAAATCGCAGCAGAACTGACTGCTAAGGCGTATCAGGCATTAAAGCCATTTCGTGGCAAAGCTATTGCACTGGAGGCTCTTGCAGACTATCTCCTAAAACGCGACCACTGAGCTTAACCAAACGGTTTTTTAGCTTCGGCATGAAGGAGGCTTGATGTTTTTTACCTAGCAAAGTTTACTCGGCGCACGCTGAAACAACAGCTCTTCTAAATATGGCAGCTAAAGTTAAAAAACCATTGGTGAGCATCCTTATGGGAAGCCAGTCCGACTGGGGCGTCATGTCCAATTGCGCACAGAAACTTGAAGACCTCGGTATTCCCTGGGAGGCTCAAGCCATCTCCGCGCATCGAGCTACTGATGCACTAATCAAGTATCTCTCTACTGCGGAGCAACGCGGGGTTGAAGTCATCATCGCCGCAGCAGGAGGAGCAGCCCATCTTCCTGGAGTAGTCGCTGCAAAGGTCACCTTGCCTGTCCTTGGTGTACCAATGGAGTCTGCATCGCTCAAGGGCATGGACTCCCTCTTGTCTATCGTGCAAATGCCGGCGGGTGTTCCGGTGGGTACCCTAGCAATTGGCAAGCCGGGTGCCATTAATGCCGCATTACTGGCTGTTTCAATTCTTGGAGTCAAATCCGCCAAATATCGTAAGATTTACGACAACTTCCGTAAGGATCAAACCAAGAAGGTTCTAGCCAAGCGCCGCTTAGAGCTGCCGGCATCTTAATTTCATCATTTATTTCATTAATGAACGGCTGCCTTAGGGCAGCCGTTTGTATTATTTAGGCTGCATTTAGCTCGTAAAAGTATCAGCTCAAGCACAGCATTGTTCCTTTGCGTGAACGGGCAAAAGGTCATAGATTCAAAAATCCAAGCGGCTTCCAGCCAAAGGAAGATTCAATCCGGATGGCAAAGGCTGTGGCTTGGCCTTTGGATCGGGGTATGCATGTGGCTAACGATTCTTGCGATTTACAAATTGACCCCCGTTGCTATGTCAGTCGTTTTTTGGGTTGGCGTCTGTGGGTTGGTTCTGCCTATTGCTGGCTTATTTTACGGCTTTGCAAAGCACTTTGACGCCCGGGACACGGCTCGCTGGTTAGATCAGAAAACGGGCCTCAAGGAACGCTTGAGCACTGCAGTTGAGCTGGCCGAGGCTAAGCCCGAGGGCTCCGAATGGTCTGGGCTAGTTATCCGGGATGCTGCTCAAGCCGCCCATGAGATCATGCCCAAGAAGCTTCTTCCGCTTCAGCTGCCCTCCGTCTGCAACAGGATTCTGCTCGTGTTGGTTGCCTGTTTTGCTCTTGGCTTTGTACCAGAACACCGCAGCAAGTCATACTTGGAGCAACAACGTGACAGTGCGGTAATCGAGGATGTAGGAATCAATCTCGAGAATCTCACAAAGTTACAAGTAAAGGATAATCCCCCAAAATTCGAGCAGACCGCTGAGTTGATCGACTTCGTGAAAGACATGGGGCGTGAATTTCAGAGAGGCAACCTGCTGAGGGATGAGGCCATGGCCGAGCTTACCAGTCTGGCCGAGCGATTGCGTGATGAAACCAAGAAGCTTGGCCAAGCGCAGACGATCAATAAAATGAAACAGGCGGCACAAACTCCCACTACTGTAGTGGCACCTTCCCAAGCGGCTTTGCAAAAGCAGATAGCTGAGCTGGAGGAAAGCCTTGGCGACATGAAGGATGCCACGCCGAATCAGCTTGATGAGATTAATTCAAAACTAGATGCCATTAAGGAAGCCGCAAAAGATCTTCCGAACACCAATTCCCCAGAGCTGAAATATGCTCTTCAGGCCTTAGCCCAATCGATGGCAGAGCTTACTAATATGGCCCAACAAATGGGCATGGAAATGCAGAATTTAAACAAAGCAATCGACGCGTTGAAGAGTAGTGATATCGAACAGTTTCTTAAGAACCTGGAATTTTCTGCTCGCGAACTAGAGACGATGGCGGAATTAAGGGAGGCTCTGCAGAATCTCGAAATTCAAATGGCGGAAGTTGGAAAAACGCTGGCAGAGCAACTCGAAAAGGGGCAAGTGTCTGCCGCGTTGAACACGCTGGAGACAATGATGAATCAACTTGAATCATCCAGCTTGAACGACGGGGAACTGAAGAAAATGTTAAAGGAACTGCAGGCTGCGCTCAGCCCTGCGGAGAATTACGGCGAATGTTCACTGCGCCTTTCAGAAGCTAAAGATCAGGCCAAGGCCGGGAACAAATCCGGCGCTTCCCTGTCCCTGGCTAAGGCAAAGGATGAACTCCGGAATATGATTAATGAGATGGCAGACGCCCAAAACCTAATGCAGGCATTGGAAAACTTGGAACGCGCCCAGATGGCTGTCGGCAACTGTCAATCATTCAGCCTCAGCCGAAAACCTAATGTGGGACCAAGTCAAAAACCTGGTGCCGGCGTTGGCATGTGGGGCAACGACAGTTATGAGCTCACCCCCGAGCAGAAGACAGCCCAGCGATGGGACAACGCCGGATTCAAGCGTCCCGATGTGGGACCACGAGGCCAGACCGAGAGAGGAAACAAGGTTCCAGAAAATATGGGAGCTTCACAAATTAAGGGTACGATTGATCCAAAGGGGCAAATGCCTAGCATCACACTGCGCGGCGTGAATATAAAGGGGAACAGCAATGTACAATTTCGGGAAGCAGTATCCGCCGCCCAATCTGAAGCCCGCAACGCTCTCAATCAGGACAAGGTGCCTCGCGCTTATCGAGACTCTGTAAGGGACTATTTCGATGACCTGAAGAAGTAACGCCGGCTGGACCCCATTAAAACAAAGGAGATTTATGAACCCCGAGGAAAACATTGCTCGTTTTCGGGATGTATACGACGCACTTAAGGCAGAGATAGGAAAGGTGTTCGTCGGACAAGAAGCCATCGTGGATGGGACGTTGAATGCNCTTTTTGCCAACGGCCACGTGCTGCTCGAGGGCGTTCCCGGCCTCGGCAAAACATTGTTAGTCAAAACCCTTAGCCAGGTTCTCAACCTTTCGTTCAGTCGGGTTCAATTCACTCCCGACCTCATGCCTGCTGATGTACTTGGCACCAACATGGTTCACGAGACCGATGACGGTAAGCGGGTATTTGAATTTCAACACGGTCCTATTTTTGCACACTTAGTTTTGGCTGATGAAATCAACCGCGCCACCCCTAAGACCCAGTCCGCGATGCTTGAGGCCATGCAGGAACGTAGCGTAACAGCCGGTGGCGAGATTAGAAAACTAGACACTCCATTCTTCGTTCTCGCCACGCAGAACCCCATCGACCAAGAAGGGACCTATCCGTTGCCGGAAGCCCAACTGGATCGATTTTTTTACAAGCTTATTGTGGACTATCCGACTGCGGAAGAATTGTCCGAGGTAATCTCCCGTACAACGGAAGGGGTATCTGTTGTGGTTAACAAGGTTGTGGACGGAAACGTGCTCATCGAGTTGCAAGGGCTGGTCCATCAGGTTCCGGTGGCATCTCATGTGAAAGACTATGCAGTGCGTCTAATTCTGGCCACACATCCCGGGACGGACACGGCTCTCGCTATTACCAACCAATTCCTTCGGTTTGGCAGCAGTCCGCGAGGAGCTCAGGCTTTGCTGCTTGGCGCAAAAGTGCATGCGCTGATCGATGGTCGTTTCAATGTTAGCTTCGATGACATCGATTTTGTTGCTAAACCGGCCTTGAGACATCGTCTGATTGTCAACTTTGAGGGTGAGGCAGAAGGCGTATCGACTGATGATATTCTCGACTCCATTTTGACCGATGTGCCCCGCAATATGGAGCCGTCTCTGAAGTAGCAAATTACAAAAATTCTTTATTTCTCTGTTATGTGAATATATGTGTTAACAACCGCCATTGTTTATTGTTTTCTTTCTATTCTCATCTTTTCTTTTGCTAACCCACGCCTTTTTCCCCTTATATTAACTTTTGCTTTCCTTCATTGTGATTTTGCTATTTTTTGGTTAGGCAACTGCAAGTGAAAACTGTTTTTTTGGACTACAATTCCACTACGCCACTGGCTCCCTCTGTAAAAGAGGAAATGATGCCTTTTTTGGGTAACTTTTTTGGAAATCCCTCCAGTTTGCATCAATTAGGCCGTAAAGCTCGTGCATATTTGGATGAGTATAGACACAGGATGGCCGCTGTTTGGCAATGTAAACCGAGCGAAGTTGTTTTCACCAGTGGGGCCACGGAGAGTATCAACCTTGCTATCTTTGGAACCGCAAGATTGCTAAAAGCAAAAGGAAGGCATTTGATTACGTCTTCTGTTGAACACCACGCTGTCCTTCGCAGCTTTGAATATCTTGTGAATAAAGAAGGATTTGACGTTTCTTATCTTCCAGTTGATTCCGATGGTCGCATCAATCCGCCTGATTTAGAAAATGCCCTTCGAGATGACACAATTTTCGTTTCTCTTATGGCAGCTAACAACGAAATTGGAACAATTCAGCCTGTTTCTGAGCTCGGGAATATTTGCCGTCGCCATGGTGTTATTTTTCACACTGATGCTGTTCAATGGTTTGGAAAAGAGCCTTTTAATGGAATTAATCAATTCAATGCTGACTTGGTTTCCTGCTGCTCTCACAAAATTTTAGGGCCCTTGGGATGTGGCGCTTTGTTTATTAAATCTCCTCTTTTTCCTGATCCCATACATTTTGGTGGGAGCCATGAAAATGAGCGTCGTGGCGGGACCGAAAATCTTGCTTCTATTGCTGGTTTTGTCTCTGCCATGGAACAATTTGTTCTTAATCCTGCCTTTTGTCGGGCTTCTCTTGAGCCTCTTTCTTTGCGTCTTATTGAACTCTCGCATTCTTCTGATATAATTAAACTAGTTTCTCCTTTAGAAATGCGTTTGTCTAACACTTGCTCTTTCTCTATTCCTTCTTCCGACAGCCTTACTCTTCTCGCTTCTCTTGACTTAGAAGGGATTTGCGCCTCTGCTGGCGCTGCTTGCTCTTCTGGTTCTCTTTCTCCTTCTCACGTCCTTCTTGCGATGGGTCGTTCTCTGGATGAAGCCAATTCTCTTATCCGCTTTTCTCTTGGTCCCTCCTCTTCCGATGATGATATTGACTATGTGCTCTCTGTTTTGCCTTATATAGTAAAAAGAATTTTATCATCTTGATATTTTCTTTTGAATAAAGTTTTGACGGTCTTAATGAGATACAACATGTTCTNCGTTGATAGTTTTCTTTCTTTTTTCTTTTTTCTTTTTTCCCTGTATTTTTCTCGTCTTTTTGAACTTTTCCACAAATTCACTGCCCTTAATAATAGGATTTCTTTTCTCTGAAAGACAATTTATTATCCCGGCGGATGAAACTGACAATTAGTCAAGAGGACCTCTCTAATGGCCTCCAATCCGTGCATAATATTGTATCGTCTAGGACAACCCTNCCTATTCTTTCTAATGTNCTTCTAAGCGCAAAAGACAACAAGTTGGAACTTACAGCAACAGACCTTGATTTGACGATATCAAGATCAGTGGAAGCCAAAGTAATAGAACAAGGAGAGTTCACACTTCCAGTAAAGAAACTTTTTGGGATTGCAAGAGCGACAGGATCATCCCAAATAGAAATGGACGTCAGTGCAGGACACTGCAAAATACAATCCGGATCATTCTCAACCAAACTGAATGGGCTTCCAGCAGAAGAATTCCCGCCGAAGCCAGAGATAAAGGGAAGGACAAGAGTAAGAATATCACAAGAAAAACTAAGGCAGCTGCTAAAACGGACAGCTTATGCTGTTTCAGCAGATGAAAACAGATATGTCCTGAACGGGATCTTCGTAAGAATAGAAGAAAAAATGCTGACAATGGTGGCAACCGATGGAAGAAGACTTGCCATGTCAGAAGCTGAACTTGAGGAAGAGGTTGAAAACAAAGAAGAAATAATAATCCCGACAAAAGCCGTCCAAGAACTGACAAGAATTATGGATGAAGAGGGAACAATAGAAATACANGTAACAGACACNCAAACACAATTTTATATACANGGAAAAGAATCGNCGAGAATAACTACAAAGCTGGTGGAAGGAACNTATCCAAACTATAGGCAAGTGATACCNAAAGAAACAAAGCACCNAGTATCCTTGGATAAGGAAGAATTGTTNCATGCAGTAAAAAGGGCAGAAATTTTAACGAACGACAAAGCAAATTCGGTAAAATTCACATTTACGGAAAATTGCCTTACATTCTCNTCAAANACACCAGAGATAGGNGAAAGCACAGAAACAATGGCAATTAAATATANNGGNGAAGAAANNTCAATAGCNTTCAATCCTCAGTANTTTATTGACCCGCTTAAAACNATGGAAGAAGACGAAATACAGTTNGAATTCACAGACCANCTAAGCCCNGGCGTCATAAAAGTAAAAAANCCNTTCCTTTATGTGATNATGCCGATGCGCACAACATAGANAGNAAAAAGAAACTAANGCCTTAAGTCNNTGAATAAGTCTTCCANCGGTTATGNAACCAGAACCAGTTGGCNGGATCTTCAAGAATAAAGGATTCAAAGAGTTTATTNACATCCATCATAATATCTTCAATAGGCCGAGGATGCCCATTGGACACAGTTTGAATTTCAGGGCAAACCTCAAGTTCCCAACGGCCGAGACCAAGGCGGCGACAAAAGCACACATGAAGGGCCAAATTATAACGAAGAGAGAATAGGGCAGGAGAAGGCGTCACAGAGCAGAGACGGCCAAAGAAAGGAAGCATAAGCCCTTTTCTCCCCGCGCTCTGGTCACAGAGAAGACCGGTAATCGTCCCTGGTCGATTCATGAACATGCGAAGAGCCGCGCCATCTCTGCGACGTTCAAAAAACGAAANCCCAGATCTTTTTCTCAGCGAAAATATTAACTTTTCTAACCAAGGCATATTAAATCCGCGGTANGTGGTTGATANTTCAAAATCAGGNACNAGAACGCCAGNTTTAGCATAGAGCTCAAANTTTCCAAAATGGCCAATAGCAAACATCAGGCTGGGCAAGGAGCCGTCTTCTCTTCGNGAAAGATTGATGTTCTCNCCGCCTTTCGCTTTTAAAAANGAGGCTAATTTATCGTTGGGGATNGCAGCCGTTTTAATGGCAGAGAGNTAAACTTCCCCGATNCGACAGAAATTTTCCTTGGCTATAGANATAATCTCTTTTTGTGATCGCGAATTNCCCAAGCTTTCACACAGGTTATTAACAGCAACTCGCCTGTGCCTGAAATCCAGATAATAAAACAGAAAGCCACCAGCGCGCCCGGCTAATGCCACACACTGCAGAGGCAAGAGCTGAACTAAACGAACAAAAAGAGAAGCCAGCCAGAAAAAAACAGTATCGACCATGTTATTTGAAACAAATCTGGCGGACACAATCCTGAAAGTTTTTTGCACCCTTGAGGATTTTGATTTCAACCCTCATGAAATAAATGGGCAAATCACGGCGGTCAATCTTTGGGAATCGGACGGCATCCTTCTGAGTGGTCACGATAAAATCCGCCTGTCTGGTTTTGCCGCGGTTGATAACGTTCAAGACCTCTTGCTGGGAAAAACGGTGATGATCCACAAAACGCTTGGTGTAAACTAAATCCGCACCAAGATCCATTAAGCTTTCTTCGAAGCTGGCAGGCAAGGCGATGCCACTTAGAGCGGCAACTTTTTTTCCATTGAGAAAGNCCAGCCCCTCTCGCTCACCCGTGAAAACATCTTCAAAATAAAGAGGGCTGTGAACACACTCAATGACGCTTGCTTCTGGATTATACTTAGCAATCGTTCCCCGCAGCTCCTCTGTGTTCCCATCACTTTTGGTGATAAAAATAATATTTGCCCTAGAAAGATGTGATGGCGGCTCGCGTAATGTACCTCGGGGCAATAGTTTGCCATTGTTGCCGAACGGCTGTTGTCGGTCAATAAGCACGACGTCTTGACGTCGCCCCTTCAGCTTCCAGTATTGAAATCCATCATCAAGAAGGAGAGTATCACAACTGTATTTATCGATGGCAAAACGCCCCGCTTTGACTCGGTCCTTGTCTACAAGAACAACGACATCTCTAAGATTGGAGGCGAGCATATATGGTTCATCGCCAGCGGACTCCGAGTCGAGCAACAAGGATTTGCCATCTGAAACCACCTTGGGCGGAGTAATGTCTTCACGCAGCAGCAGTTTGTTAATGAGTCTTTCGTATAATGGAGGTGGTTTCGAACGATAGCCTCTGCTCAGTATGGCCACTTTTCGTCCAGCATCTTGGAGTTCTCTCGCGAACTTTTCGACCACGGGTGTTTTTCCGGTGCCGCCAGCAGTTAGATTTCCAATCGCGATCACCTGTACTCCAAGTGTAGAATCACGCAGNATACGAAAATTATAGAGGAAACGGCGGGTTTTGACGGCCACCGTGAATACTTTTGACAGGGAATATAGGATAACACGGAGAAGCGCAGCGCGTTTTCCCTTACGCTGCCCGTAGATTACTTCCAGAACGAATTGCTCCAGTGATTCAGACCATGTCAGGAAGAGTTCCCTCATCCGCGGCGAAGTTTGCCAAGTGAAAGTAAACGCGGCAACGTTTTCAACTGTTCCGGTGAATGGAACACTGTCCAGCGTCACAACGCAACAAACGGCTTAACGTCTGGCGCCGGGAGGCAACAGTTGTATAAAGGCGATTGGCTAAACGGAGAACAAACGGTAGATATAACAGCAAAGCACAGGGGAAAAGGAGGGGAATCTTCATTCCAAAAACACGAAACGCATGGGCTCCTTTCGTTACTTGACCAGATAGGGAAACATGGTGAATCGCAGCTTCCATTGCTTGGGCAGTAATATGATGCCGAGCCACCAGCTCGGCTGCTTGGCTAAGTGGTATAAAATCGATGGTTTTGAACCAATCCAAGCCACGCAGAAATAAGACTGACTTTTGGCATAGTCCACACCGATCATCAAAAATTAGTTTGCTCCGAGGGCTGTGCATAAGAAGATGGTGGGCCCAGAGGGACTTGAACCCCCGACCAAGCGATTATGAGTCGCCTGCTCTAACCACTGAGCTATGGGCCCGCTCGTGTGAGCGAAAGCGCATTGTGCGCGATGAATTGCGGAGGGGCAAAGAAAATCAGAATGCGATTGGCCCACCGATATTGACACCACGTTTCAAGCAGTAAGCGGCATTAGCTACGTACTTGTCCGCCCACACTTTCAGGCCAGCCCGTTCTTTGACCGAAAGCTTGCGAATTACCCTGGCAGGACTGCCGACGGCCATCGAACCATCTGGGATTTCATGGCCTTGTTTGACCAAGGCATTAGCCCCTATGATGCATTGGTTGCCCACAACGGCCCCATCAAGGATGGTTGCTCCCATGCCGACCAGCGTCTCGTCACCTACCCGACAGGCGTGCACCACCGCGGAATGACCCACCGTCACGTGGCTTCCGACATANCATCCAAAATCATCGGCGATATGCAGCACCGCGTTGTCCTGGATGTTTGANCCTTCGCCAACGGCAATTTCATTGATGTCACCCCGCAGCACGGCATTATACCACACACTGGCACGATCTCCGAGGGTTACAGCACCAAAAACAACTGCCGACTTAGCGATNTAAACTTCTTTCCCAATNTTGGGTTTTTGGGAAAGATAANTTTCTAGCCGTGCGTTTACCGGATGAACATTTTCCATCGCCGATAAAATTAAAGCCGACTATAAAATTGGTCAATGACGGCACGCACAAATTATTTTACCAAGGACGACTTGTGAGTGGTTCTGTTCCTCCAGCCTTCTCTTGCGCGAAAGAAGACAAAGTGGACAGGATGAAAACCGATCTAGGTCCCACAGATCGGCAAAGACTCGGTGTGACGGGTTGCCAACGGTAGCGTCCATTANAGTCTCCAGTTGATCCAGAGTTGGCTCCTTAAATTGTCCTGCTTCAGCAAGTACGTCCAGAGCTCCATTGCCAGNACGGGTGGGGATGATGCAAGAAGCGGTNGCACCACAATCGAATGAAAANTCCACCGAACGCTTCGCCCATTCAACTGAGTCTGTCTCCGGAACAAAAGGAGGCTGAAGCAGAACAAAAGATCGCAGGTCTATTTTGTTCTTTTTCAGCATTACTGCGGCATTACTGAAATCTTCCAGTGACACTTGTTTGTTGAGCTTGGCCAAGGCTTCGGGGTGGATGGTCTCAAGTCCAAGTGCAACTTCTAGTTTTCCAGAGATAGCATCGTTGAATTGAAGGCAGCGTTTGCCTACCAGAGAGGGGTGACATTCCACAATTACCCGATCAAACTTGGATATGCGCTTGGCTATGTCATTGTCCTCGGTAGGCGGAATGGCCTTCTCGTCGAAGAAACTCCCAGCGTTGTAAAGTTTAATTTGATGCAGCTTGGCCAAGCTACCCATCTCTTTTTCCGCTTGTTCAAGCGCGAAGTCGATTTGTTCTATTATTGCTCCGGACGTTACGATTTCGTCCAGCGTGTTTTGCCAGAGATCGCACATCAGGCAACGCCAAGGGCACTCTTTGTTGGTCAGAAAAACAGTTAGCCCGTCAACGATCCGACCATCAGCAGAGCGTTCCTTCTCAAGAAACCAACCATAGGGGCGATTAGGATTTAGGGCGTTTTTTTTGCCTCGCTGCCGGAGGATCCACCGACTACGGGCAGCTGGCGTCTCCGGGTAAAGTGTCCCGGTGATGTCAGAGGATTTAGGAATAAAGCTCTAAAAATTTTTTGCGGAGTTTGCCTTCGCGAGCCGGAATATTTTCCCGTAGGGAATCGACCGTGGTGGCGCCGTGCTGAAAACGCCGTTTCTCATAGACTGGCATGTCGAAACCCAGGACCGACTTCACTCCACGAGCGACAACGTCACCTTTCAGAGCGTAGAGCTTGTCAATGTCGTAGTCGGTTAGCTCGATGAATGGGATTCCCTCGGAGACTTCAACGACGTCCGGCCGAGTGAACGGGCTGAANCCTTTGAAGCCAAAATGATGCCCCGGCGCGTAGGTGCGGGCATACGACCGGCTCAGGCCACCAGAGTAGGTAAGCGAGTGTTTGATGGTGCCCACTCCCCAGCCTTCCTGATACAGCATCCGGTTGTTAACCACGCTGCGAATAGTCAGCTCGGGATTCTCCTCAATTGGATAATCCTTTAGGTTTTCGTCACCTCCGTCTCCGTCAATAAGGTGCTTCCACTTAGGATATTTTTTGCGGATACCTCGGCAAAGCGCGACGGCCATTGAGGCTGATTCGATATCAAGAATCTTGTAGTCTTCGACAATCTGTATGGTTTCGGCAACGTCGATGTCCTCAAGACTGGCGTCGATCGGTTCGAGGAACATTTCCATATTCATTTGGCTGAGGAAGTCTTTACACTGCTGCAAATCCGGTCCGTCGCCAAAGGAAAGCGTGAACGCCTTGAGGCGACCCATGTCGCAGTCCAGTTCGCGCATCACAGAGTAGGTCGCGAGAAACACAGCGCCGCTGTCGATTCCTCCAGANAAGCAACAACCAATCGGCTCGTTTTCAGAAATGCGTTCGATCCANTTGCGAACCTCTGATTTCAGTGCAGCGATGTAGTCTTTGCCGATTGGGTCAAGGTCAGTTGAGTACTTGTTACGAACCGGGTTAAAAAAACGTTCATAGGTTGGATCCGGATCCGGGCAGCCAACGAGTTGGATGGTGACAAGATAATGCGCTGGCACCATACGCGTGTAGTACGGATGAAATTGGTCCCCAAATCCTTGCTCCTCGAGCCATTGCCGAATGGTGTCGATGCGATGGGCGACGATCAACGCCGGTCCTTCGATCTGTTTGGCGAGAAAATAACGGAGAGGTCGGTCTAGCGATCGGGCGAGTTTTACCTCCTTGCCATTTTTGGCGACCAAGGCAAATGATCCGTCAAAATTACGGACGGATTCCGGGGCCCCCTCGAGCATGCATTGCCGAGCTTCGTCGGGGTTTAAGTTAATAAGCTCGGTTTCGTTTGGATCAGTTAGGTCTATGACGCGTTCGATGTATTCTTGCATTATTCAGGATAGGTTAAAGACTTTGATTCGGCCAAATTTCTGTTTGTCTTTGTTCTTTTTGTCGTTGCTTTGGCTGACGGTNCCGGCAATGAANAACTTGTCCCCGGTAACGTTAAANCGTGCCTTGATGCAGCGCATACCGCAGTCGAGAGAGTGAAGCAGATTTCCCGTGGCGGTGTCAAAAAAAGCCATGTTCCAACTGCCCTTGAACAACCGCCCTGCCATTACAAAGTATTTGCCGGAAGGATGCTGGTCGAGCGTTTCCATCAGACCGGCGCCGTGTTCGCNGGAGTGGGTCTCATCAATTTTTTTTGCCGGGTTGGAACGCCAATCAAACCTCTGCCAGAGTTGTTTTCCGTTACCAGCAGCAGGGTCGCGGGTGGAGCCCATGCCGCAGACCACCATTTCGTTGGTGTTCTCGGAAAAGCGCATGTCAAAAATGCCGCCGGTGTAATAGTGGCCTTTGATGATGCCCCAACCGGTNAANGAANTGGTNGTCCANTTGGCTANTTGTTCGTGCTTGGCCAAGTCCCAGACACGGACTTCGCCCATCAGATTGCCGGCGGCCACATAACGGTTATCTGGACTAAACGCCAGCGACTGTACCGGTGGCACGTGCGGGAANTTGGCCAAGGCTTCCCCGGTTGCCGTATCGTAAATCCGCACGGACGGCTCTACCTCGGGAGCCGGCTCATATTTATACCCGCCACAAGTATAGCGACCGGTGGCGCTGGCCAGTTTGGTTCCGTCTGCGGAAACCTTCATTTGCCAACTCCAGAAATCGTGGGCTTTTACATCGCGGACAACTTCCTGTTTATCTAAGTCGTGCCAAAGGATGCGGCCATCGTAACCAGCAGAGATAAGAGTTTGGCTGTCGGGTAGTCGCTCGAGCGAGGCAGCATAGCTTTCGTGACCACCGATCCGTTTGGTTTTGCTGGAACCAATCTTCACCTCATATACCCCACCGTCCATGCCGGTAACATGGCACAGGTTGTCGTCCTCCGAGAGCGCTAGGCCAAGNGCCGACGTGGGTAGCCGAACTTCATTGGCCTGCTTGGCCAGTACTTTCGGCTGTTGTTTTTTGGCGTCCATGGTTCAGNCTAGCAACTCNCGAATTGGNTCAGCTTTCTCCTCGACGTAATGAAATGTGGGCATACCNGGCAGNTCGTATTCTCGGTGAGGGTCGAGGCCCAGTGCGGTGAATATAGTAGCAAATAAGTTGCGCTCATCGAACGATTTGCTGGTGACTTCGTACCCGTCCTTGTCGGTTTCGCCAACGACAACGCCCTTATTGATGCCACAGCCGGNCATCATCATGCTCCATGCCTTCGGGTAATGATCCCGGCCCCGGGCCTGATTGATGCCGGGCGTACGGCCGAACTCGCCCATCGCCACCACCAGGGTGTCATCAAGCATGCTACGTTTTTCGAGGTCGGTAACGAGCTGGTAAATGATATTGTCTAGGTCTGGGATCACCATCTGGTAAATCTCGTTGTGAAACACATGGCTGTCCCATGGCATTCCGTTGGCCACCATCACAAACGGCGCGCCATTCTCGACTAGGTGCCGAGACAGCAGAGTGTGCAGGCCGAANGTCCCAGGCCCATAGCGGTCGCGATCCTTTTGTGGTAAACGTTCGAGGTCAAATAGGTTGGCACAGCTCATCAGACCCTTAACCCGNGCAAACGCAGCGTTTTGGGAAGAGGCAGCGGCGCTTTGGCGATCATTTTCGTACTTCCTCCCAATGAATCGACGAAGTCCCTCGCGCTCCTCATGGTCGGTGCTNGTGATATCCGGCAACCGCTGGACATCCGGTAGCTTGTATTGGCCGCCGAGCCGGACCGGGCCGTACTCAGCGCCGAGCCACCCAGCCCAATTGCCAGCCTTAAATCCCTTGAACTCGTTTCCTTCCGGGCAAGGATCAAGAAGAATGAAATTAGGTATGGGACTTTCGAGTTGGCCCAGTTGCTGGCCCAGAACCGAACCGAGCGTGGGACGGACGAACGGGGGGCGCGGTTTATCGCCGCGGTTCAACAGATCGATGGCGGTATTGTGATTCTCGAGATCGGTCTTCATCGAGCGCACCACCGCAAGTTTGTGCATGATCTTTGCACACCTAGGCATCAATTCACTGACATGCACGCCAGGTAGCGTAGTGGGGATGCTCTTGAACGGTCCGCCGGTGAGTCGGCCGGGCTTGGGATCCCAACTCTCAAATTGGCTTGGGCCACCGCAGAGCCAAAGTAGGATGCAGCGTTTCTGTTTGCGTTTAGTCTCTTCGGCAAACACTGGGTTGGAAAACAGGCCGGCCCAGCTCGCGGCGGAGATGGCGCCCACTCCACNACCTAGCCCCTCAAGAAAACGGCGCCGGTGCAGCCCGTGCTCGGGGCTTCTGCATTGATCGTGCGCTTGGTCTGGGGCCGTTTCCATTAATGGTTCATCAAAAACTCTGGGCTGCAAACCATCGCCCACAGCATCTGCTGAATGCCCTTGGCCAGACGATCATCGCGCTTNGCCAGATAGCCCTCAAACATCGCCGCTTCGTCGTGCGTGGGCGGNCGNCCGAATANCGCATCGAATGACATCGAGATNCGTTCNGCCTGCCCGGNCATATTGAGTAAAAGCGAGGGCAGGTTCAACCCTTGCGCGTCNCNANTAGGATGCAGCAAGTCGTGTANGATCGGGTTATTGGAAAGAAACATCGCCTGCTGGATNGANGCGTTATACTCGCGCGGGAACAAATCTGGGAATTGAGNGAGCANCAGNTTGCGAAACGCNTTTACAACCACCTTGGTTTCCGCTGTGCTTGGCCAACGGCTGGTCGCAACCAGCAGTGAACGGAATAACACCTCGGCGTGCAACGGCTTCTCCAGCGCCACGGCAAAAACTGATGATTCAGGTCGTGTCGTACTGCTTGGCTTGGAGTCGAGTTGATAGACTTCACTGAGAACGATATCGCGGATCAGTTTTTTAATGTCGTGTCCAGACTGCTCAAAATCTCTTGCCAACCAATCCAATAACTCCGGGTGGCTTGGCGGATACTCCGAGCTCATTTCCTCGACCGGATGGACGATGCCTCGTCCGATCAACATAGCCCAGACACGGTTGACGAACGCCTTGGCCAGGCTCGGGTTATCCGTAAGCGCCGCCGCTGCCAGTGTCTCGCGACGCGAGAACTTCGGTTTTGAGGCGATCTTGTTGCCAGGCGGCACAAGGTACTTGGCCGGGTCATCCTTTTCCTTCGTGTCCTTGGCCGGGCGCTTCTCGGGCACTGACTTGCCGTTAAGAAAAGTAAGCTCAGCAGGCGTACCAACCTTAGCCAAATTCTTGTAGCTGATGAACCCACCGATGGCCGACTCCCCTAGACCGGGGCCATTTTGTGTATCGACGTTTTTGCTTCGGTTGAACGCGGAAACCAGTCCCCAGTAATGCGCCTGCTTGATCTCCGGCGCAGTCGGATGGTCATGGCACTGTGCGCATTGCACATCCACGCCGAACGCAACCGGTGCGATCGACTCCGCCATTTTTTGGTAGTCGTTGTTTTGTTCGTAGAGAAACCATGCTGCGCCGCGCTCACTGTTTTCACCGGTTCGAGCGAGGATAATGTCACGCACGAATTCGTTCCATGGCCGATTCTCACGAAAAACGGTCTCGAGATAAGCATGCCAACGGTTGTCGGTGCGGCGCTTGGTTTTGCCTTCATCCACGCGACCCAGTAGAATCACATCGAACATTTCTCGCATGTGTGGCGCGAATTCTGGGTGGGTCAAAAGCGAGTCGACCAGTGACTCCCGCTTGCGCAACCGGTTGTCGTCGAGGAAGGCCGCACGTTCCTCCGTCGTCGGGATGCGTCCGATTAGGTCAAGATACAAGCGTCGCAAAAACACCCGGTCCCCAGCGCGTCGTGCTGGTGAGACACCATTCTTTTGCCAACCAGCCCGAACTAGATCGTTGATCGCTCGCGAAGCAGGCAAACCGGCTGGAGGCAACTTGCGTGGTTTTGGTATTATAAGGGGGGAGACCGTAGCCCATGGTTCAGAGCTTATATTGGATGAGCGAGGGCTCACATGGGCGACGACCCAATTCTTGACAAATGATAGATCCGATTCCGGTAGCTGCTTGCCTTCGCCGGGTGGCATGTGCGGGTTGGCTCCGGGTAGGAGCACCTTGTAAATCAGACTGCCTTCAGGGTTCCCCGGCATAACCGGTGAACCGGAGTCCCCACCCTTAACTGTCGATTCAAGCGATCGCAAATCTAGACCGCCTTTTTGCTTGGCGCCGCCGTGGCACTTGAGACAGTGGTGTTTGAAAAGCGGCTGAATGTGGGCTGCCCAGTACATCGCATTGTCCTCCTTTCCGTTGACCAATCGTGGTAGCCCAAGGCCGAGAGCAACCGCAGCCAAGCCAATTGCTTGGCCAACACGGACAGGTTGAAATCGGTGAATCAAAGGCACAGCGAATTCTCCGCAAGCAAATGCCGAACGTCAACCAAAGGAACCATCAGCGGAGCGATGCCAAGTACGCTAGGAGGTCTGCAGCTTCCTGTGAGGTAAGGTTTTGTAGCAGGCCGGCCGGCATAATTGAGGTGGTCATCTCGGTGTAGCGTTTCACGCTTTCCGTGGCTAGTGTTCGTTCTTCTCCCGAGATCATCCGGAACCGTGTGATGTCCTTGCCGCGTTCTAGCAGGAAGCCGGAATGGACTTCGCCTGATTTCAGCTCTAGTGAGTAGAGAGTAAAACCATCTGGGATGGTAGCAGATGGTTTGAGCAGGCTTTCAAGAAGTTGACTATTAGTCAGGCGTGCACCGACTTGGCTGAGATCGGGTCCGATATGTTTACCCTCGCCTTGCACACGGTGGCAGTTGATACAAAGCGTGCGGCTGGTTTGCCGAAACAGGATACCGCCTTTGCCCGGGCTACCGGTGAGCGCCAACAATTTTGCCGGATCAGGGTTCGGCCCGAGTGTCTTGGCGCGTTGGTCATCCGGAAGGAACTGATCAAACAACTCGCGTATGTGGAAGTTTTCGTGCCGTGCCGCCGAAGAAGCGATTTCGAGTCGCTGATNCGGCATCGTTTGGCCAAGCAATGCCTGCTGCAGCATCAGTGCACCACTTGATTGTTCGAGCAGCTTAGCCAAAATGGCGGGTCTATCCTTGCGCTTGGCCAAGCCCAGTGAATGAATTTGGCTGCGTTGAGTTTCCATTTGGCCAAGCCGTATNGGTGAGCGACCGGTTTTGNAGAGCGGCATATCAGCGATCCAGTCGTGGATGAGCTTCACACCAAGTGGATCGATTTTTTTGGAGCCAAGGTGCGGCATGCGCCCGTTGCCTTGCTTGGCCATCCGATACAGAAGAACTGACCGATAGGGATCGCCCGGGGCCACCACGCGCGAATCTTCGAGGCCGAAGTGGCCCTGTGCCGGTTCAAGATTGATGAGCTTGGTTCGAGCGAGTGGCAGATGGTTGTACAGATCAAAAACAGTAGCACCACCACCACCTTGATGATGGCAATGAGAGCAATTCGCGTGGAGGTATGACCGAGCGCGTTCTGCAAGTGTGGCGTTNGTGTTGCGTGGGTCGGCCAATATCTTGCGAACCGGCTGTGCTCGTTCACGCACGAGGCCAAGTTGAATAAGTTNATGCAGTTGGCCTTTGCTATCGGNNCCGCCGATTTGTTCCGGGGTGAAGCCGTTGACAGTGCCGTAAAGTTGATTATGNCAGAGCAGGCACTCGGCGCGGCTGGCAAAGTGCCAGTTGAGTTCACGTCGNCCTCCAGGGACATGATCATCGTCCACAACTAGTCGGGTGNTGCTACCTTTACCGTCTGACAGCTCGGCATCAGTCCCAGCNTCGTTCCAGATGAAACTGTAGGCGTGCCAAAATCCATCAACGAGTTGTAACACCTGCGTCTCCAGTTTTTTCGGTTCAGTTGCGGANGCGTGNATCGATGGGTAANCCGANATAGAAAGTGTCTTGGCCAGNACGGTGCGGTCAGGGAACCGCCATTCGCCTTCTCTAAANCCGAGACGNGGATCGGTTATGGGATGGCGATCGAGGCCGGCANGGNCTGGGATGGCGATCAGCCGTTGAGCGGTTGCGCCNTCCTGCCACATCTCTGAGCGTATGGTGTAGNNGTANGCTCCGGAGGCAGGCTTGATCGACGNCAGATCGGAAAAAAGGCCGGTTTCGCTNAGTTTAGTTGGGAAAGNCTCGTTTGNTCGNCTGGTTGGNTTTTCCTTTAACCGGTGCAGTGTGCCGCGGTNATCGNCCACCAGCAGTTCACCNTCGGNGTCCACGCCAAAACAGATNACCTGATGCGAGGTGTTNGCNAGTTCAGATTGNNCAGTTACCTGTTTGCCGTCGTGGCGAAGACCCCAGATCCGCCCGGTGGCATAGTCGCCGTAAATATACATGCCATGCTGGTCCGGGAGATCATTGCCGCGGTAAACATAGCCCCCGGTGATGGATCGGGCCTCGGTATGCGAGTGCTGAACAACTGGCGCAATGATGGGCGTTGGGCCGCGGGTGTCGTCCGGATGTATCTGCTGACTGCCTTCCATTATGCTCCAACCATAATTGCCACCCCGTTCGATGCGGAATATCATTTCCCACAAGTCCCAGCCAACATCTCCCACCCATAGGTCGCCGGTCTCTAAGTCAAAACTCATCCGCCACGGATTGCGAAAGCCATAGGCCCACACCTCCGGCCGGGCATCCGGTGTGTCGACAAAAGGATTGTTAATTGGAACACTGTAATTGAGCCCGGGGTCACGACGGTCAACATCAATGCGCAGAATTGAAGCCAATAGATCACGGATGTCCTGACCAGTTTTAAGCCCATCTGGAGGATAAGGGGCCTCGGCGTCTCCTGTGGATATGTAAAGCATCCCATCTTTCCCAAAATTCAGAGATCCACCATTGTGGCCACCAGATAACCAGGTAATTAAGACCTCTCGGGAGCTTCGGTCAAAATGAAAAAGATCATCATTTTTAGGAATACGATAGCGAGCCACATGCGTTCCGTTCTTGATTTTTCTTCCCAGAACATAACAGAAAAAGACCTCACGTGTTTCTTCAAAATTGGGATGAAACTCCAGCCCATATGCACGTGTTGCGTCTGGAATGTCGGCGCGCATATCATAAACTAGATCCGCTTTTTCAACCGATTCCTCAGGAGGGAAAGAATAAACTCGGCCTTCTAATTCGAGTACAAAGAAACGGTTCAATACTTTATTGTAACGAATCTCAACAGGCTGGTGAAACTTGAGCTTAGGAAATGCCGGTACCGTGATTAGCGGAGGCGAAGGTATGGGGGAGGATGACATTCGCGATCCATCCCAAGCCAGACGCTTGGCCGCCTCGCTTTTTACCATGGGCAGCAACATGGCCGCTGACAAAGCCAATGCTGCGGGATGAATCTGCATGTGAGCGCGACAGTCTGGCGAAGATCGTGCGCTTGGCCAAGCGGCAATTACAAGAGCCCCTAGGTGAGGATGTGATCTGCCGAGTTAGTGCGAATGATCGTGGTCAGAGTCCTCGCCGTGTTCGTGCGAGTGCGAGTGTTCCGCTTCCGGTTTGGGATCGACTTCGGTGATCTTTGCTTTTTCCTCAAGCAAATCGATGACCTTACCGTTGAGTATTTCTTCACGGAGTTGATAAATACCTCCGTTGTCCTTGAGCTGTTGGGCCAGTTTTTGCGGCTTAACTTTTTGTTGGGCGGCTAGGGCTGCGACTTGGCGACTGAGTTCTTGCTCTGTTACTTTTATGTCTTCCTTATTGGCGATCTGGGCGAGGATGTAGTTTGCTTTTACGCGAACTTCGGCATCCGCCTTGGCGTTAGCGTAAATACGATCCTTATTTTCCTCGATGATCTCCTTGCCGACGCCTCGGTTGTGATTTTGCTGAACGATGTTGTGAACGCCTTGGCGGGTGGTTTCGTTGACGATAGTCTCTGGCAAATCACAGGTAACTGATCCGAGCAACTTGTCGACGCACTGATTGCGGATCGATTTTTTCTGCGAATACTCAAGTTCGTTTTTGAGATCGTTCTCCACGCCTTCGCGTAACTTGTCTATGCTTTCAGCTCCAAAACCCTTGGCAAACGTATCATCGACATCGGGTAAAGATTTTTCTTTCACTTGCACAACCTCAATACTGTACGTCGCTTCCTTACCGACAAGTTCTTCGTAGATGAATCCTTCAGGGATGGCCACGGAAACGGTCTTATTGTCTCCTTTGCTGGTTCCAACGAGTTCCTCGACGATGCCAGGTATCAGGGGGTTTTGAGTCTTGTGCAACCAGTAGTTCTTTTGCTCTGTTAGGCCGCGGGCGACCTTGACGAGGTCAGTGATCGGCTTTTCGTCGATGGTACCGGTGAAATTGACTACGATGAAGTCATCTTCTTCGGCAGGACGGTCCACGTCCGAGTAGCTGACGCGTTGTTCGCGCAGGGTATCGAGTGCTTTGTTAATGTCAGCGTCAGTAACAGAGCGTCGCTCCTTCTCGACTTCTAGGCCGATGTACTCAGGCAGTTCGAAAGCCGGGGTGACCTCGAGCGTAGCAAGATATTGGAATGGTTTGCCATGACCAAACTGTAACTCCTCAACCTCCGGCATGATCACAGGTTTCAAACTATTATCCTTGAGTGCCTTGGAATAGCTGTCGGACATCAGGGCACGCTTGGCTTCATCAGCAATTTTGTCGCCATAGGAGCGCATAACATTGGGCAGTGGCGCCTTGCCGGGTCGAAAACCGGGTAGATGGGCGTGCCGCCGGAATTCCTTGGCTACATTGTCGAACTTGGCGTTAACGGTATCCACATCGATCTCGATGCGGAGTTGTTTCTTGCACGGGGACAGATCTGTAATGGTGACTTCCACGGGAATCTTATAATTAAAACTGGGGACTCGGGCCATTGAAAATCGGCCCAGCCATAGCGGAGCGAGGTTAGGTTTGCCCCTTGGCCTCGTCAAGTCTATCGCTGGGCCTAGCTCTCGACATAGGCCCGTTGCGTCGCAATACTTGCCGGCCATGAACGGACAAACAACAGCCCTCACTCGCCGGCATTTCATCGGAGGTACGGCTGCATTAGGCGCAACCGCTTCACTCGCTAGCTTTTCGCGTTTGGCCAAAGCGGCTGTTCCGTCGGCCAAGCGCATCAAGCTGGGCATCTCGTCTTATTCGTACTGGCATTTTCGTGACCCGAAGGTTTCCATCGAGACAGTGATCGATAAAACGGCACGACTCGGGGTTGAGGGGGTCGATATTCTGCACCGCCAGATGGATGCCGAGGACAATGGTTATCTGCAGAAGCTCAAACGGCATGCATTCAAAAACGGGGTTGATTTGATCTGCTTATCAATCCATCAGGACTTTGTTGATCCCGATCCGGCCGTGCGCCAGCGTAATATTGCCCACACGGAAAAGTGTATTGAGCTTGCGTATCGCATGGGCATCCCGAGTATCCGACTCAACTCCGGCCGCTGGGGTACTGTTAAATCCTTCAATAAGTTGATGGAGCTGCGAGGGAAGGAACCGATTCTGCCAGGATATACCTTGGACGACGGGTTCAAGTGGTGCATTGACTCAATCGAAAAATGTCTACCCAAGGCGGCCGAATGCGGTGTGATGCTGGCATTGGAAAACCACTGGGGCCTTACTCGTACCCCGGAGGGACTGCTGAAAATCGTTAATGCTATTGATTCCCCGTGGCTTGGGCTGCTGATGGATACCGGGAATTTCCTTGAGGATCCGTATTCCAAGCTTGAGATGGTGGCGTCGAGGGCCGATTTCGTTCAGGCCAAGACCTATTACGGGGGAGGCGAGTGGTACACGCTGGATCTCGACTACGAACGCATCGCAAAGATGCTGCGTCGTGTTAACTATTCAGGCTATGTATCGTTGGAGTTCGAAGGCAAGGCGCCGGCGGATGAGGGCGTTGCCAAGAGCATCGAGCTATTCAGGCGGGTATTTGGATAAGCCGGTAGGCTCAATGGACCGGATTTTCTCGGTTTACTCATGATGACCCGGCTGATAACACTCCCTCCCCGTTTGAATGTATCGAAGTCTGGTGCGTCTCTTTGACTCCAAACTAGCCTTGAAATCTATCATCCAGTGGGAGTGGACAAAACGAAAACTGAACATTAGAAATCAAATTTTGAAATGATGAATCAAAAAAACAAATTCAACATAATAGGGAAGCTTAACCTCGTAGTTGCACTTAGCTTAGGTGCAATGACCTCAGGCTTGGCACTGGAGTTGAAGAAGGGTGAACATGTTATTCTCATCGGAAACTCGCTTGCTGAGCGCATGCAGCATCACGGCTGGCTTGAGAGCTATGTGCAAGGCACTATGGCCAAGAAGGAATTAGTGTTCCGAAACCACGGTTTTGCTGGGGACAAGGTCAATAACCGTCCGCGTAACAACGGCTTTCCGAGTGCCGATGCTTACCTTGAAATTTCCAAGGCAGATGTNATTCTCGCATTCTGGGGCTACAATGAATCGTTTGACAACAGTCCGGACTCTTTCCGNGCCGACTTAGCGAAGTGGGTGGATGAAACCAATAGCAAAAAGTACAACGGCGAGGTAGCACCACGCTTGGTGCTCCTCTCGCCAATCGCTCACGAAAATCTTGGTCAAGCGAATTTGCCTGACGGCTCCGCCAACAACGAACGCTTGGCCAAATANACNGAAGCTACGCGACAGGTNGCCAATGAAAAGGGAATCGAGTTCGTCGACTTGTTTAGCCTTTCGCAGNAGCTTTATGANANCAGCAAAAAACCACTGACCATTAATGGCATCCATCTAACGAGTGAAGGTAATAAACAGTTGGCGCAGGGTATTTATAAAAACCTCTTCGGTAAGGCGCCCAGGGTTGGCAAACGTAAGCTGGGTCGCATTCAGGACTCTGTACTCAACAAGAACTGGCATTGGTACAACCGTTACCGAGCGACGGACGGCAACGATGTCTGGGGCGGCCGCTCTGGCCTGGCATTTGTCAACAAACAGACCAATCGCGTGGTCTTGCAGCACGAGCTGAAAATGATTGATATCATGACTGCCAACCGGGACAAGGTCGTGCACGCGGCAGCTCGCGGCAAAAGCATAAAGCCCGACGACAGTAACGTGCCGGAACCGGTCAAGGTGATTTCAAACGTAGGCGGCAAATCGCCAAGCAGTAATTCCAACAAAGAAGGCTCGATCAAGTACTTAAAAGCAGAGGAAACAGTGGCCAAACTCAAGCTCGCCCCGAACATGAAAGCCAACGTCTTTGCTTCGGAAGAGATGTTCGACGGCATGATCAACCCGGTTCAAATGGGAGTTGATACCAAGGGCCGCATCTGGGCCGCCGTCTGGCCGACTTATCCGAAATGGGAACCTATTCGAAACCCTTCACACAAAGAAATTCAGGATGCCTTGGTAATCCTCCCGGACAAAAACCGCGACGGCAAGGCCGACAAGATGATCACCTTCGCCCGTGTTCATAACCCAACCGGATTTGAATTCTGGAATGGCGGAGTGATCGTGGCGAGCTGCCCGGATTTGATTTATTTCAAGGATACCGATGGGGATGACGTGGCCGATGTGAAAAAACGTATGCTTCACGGGCTCGACTCTGCCGACACTCACCATGCGGCGAATAATATCGTGTACGGTCCGGACGGTTACATCTACTACCAGCGAGGAGTGTTTCACGTAAGCAACGTCGAAACGCCTTGGCAGGGGCCGCAACGCGACACTGCATCAGCGATGTACCGTTTTAATCCACGAACGTTCCGCTTCCAGCACCACGCCAATAACAGTCCAAATCCCCATGGTATTAGCTTTGACTACTGGGGATATCATTACGCCACCGATGGGACCGGCGGGCGAGCTTATCAGGTTCGTCCGGATGGCAAGGGCAAATTCAAGATGCAAGAGTTGTTGAAGAAAACCGTTCGTCCGGTCTGTTCCAGCGGGATCCTTTCCAGCGATCATTTTCCGGAAGAGAACAATGGCAATTTTCTCATATGCAATGCCATTGGTTTCCTTGGCATCAAGCAGTACACCATGGCGTACGATGATGAGGGGGATGTTTGGGGAACTGAGACCAAGGATCTGCTTGTCTCAAGCGACCGCAACTTTCGCCCGACCGATTTCGAAATGGGGGGCGATGGTGCTCTTTATGTTTCCGACTGGCAGAATGTCATCGTTGGTCATATGCAGCACAACGTCCGAGATCCAAACCGTAACAAGAAGCATGGTCGCATTTATCGCGTCACCTACGAGGGTCGTGATCTTTCCAAGCACGTAAAGGTTGACGGGCAATCGATCAAGAAACTTCTCGATCTTCTTAAGCACCCTGTTAATGGCGTACGTCACCGCGCCCGCGTCGAACTGTCCGAGCACTCGAGCGACAAAGTGCTGGCTGCCACCGATAAGTGGTTGAATCAGTTTGATCCCAAGTCCAAGAAAGATGCCCATCATTTCCTTGAGGCGCTGTGGTTGTACCAGCGTAATGACACCAAGAATGAGGCACTGCTTAACACAGTTCTAAGCTCCCCAGAGGTGCACGCCCAGATTTCAGCTAAAACTGTTAAACAGTTCTGGGATCAGAACAAGTAAGGCAGATTCAGTTGGACTAATGAATATTTCGTTAAAGAAACGACTCAAGCCTTTTGGCCTGTTGATTACAGCTTTGGTTATCACTTGGTCAAGTTTGGCAATTGCGTCGGACCTCGTCGTGCCGGGAGCCAAGCCGGCTAAGCTTGCTGATGGGTTCAAGTTCACAGAGGGACCGGCCGTGGCAGCCAACGGCGATGTCTATTTCACCGATATCCCGAACAACCGTATACACAAGTGGTCGGTCAGCAAAAAAAAACTCTCTACTTTTGCTGAGGAATCCAACGGGGCAAACGGTCTGTACTTCGCCGATGATGGCAGCCTACTTGCCTGTCAGGGTAACGCCAAGCGTGTGGTGGCCTATACGCAGGACGGTAGTGACACAAACTCCCTGGCCAAACGCTATGACGGTAAGAAATTCAACAAGCCGAACGATCTTTGGATCGATATCAAGGGTGGCGTGTATTTTTCAGATCCGAACTACGGTAACAAGGAACTGTCACAGGACGGCATGCACGTCTATTACATCCAGCCAGGTGGCGGCGATGTTGTTCGTGTAGCTGATGGTTTCAAGACACCAAATGGGCTAGTGGGCACGCCGGATGGTAAAACGCTATACATCGCTGACATAGGTGATGACAAAATTTACCAGTATAGCATTCAGGAGAATGGAACACTCAAGGACAAAAAACAGTTCTGCAAAAGCGGGTCAGATGGTATGACGCTCGACCAACATGGCAATGTTTACCTTACCTCCGGCACGGTCAAGGTTTTCAGTCCGGAAGGGAGGCAGATTGCCGATCTCAAATTCCCCGAGCGCCCTGCTAATGTGGTGTTTGGTGGTAAAAATTTGAAGACGTTATATGTCACGGCGCGTACCGGTTTCTACTCGCTCGATATGGCAGTGACCGGGGCCAAACGCGAAAAGCCTTTCCGAATCACCATCGGCACTGTTCAGGACAAGATGATCTATGACAAAAAGGAGTTCAGCGTTGAAGCTGGCAAATCGGTGCAGGTGACATTTGTGAACAACGACTTCGCGCCGCACAATCTCCTATTCGTCAAACCTGGTACGGCCGATGAAGTGGCCAATCTGGCCATCGCATTGGGTAATGACGGGTTCAAGAAACAGTGGCGCCCGGATACACCGAAAATCCTTTGGGGTTCGACAATGATTGATTATGAGCAGAAAACGGTCATCAGTTTCACCGCGCCGGAACCGGGCGATTATCCATACGTTTGCACTTTCCCTGGCCACGCATTGATGATGCGTGGGACGATGCATGTTCTGCCCAAAGGCGGCGGAGAAAAGCCTTAGTGCGAGGCTAAGGGATGCCTCACTCCACTACGACGGCAGTGCCGTAGGCCATCATTTCTGCTGCTCCTCCCATGATAACGGAGGTTTGAAATTGCAGTCCGATAATAGCATTAGCATCGAGCTCCCCTGCTTGGTCGACCATGCGGTCGAGTGCCTGCTCGCGGCTTTCGGCCAGTAGCTTGGCGTATTCGGTTACCTCGCCACCCACGAGATTTCTTAGGCCTGCCATAATATCCCTCCCAACGTGCCGGGCGCGGATGGTGTTCCCACGTACGAGACCGAGTGTACGCACTATTTTTTTACCTGGAATTTCCGGGGTAGTTACAACGATGATTTTGTTATTTTCATTCATGGTATTTAAATCTGGACGTCTCTGTATTTGTCAGTCTTGGCCACTTTTAGGCGCTGAAACAGGACGGTAAAAAATAGGATGCCGATTCCACCGATCAACATCGGTAATCCGAACCGTACGAATAGGGGAATCTTGTCTTCTATCTCGCCGGTCTCGGCAAAGTTGGAGTCGGTGATTATCTCCCAGCATAGCCAGCAGGCCCCGACGCCGTAAATGAGGATTAACCCAGCGAGGACGAACACTAGGCCAAAGCTTGCCCCTATTCCGGTTGTTGCTTTTTTTGTCATGTTGCTCTTTTCAATTTTGGTTAGTTGATCGAAAGAAAGAGAGCTCACGCTTTCGCGTAGTTTTTTTAGCTCTTGGTAGGAAGACGCACACTGACTGCAATCTTCTAAAATCAAGTCAACGCGCTGCCGGTTGGCTTGGGTTAATTCCCCATCGAGGTAGGCATTCAGCAGCAACTCGGCTTCCTGACAATCGTGTTTCATTTAAGATATTTTTCCATCCTAAGTCGTAGTTCTTTGCGAGCGCGGTGCAGCCGGCTCATAACAGTTCCCGGTGCGATGCTGAGCACTTCGGCTATCTCCGCATAGCATAAGTCGTGAAAATCCCGCAGCAGAATGATTTCAAGCTGGGACTCTGGCATCAAATCGAGCTGCTGTCGGAGGATTCCCATTAGTTCCGAACATTCGACAGAAATGTCCGGGGATTTAGATTTAGTGGGCAATCTCGTAACGGCTTCGTGATCGTTCGGTTTACGCTTGCGAATTACATCCAGTGCACCGTTGCGCACAACCTTGAGGAACCAAGTGTGCAGCGAGCCCTTGTGGTGCTTGTAGTAGCCACCATGGATCAGTTTGTTCAAGGTATCCTGAACCACGTCGGCGGCATCCTCATGATGACCAAGCAACTGTATCGCTAGTGCGAAGCCAGAATCGGTCAACAACTCCAGATTGTCAGCGGACGGAATTGACCTCTCAGTGGTCATCAACTCTGCCAAGGGTAATTGTAGCCGGTCGGTTGCGTTAGCCAGACAGTTGACCAGGCCAACAGTACTACGTGCAATGTTGGGGTTTATTCCAAGAAAATTGCAGCAAAATCTCTAACTTAACTCGATTGATTAAGAAATAAATAGACAGATCTCTAATCCATGCCAAAAGTCGCTCAAGCAAAACCCTTTTTGAGTGATCATGACAAGAGTCAATCGGCGACGTTTTATCGAAAAGACAGCTGCCTCCGGAGCAGTGTCGGTTCCATTTATTATTACCCAAAGAGGCCAAGCGGCCAAGTCACCTGCCAGCGAGCGGGTTCGGGTTGGCATGATCGGTGCAGCTGGTCGGGCGGGTAAGTTAAACAGCCTTTTTGCTAACAACCCGAACGTCGACATTGCAGCCATCGCAGATATCGATCCGCGAAGGCTTCCAAATACTCTTCGGGGAGTTACTAAGATTCAGGGACACAAGCCGAAAATCACAACAGATTTTCGCAAACTTATAGATGACCCTAAGATTGATGCCATCTGTATTGGTACGCCGGATCATTGGCATGCCATCCCGACTATCCTGGCCTGTCTGGCCGGCAAGGACATATATGTAGAAAAACCGGACAGCCACAATATTGTTGAAGGCCAGCGTATGGTCCAGGCCATGCGCAAACATAAGAGAATTATTCAAATGGGTTCGCAGCATCGCAGCACAGAGCGGATGAAAACTGCGTTGGCTTATGTTCGCGAAGGGCATTTGGGCCGATGTCTCGTGGCCAAGGCGTGGGAAAGCACGAGGCAGGGAGGCATCGGCAATCCGCCAGATGGAGAAGCACCGAAAGAGGTTGATTATGACATGTGGCTTGGTTCTGCTCCAAAGCGTTCGTTTAATCCGAGGCGATTTCACGGAAGCTGGCGATGGTTTTTTGATTATGGCGCTGGCGATCTTGGCAACGATGGAGTGCACCGGCTGGATATGGCGTTTGCAGCTTTAAGTGCCGCAGTTGAAACAGAGGGAGGCCAGCCTCTCCGAATGCCTCGCAAAATCAGTGGCACAGGTGGCAAGTGGCATTTTGACGATGCACAGGAATGGCCAGATACCATGCAAGTGACCTATGAATACTCCGGAAAACCTCCAAGGATTCTTACTTATGAGATGCGCATCTGGGCACCATATGATTACCTTGGTGAAGGTGAGGGGGCTGCGGTGTTTGGTGACCAGGGATACATCATCCTTGGCAACCGCGGCTGGCGGGCTTACACAAGCGGCGGCAAGCTGTTGAAGCAACACGGAGGTGACAGTGATGCGGCGGCGCATGTGCAGGATTTCATTGACTGCATCAAGACCCGAAAGCGCCCCTATTGTGATCTTGAAACGGTGGGTCATCCGGCTTCTGTGTTATGTCATGCCGGCAATATAGCCACGCTATTAGGACGAACAATCACCTTTGATGCCAGTACAGAAATGTTCGAAAACGACGATGAGGCGAATGCAATGAGAGGTCGTGCCGAGTGGCGAAAGCCTTGGGTTTTGCCCGAAGTATGAAACCTGATGCTAATGCGATTAGGCGTATTTAATTAGATCCGTAGGTCCGCCTGATGAAGGGTTTTTCAACAAAAAGATAGAAGCTATAAATTCCTATATGACAGCCGACGGCATACCAGAGACCGAAAGCTGACCCGGTGACGATTGCTGCAGAGTAGGCGTGGAAGTTCCCTATGCCATACATCGGGTTAGGTAGGAACTTATAGGGTCCAGTAGCGGTGAATTCTCCATGGGAACGATCGAGAAACAGATCGCGGAAGTAGTAGGTGTTTATGCCGACAATCCAAGTGGCCCAAAATTTGATACCGAAGCCAACCACCGTTAGCAAAGCAAAAAGGCTCCATTTCAATCCAGAAGACAATTCAAAGGAGCCCGCTTCGTGAAGGGCGGCAAGGCCAATGCCGGAGCCAAGGTTGAAAAACATCAGTCCGCAAATCATGTCGTATAGTGCGAGTGCTTTTTTTTCACCAAGCTTGCGAATCATAAAATGATTGATACGAGTTCCGAGGATCAGGCTAATGCCGCCGTAATAGAATAACCATGACGCAGCCACAAATGAAATGTGGTGTTCGTTTTGGTTCACAAAATAGGCCAGCCACGAAGAAAGTCCGATCAGTGGAATCCATGCGATCAACATACGGCCGGCATCCAGTCGCAACCCGCCCATGGCGACAAAGACATCGATTGCTTTCAATAAAGCCTTAAGAAAATTCATGGAGTCAGCAATATATTTAGGTGCGGAGAAAAAACTTTATTCAAACGGGCGCGGACAATAGTGGCACTTACTTTATAGGGCAATGCGCATTGTCATGACGATCTTTTGTCAAATTTGCGACCATTAAGCATTGTTCCGATGCAAGTGTAGCGCACGACGTGCTCGTAGACTAATAGCAGTGCTGCTGTGCAGATCGTACAGATGCCAATAAACTTCACACCACTTGGCCAGTGCCAGTCCTTCACCCATATCTGCAACATCATGATTAACGGCAGATGAGTGATGTATAACCAGTAAGATGCATCGGAGATATAGCGGATAAGCTTGTTCTCTCCTGAAAAAAACCGGCGAAACAATCCGATCAAGCCGAAGATCATCAGCCAAGCGTAAAGAACGCTGAACAGTGCGCAGAGAAAGTTGGTTAGTAGAAGATGTGCCAGATCATTTGATTCACCAGTAACGAAGAGCCCACCTCGCAGCTCATACCAGTGCAGCCCCATCAGCAGTGTGGGCAAGGCAAGTAGCAGGCATACGGGCCATTGACGTCCAATGTTATTCTCCAGGATCCTCCGGCCGTAACACAGTGCACCAAAACCGAAAAAGACCGCATAATAGGCGAGCAGAGGAGGCCAAGGGATGGGGCTCGCAGCGGTATCCGGCCCATAATCGGTTACCATTAAAAATTGCGGTAAAAATGTCAGCGGCACTAGCCACAGTAGTCGCAACGGCGAGGTGATGAACCATGCTGGAATCGGCTTCCAATTACGCTTGCGTGCGATCCAGGCAATCATGGTGAAGCCTGCCACTAGCAGCATTAAGTAATACAGAAACCAGAGATGCTGAAAGATAGGCACGAATGACAACAGCCAATTAACGACCATCACCAGAGCAATAGTTTGTGCCCAACTGGGTAACTGGTCGATGATCGTCTTAAGGCCCGGGGTCATCACGTAAAGCCATCCGAGGGCCTCTTCCTTCACTTTATCTTGGGGCAGGGCACCTTTTGCCTTGAGCAACTTGGCAATCTCGATGCGGCCGGCAGACAGTTTCTCCATGTCAACAGGCAACTGCAGCATTCCGGCTAGGAACTGTGTGGCGTCTTCGTCTGTTTCCGTTACTGAAAGTGGTGTTTCACCGTTTTTGCTTTTGCTGTGGATGTCAGCTCCGTTCTCGATCAATACCCGGGCTATTTTAGTTTTACCCATGAACGCGGCATTATGTAGCGCTGTATAGCCGTCGTTATCTGCGACTTGAACATCCGCACCGCCTTCAATCAAGATGTTGGCGGCATCCACTTGGCCAAGCAGTGCGGCCCACATCAGGGCGGTTAACCCGACTGAGTCAGGTTGGTCAGGGCCAGCTCCGTTTGCCAAGTGCCTTTCGACGGCCTTGGTATTTCCCGACTGGACAGCTGTCCAGAGCGTGTCAGATCGGGTCTTGTCAGTATTTACGCCATAAAACCAGATTCCGATCAAGATTGGGGCAAGGATGAGAGTGAAGACCACCAGCGGCAGCAGAATGCTCTTGGTCCGGTGCTTGACTAATCCGCGAAGGCCTCGCTTACGATAAAGCATCATGGTGAAAAAACCGCTGACTAAAAAGAAAAGCTGCAATCTAAAGCCATGAATGGCATGCAGGGCGAACAGATAGCCGTCGTGCTGATGGATGTCTTGTGCGGGCCAAACCGGCAAAGGAAGGGCAACGAATGACATCAATCCGTGCAGTGCGATGCCCAGTAGCATCGCTACAGAGCGCAAAGCATCTAAATCGTGATAACGTATGTTAACCGGTGAAACTGCCGCTGGCATTTCTGGGCGGACTTTCTCTCTGCGGCGCCTAAGTAAAGGGGATAATTATTATTATTATGCCATGACAGGTGGCCATGACAGGCACTACTTAGCGAAATTCTTCACCTCTTAGTCCGCCGTTTTCCTTTAATAAATCGGCGATCTTGGGGCGTCCTGTCCTGGCACGATCGAGGTCGACCTCCATTTTCAAAATACCCCCAACAATCTGCATAAGGCCTTGTATTTCTTTCCACTCATGGGATGCGTTATCTAGTGGCGTTTCTCCTTTTTCGTTGGTCAGATTTAAGTTTGCCTTGTTCTTTATAAGCATCTCAACAATTTCTGTCTGGCCAAAAAAAGCTGCTGCATGCAGTGGTGTTGCACCATCTCTATTTTTTCCATTTATTTTGGCTCCCTTCTTGATGATCAATTTTGCAGCATCTTTTTGGCCTGCCATAGCAGCCCAAGATAATGGAGTAATTCCCATTTCATCGTGTCCGTTCACGTCTGCGCTCTTGGACAGAGCCTCCTGTAATTTCGCCAAGTCGCCATTTTTTGCGGCGCCCCAAATCCCACCAAGGCTTCCAGCCAAGTCGCGCCCGGATTTGCCTCCGTTTTCCTTTAACAGTGCGACGACCTTTGGCCGACCTTCACGCACTTTGTTGATATCAGTCTTGATTTGGACGATGGCAGAAATGAACTCCACTATTCCTTTAAGCTCCTCACTCCACTCGGCGGCACCTGAGTCGAGCGGTGTTTCACCCTTGTGGTTCCGTGCGTTTACCTTAGCTCCGGCTTCGATAAGTAGTTTTGCAGCTGCCGTTTGGCCAAGGAAGGCGGCCCCATGAAGCGGGGCGCTCCCATCATTTCCAGAAAGGTTCACGTCCGCTCCCTTTTCAATTAGAAACCCCACCGTTTTTGTATGTCCGGCAAGGGTTGCTAGACTAAGCGCTGTCCCGCCACCTTCATCCTTGGCATTGACATCCATTTCTTTGGCCAAGTGTTCCTTGAGTATAGACATGTTTCCAGTTCTGGCTGCGTTCCAAAATGAGATTTTCTTTTCATTCCCTTCGTCGCGCTTACTTTTTGGTTTTTCCTTTTTGTCCTTATCGTTGTCTCGATTTCGACGTCCCCATCCTCTTTCGCCCCCGAGAATCGGCGGTGGCTCTGGGGCGGCGCTCCAGAGCGGCATGTCGTCTCCAGAGATTTCGAGTTCCACGTCAGCGCGGCGATTGCGGATGAAGCGGCGGATTTTTTCGTGGTCCACTTTCCGTTTTTGTTCCCATGAAAGATGTGGTTCGACCATGGCCTCAACCCGTTTGGTCTCTGCGAGCAATTTTTCCTCGTCCCAGTGCTCGGCCATGAGCGCTTTCATTTTCTCGGCGTATTTCTTCCTTACACCGGGGATTTGGTAAAGTTTGTGCGCGACGAGGCCTACCGTACGGACTGATCGGGGCGAACTGCGGTCTACCCCAAGAGGGCTGTATTTTTCAAACATACAGTCGGCTCCCCAAGGCATAAAATGAAACTTGTCTGTCTCCGGATTAAGGTAGACAAAAAAATTGTTGCGGTTGCCCGAGTAACCATCCCAGAAACTAAGCAGACCCTCGATGGTCCAGAAGGAGTAAAATGCTTCTTCGTCGATTAGTTTCCAGATTTCTTGCTCAATGTCAGAATCATTCGTTTGTAACTCGGCGACAGCGAGTAGATCAGTGCTGCGATCGCTAATGTTCATCACATGTAGTGCGAGTACATTTCGGCCAGAGCGCAGCTTATCGCGGTTGTCGGAAAGGTCATATGACGTAAACTGCATTGAGGCTTGGTCATTACCACTGCCGGTGGCAACGGAGTCCCAGCGGGGATCTTCTGGTGCATTGTGCCTGGCTATCTCATACCCGTTCAGATAAGCGACAAATCCATCGTCACACTTCATCCGAAGTAACACCTTGTGGGCGGAGTTGATGGTGTCGATTGAGTCGAGCTCGAACGGGAATCGCAGATAGAGCGACGTCGCTTTGCCGTACATTGCTTCGTCAAAATCGAAGCCGTCTTTGATAAGTGATTCATAGCCTTCCTCCCGCTCGTAGCCTGCTCCGTTTTGCCCGACGCTCCAGGCGGAATCATCAAAACCGGGTTTAAACCATTGGTCATCAAATTTGCCGCTGGTAGGTACCCAACCGCGTCCCGCGGCCTTACCCCCAAAAAATGAATCGCCCTCCACCCCCTTTAAAGCGTTGATGACATTGACGATGTGCTCACGCCCCGGCTTGTCCTTTCCAAATTTCTTCTCAAAACTGTTTTCCCATTCCTCATGAAAGTCGACCACTGTCCCTTCATAAAGAGTGCCTTTGTCGCTCCCAAAACTTCGTTTAATTAAATGTTTTCTAACACTTTCTACGTGGGCATAAACCCCAAGATTCTTTCCATTTACGGTAATTTTTGCCAAGGCACACCGTGATGCTGGCGAACCTGCTGCATTAAATAATTCGTAGCCCATAAACTGGCTCATCAGGCTGGTATCCTGTTGGTTGTTATTGAACGTAAGCATGCTCAAACCATCAATCTCGTTTTTCTTGTCTATATGGTTCAGCTTGATTTTGAGAGAGGGACGTGAACTGCTTTGCGACCCAATGAATCCTTTCTTGCGAATACCCACGCGTGGGAAATTAACGCCGTCAATAGTTACACTGGCCTCGACATAGGTATATGGAGATTCGACTTCTCCGAATTGACGTTTGGGTTGCAGCGCCTCAAAGAAATTGCGCGATTGATAACGTAAAGTATCCCAATCTTCGTCTTTAACTTTGATATCAACTTCAACCAACCGATCCCTTGGGAAAAGGTCTTCAAGCTTTAAAGAATGCTGACTATTACCATGCGTTGAGGTTCCGGTTTTTGTTGAAGAGATAGAAGCGCTATCAGCTTCTACTTCTGAAGTGGGAGCTTCGGAGCCAGCGCATCCAAAGAGGAGCGCTGTTGCAACGGGTATAATGAATAGATGTTTCATAAATCTTGTATTAGTACGTTCAGACGTGGATTTTATTCCTCAATAACGTTGCCAAAATAGTAGGGGCAATGCTTATCGGGATAACGTCCAACTTTGTTGATTGTTTATTTATTTTAACTATCCAATTCAACGCAGAATGTCAGCGATCTCAGGGCGGGTTGACTTAATTCGATCATAATCCAAGGGAATACCAATGGGCTTGAATAAAACACCGTTGAGGAAATCGTATATGCCTTTTGCCTCCTCCCATGGCATTGCAACGCCATCCAGAGGTTTGCTACCGGCATTGTTTCTTGCGTTCTTATCAGCTCCTTTATCGAGCAAAGATTGGACTATTTCCGTATAACATAAAAAAGAGGATATATGAAGCGGCGTGTCTCCATTTTTATTTCGTGAATTAATGTCTGCTCCAGCTTCAATCAAAGCTTTGGCAACATCAGTGTGGCCAAACGCCGCCGCCATTCCCAGTGCGTCGTCTTTATTTCCAGTGGGGTTTGGATCTTTTTGGTTCAGGTCAGTTCCAGCGGCAATATGTTTTTTTATTGCATCAAGGTTACCTTTTGACGCTGCTTCAAACAGATCAACATTAGGGGGTGCAGGTGAACATGCTGCAAATAGAACTGCAACTCCGATTGGTATAATATATTGTTTCATGAAAAAAGTTGGTTGATGGGCTGCCCATCACGAATAAGGTTAATGGGTCGGCCGACGTTGGTCTGGAATTCGTGCTGTGGATCAATACCGATATTCTGAAAAAAGGACGCAGCGAGGTCTTCTGGTGAGTAGCTTTTTCCAACGGGTTCGCTGGCGCGGTCGTCTGTTGCACCGATCACCTGTCCTCCCTGCACATCTCCCCCGGCCATCAGTGCGAACATCGCTCGAGCCCAATGGTCGCGTCCGCCTTGGGCGTTGACCTTGGGCGTACGCCCGAATTCACCGGCGACCATCAGTGCGGTTTCATTAAACAAGCCGCGATCCTTAAGCCGATCGATCAAGGCGGCTAGACCCTTGTCGAATGGGGGAAGCAGGGCGCGCAGCCGAGAGAAGTTATCCTGATGCGTGTCGAAGTCGAACTCCGCCGGTCGTAAGCGTACTGTGACGAAATGAACGCCAGCCTCAATAAGGCGGGCTGCAAGCAACAGGCTTTGTCCAAACTCGTGTCTACCAAACCGGCTGGCATCTGCCTCTTTTTCCTGTGTCAGATCGAACGCTTTGCGAGTGGTCGCCGAGCTGATGATGTCGTGCGCTTGTTCTCCAAAGCGGTCTAGTCCGCGAACTGATTCATCTAGATTCTCGAAACCTCGAAACGCCGTGTCGAGGTCGTCGAGAAGTTTCTTTTGAGAATTATATTTTTCGACTGTTAATCCATCTTCAAGGGAAATTCCCCGAACAGTATATGGTATGCCATAAGTCGGTTTGTTGGCAGTAAGAGCACTAAATTCATTCCCAAGATATCCAGGACCCACAAACGATTCATCAATCGACACATAGGAAGGAAGGTCAAACGCAGATGGGTGTACTTTGCTTACAACGGCTCCGTATTCAGGGTAACTTAAGGTTTGGGAAGGCCGATTACCTGTAAGGAGATATTTTTTGCCGATGCCATGGTCGGCCAAGGTGTGCGAGAGGCCACGAATGATGGCGTAGTCCTTCATGCGCTTGGCCAATTCAGGAAGGTGCTCACATATTTGAATGCCGGGCACAGAAGTTGATATTGGTTTAAAGTCACCTCGATATTCAGAAGGCGCATCCGGCTTCAAATCAAAGGTGTCCTGATGGGATGGACCCCCCTCAAGAAAAACAAATATTCCGGACCTTTTAGGCGAACTCGATTTTGTGGCGGCTTGGAGTTTTAAATAATGTGACAATGAAAGCCCCCCCAAGGCTCCCACCTTGAGCATTTCTCGCCGGTTAAAATGCTTTTTGTCCATTTGTTTGCTTAATTATTTTTTCCGTCCAACTTTCCGCTCCGCAACGTCAAGGGTAACCTTTTGATATTGTTTGTAACCAGAAAAAGAATCCCGGAAATTGTCACCGGTAAACTTGACCTTTGGCCATTCATCTTTCGGGAGATTTTCGTCTTCAATGAGAAAACTGCCTTCAAAGACACCATTGCTGTTCGTTTTCGCTCCCAGATAGTAGGCGGTTACTACAACGATGCTGTTTGAATTACGCTTTATTGCTTTTTTTATGGTTCCGCTCGCCGGTTTTGAGCGCTTAGCTGATAAAGCGATTTTTGGAAGAGCTTCCACTTCGTATCCCTTCGCAAGGCGATAGAGATGCGTGTCCGACCGGATGATCATGGTATCTCCGACGATGGCTGGCATGGAGACGAATACGGTGTCCGATTCGGTCTTCGAGAGAAGTTTGAACTCAGAAGAAGCCTCAATAACTGAAAAAACGCCGTCGCGACTGAACAAGTATATTTTACCGCCAGCCTGCACGGGAGAGATCCAGTGATTTTGAAGGCCGCCCAGTCTTTCGCTGTAAAGTTGCTTACCGGTTTTTGCGTTGTAGCAGCTGACCATTCCGCCGCTATCGCTAATCAGGAATAACTTGTCATCAACGACGAGAGGCGCAGGGATGTTGGAAACGCCCCTGCGCGTTTTCCAACGGATGTGCGAATCGGTGACGTCGCCAGAACCGGATGGATCTATGGCGAAGAGATTTTTTGAGATGCCGGAGTTGGTGAAAACCAGTCCATGCCTGAAAATGGGTTTGCACGTGACATTATAGCCAAAGCCGGATCCATGACGAATAAACCATAACTCTTCGCCAGTCGCCGGATCGTAGGAATAAGTCGCTTCCGCCGCCGGGCTGATCAGTTGTTTTTTGCCGTTATGCTCGATGATGGTCGGGGTGGCATACGATTTTCGGTTGTCGTTCGGCTTGTCCTTCGGAGGCGCATAACCAGATTTGTAGGTCCGTTTTGTGATCCAGCGGGTCTTGCCAGTTTTCTTCTCCAGCGCAGCAACGAATTGCTTGTCCACTCCGTCGTACGTGAGAAACAGCAGGTCACCATCGATGATGGGGCAGGAGGCAGCGCGAACCCGATGGTCGCAATTCAAGTCACGGCGCTCCCAAATTTTTTTGCCGGTCTTCGTGTCCAAACAGGCTGTACCGTAGGAGCCGAAGTGCACGTAGATTCGTCCCTCCTCAATGATCGGTGTGGGGGTTGCGTGCGTGTTTAGATGATTGTATTCAGTCTGAGGCTTGGCCACGTCGAAAACCTTGATGTCGTGTACCTTTTTCCCGGTCTCAAGGTCGACGCAAACGGCGAACACTTCGGAGCCGTCCACTTTTGCGGTCGTGACCCAAACCTGATCCTTCCAGACAACGGGCGACGACCATCCCAAATCATGAATGGGGGTTCTCCATTGCACGTTCTTTGTGCCGGAAAACTCAATGGGGAGGTTGGCATCCTTAGCGTTTGCGTCATTAGGCCCCCTGAATTGATTCCAGAATGAGTTCGCACTCAAATCTGATGGCAATACGATGGTCAGGAAAAGTGCGAGAAAGATTATATTCTTTTTCATTTATAAAAATGTAATTCTAATGGTTCAGTATAAATTCTTTTGTGTTCATTAAGGCCCAAAGAAGATCGGTCATGCCTTCCTCGGTGGATGAAACATTAGCCAGATGTTTTTTGGCTCGGAAAACTTCTTCCTGCCTAGGTAGGCGGTTTACGGAGCGAAGCCATGCCTCATTAATTAGCTTAGAAATATCTTTTGACTCGCTCTCGCTAACCTCAGAAATCCAGCCGCTGTTTTCTAAGCGCATGCGGACAAGCGGGTCGTTTTGTAGAAAAATCGATTGTAGTAACGTAGGTTGGTTAACACGTTCACAATCACAGTTAATGGCTCGATCAGGCTTTCCAAAAACTTTCATCGCATGCGTTCCTGCCATGCGCATAGAAAGATGCCCTGTCCCACGTCGTTTTAAATCTGTTCTGATTTTTTCCAGCTGATCCGTTTTTGCCGTGGCCTGTTTCATGGCGTCATAGATTACCTCTGCTGGAATTCTACGAGGGATGGCCCGGCTATAGTTGCGAAGGTCTTCTCGGTTGGTTTCGTTTGGGCGCCAGCTGCGTTGGTATGTCTCGCTGCTCACAATTTGTCGATGCAGCCATTTCATATCGTAGCCGCTTTTAACAAAGCCTTGGGCTAACCAGTCAAGCAGGGCTGGATTGCTGGGAGGATTGGAGGGAGTAAATTCATCCGTCGGCTCAACAATGCCGACATTAAAATAACCGGCCCATACGCGATTCACAAAAGAGCGGGTGAACCATGGGTTGTCCTCTCTGCTCAGCCAATCCATGATGGGATCGCGGGGATCATTATCTCTGATCGTGACCTTATGGCTACGAAGCAAGCTCAGGTTTTTTTCATTATTGGATGATAGGTTGGAGGATCGTCTTTTACGCCCAGTTTTGAGCTTTGGGGAATCGAAGAAACTAGCAAAATCGACAAAGTCATTTTGTGTCCATTGGTCAAAGGGATGTTTATGGCATTCTGCACATTGCAATTGAATTCCAAGGAAACTATGGGCAACGGACATAGCAGTATCCTTTGGTTCTTCCAGACTTTGCCGCGTCCAAAAGTAAGGCATCCCGCCTCCAACGCCACTTGATAGATCCGCCAGCATAATACCCTGAACTAATTCAATGTAGGATCGATTGCTGGCAATCTTTTCATAAATCCAGTCGTACCATCTTGCTGCTTTTACATATCCGTCTTCTGTAGCTACTTCCAGTAAGCTACTTATGGAAGTTGGGTTACAACCTGTGAAATCGCAGAGCTTGTTTGCCCACCATGCTGCGTAGGATGGGCGTTCCAAAAGCTCATTTATCTTAAGCTTACGTTTGTCAGCAGATGAATCGGAGGAAAATGATATTACTTCATCCGGAGAAGGAAGTGTGCCGGTTAAATCAATGCTTACCCTTCTGAGAAACTCAGTATCCGAACATCGATCCGAGGGAGTGATTCCAAGTTTGTTCAGTTTTTTCCCAACCAATTTGTCAATGGTGTTGGAATATTTTGTGATATCTAACTTAGTTTGGTTGTCAACAAGAGGCCTTAAAACCGGGATGGCAGCAATCCCGTTGTCATATAATGCAACTATGTGGGTGTCGCCTTTTCCGGTTGAAGTTGCCAAACCTGATTTGTTCACCCCGACCACGGCATCATTGTTGGTAAGGAATCGTGTTAAGGATGTTACGTCCTCTCGCTCTCCGTCTTTCCATTCAGCNACAATCTTGATTTGTACTGTNCCTCCAGAGTTTANAAATAGAATTTCTGATGGCTCGTAATGCAGTTGAGCGAGTTTTTTNACTGGTTGTGCGGGAGCCAGATCAGTTGAATCTGGCCAGGGAGCCCCTAGGGCAACCCATCGCTCCAAGTCTTTAATCTCATCGTCTTCAAGTTTGCGCTCGGGAGGCATTTGCAGATCGGGGTCGGTATGCCGAACCGNTTCAATCAAAAGACTTTTTTCAATATTTCCAGGGACGATGGCTGCTTCGCCTGACCCTCCGCCAAGGAGAGCATTTTCCCGCGAATTAAGTTGGAGATCGCCCTTGTTTTGGTTGTTTCCGTGGCATTCGAAGCAATTGTTCTGAAACAGAGGCAGAATCTTTTCATTAAAAAACGCAATCCCTTCTTTTGAGAACACCTGATCCGCAGGTCGTGTGCGATTTTCTGTTTTCTGCATTTGTGCCCCTTTTGCCCCGGTTTCAATCCAACGGTGCAAAAGATTATATTCCCATGTACCCTTCTCTATGATTTCTCCGCCTCGATGTTTAATTTGCTTGGTTGGCTTGAGGAGAATCAAACTCCGTTCAGGAGTTTTTAGGTTGATTCGGTTTCCTTCTTCTGAAGAGGCTTCTCCCAACAAAGCTGCATGATCCTTTTGAAAATCGAAGCCAAAAAGAGACAATCGAAACTCACCCGCGCCCTGAAAGGAACCATGGCATTTTGCTGAGCTACAACCGAGTTTGCCTAGAAGTGGGATGACGTGCTTTTGAAAATCCGGAACACCGCTACTGCCCGGCTTGGCAAACCGTAATTCTGGTGAAGCAATTTCCTCGACTGCTTTTCCGCTTAGAATACCAGCAACCAGGAAACTTATAAGAAATCCCAAAGCTCTTATTTTTCCTGTTTGTTCCATCCTAACGATTCCCGCCATAGAGTGCCCTAGAAGTTTTTCAGCTTTACGGCTCAATAACTTCCAGAACCTCCGTTACTTGAAACATATCAAAGGCGCGGTTGGTGTGGCGCATCCCGACACGAATGATATCATTAGGCAAAAGCCCGTTGAATTTGTCCGCATGGTTGTTGTAGAAACCGGCAACACGAACTTTTTTCCCTTTGATACTCATTGGGTCTGCAGCCTCATTGGCATCCGATAGACTAGCGATGTCTTCTACAAGAAGAAGGACCTCATATCCTGCAGTTTCTAGAATTTTTCCCTTTAAAGTTCCTTCAAATCCTCGGAAGGCCTCGGGAGGAACTCCATGGCCATCGGGACTGAAGGGAACGGCTCGCTCCAGCACATTGAACTTATGAGCAAATGACAGTGTTTTCGTTTGAGGGGAATAGCCACTGGTTCGCACCTTGAGAGTTTGCCCTTTTCTGATTAATAGGAGGTTGTCTCTGAACTGCCCGGATACTCCGGAGACCTTTATCGTATTTCCAATGATTTGATCTCTTATCTTGAGGCTGCCATATCGATTTACTGTGGCATAGTCGACCTCCATGGTGAATTCCCCAAGCTCAATATCCTTGGATTTTAATCGACCAATCACAATGGAATAAAAATTAGCGGCACCTCCCTTGCCTCCTCTTTTTCTCATCACAAGTTTTTCTTTCCCTTTGGCTCCTCTTTTGCCGCTGGCAGCCTTTTTGATCTGTCCATCGTCAATGTTGATGACGACAGCCCCCTTTTTGAGATCAGCAAATTGCGATATTACACTCTCTCCAGTAAATGTAATAAGAGGCCATTTACTTTTATCCTTAGTTTTGCCCGGTACGATAATGGCAGCCTTTTGTTTCCCGTCTTCATCTTTTCTTGCACCAATAAAAAAGCCGTTAATTGACTTTGCTGTATTGGTGATTTCACCAGACTCGGCCGCCTTGTACTTGGACATGGCCTCTTCTCTGGTCATCTCTCCGGATTTGACCGAGGCCTTGAGCTTAGCGCCGAGTTCCTTGAGGTAGGTTGAATCTTCTGCGATCGCAGTTGAGGTCAACACGATGATGCCTGAAAAAAGCAGGCACTTCAGGAGTTTCTTATCTTTCATAATGTAAATTTGTTTTCTGTTATTTGTTCTTTTCTTTTGGCGGCTTGCCTATGTCACGTTTAGGAGCCTGCTTTAATTCGGAGATTGAGGCCTTTAGTGCCTTGTCATCCAGCCTGCTCAATGCTTGGTAAGAGCGGTTGTCGATTAGTCCTTTCTCAAGCATGGATGCGAGTTTGGCACGCTCGCCTGAGATTTCACCCTTGATGACTGCGGCCTTCAACTCGGCGGACGCTTGAGAGATTTTGCCGCTTAACAGTGATTCCTTTAGCTTGGCCAGTTTTTCTGCGTCTGACTTTTTGACCTTTTTCTCTTTCTTATCATTGTTTGTCTCGTTGGATGGCAATTGGCGTTGCGTGGACCAACTTTTTGCGTTCGTCTTGGTCAAAGTCGAGGCATAGGCGTTGTCCTTAAAATTCAGTTGCCTTTGAAAGCCGTTCACGGTGACTGTGACCGTTCCGTTTTGGCGATCGATTACTTCTACGCAAATATTCTCCCACTGTTCACCTTTGGCCAATTGCAAGAATTTTGGCTTGGTCAGTTTATCTTTTGGCTTATGCACGGCGATCGCAGCTCTCTCTATGCCATTACATAGAAAAATCCCGGTTAGCTTTATATCCGATGCCTTTTTGATTTCCTGTTCAGCGACCGGTTTAGTCAAGCGCGGCTCGGCACCGAGGCTGAAAGCGTTTTTATTGTTTATGGCTCGGTACGGATTGCTGTTGTCTTTTGCAAGTAGCGCAAGCGGCCATGAAATCGCCCAAATAAGAATTAATTTAGGGAGCAATCGAATTGTTTTGATCTGCGGAATCATCAGTATGCGTTACGCATCAGAAAATCTGCCAGAGCCTAAGGTGGTTTTCAAGTCAGTGGCCAGTCGGTTGCGAGAGCGGTGCAGCCATACTTTGATTGAGTTAGGTTTGCGATTCATGGTCGTTGCCACCTCTTCGATGGTCATGCCTTCGGCGTAATACAGCCAAAGCGCTGTATAATGGTTTTCGGACAATATTTTTCGGGCCTTTTTCCATAGACTTTCATTTGATTCATGAGCAATCACCGAGCAGCGTGGTGTTGTGATCGTCGGGATATCGCATTCTTTCTGCATCGGTTTTTGTTTTCGAAAATGGCTGATGGCAAGCCTGTTGGCGATAGTGAAAATCCATGATGCAAATGGATAGGCAGGATTGAATCGGTACAGCTTGCGGTAGCTCGTCAGAAAGGTGTCCTGCAATAGATCCTCGGCTTGGTGATGGTTGCCGGTCTTGCTCATGAGAAATCGGTACAGAGGTTTCTCGAACTGCCCGACCAGCTTCTCGAACGACTGAATGCAACCGTGCTGTGCGGCCTTGGCCAGTCGTAGGGTTTTGGCNTGCTTGGCCAAATTATCAGCCCGGTTGGTTTTGGNTTGNANCTCTTTAGCTTGGTCGGGAANAATCTTCAGTTCAAACGAGGGNGTCTCTTCNTTGGTTGTGGCGGTGAAACTCATGGCTGCACCTNCCTCGGCATAAATTCAACCNGGTGAACCTCCAGCTCGGCATTTTCCATTCGGGACACCACCCAAATATCGGTCAACTCCATACCAACCGGGGATGGACTTAAAGATTTGTCGAGTGGTGCGAATTCACTGATTGAAATATTGATCTTCNNNGTCTCGCCTGTTTGACCAAGTAGGTTGCCTTCCAGTTTTTCGGTGTACTTTCCAAAAAACCCGCCTTTCTGCTTCTTGGTGGTGATGCCGACATAGATAGGATCCGAGGTCTTAGATGTTAGGCGGATACTGAATCGAGAGTCTTTCTCAATAATGACCGGTGGTGATCCGCTGCGTCGAACTGAGAAGTTGGTGGCGTGGATTGTCGCTTTCTTGCCAATTAACAAAGGCGAAGCACGAAGGCGAACACGGTTCTTTTCGTTTGGCTCAAGCCAACGACCNTACACCGCTTCGGGGCACGATAGCATACCGCAGTTCCAATTGTTGACCGGTTCTGGTTGCCGTAATGCGGCGAGCGCTTGTCGCTGGCTCATATAGATAGTGGTTTGGTGATCGGCCGGTATATCAATCTGGCTACCGTCCGATAGTCGTTCTGTGCTAACGGAGCCACTGTTTACGTTGATGACTGAAATTTCCTCGAACTTGGTCTCAACATCGAATTGTGCGTAGTTGGTTTTGAGCCTTGCCGTCTCTGTAAGTATGGAAACGGGCCGTACATCTTCAGGCGATTTGATAGTTGCCCAAAGGTTGCCATATCGAAGCAGGAATGCTCTGTGGCTTTCGTCGTNAATGAGACGCATGCTGGAGCGTCCGGTGAGCATCAAGTATGAGCCATCGTTGAGCTTCAATTTAACCCATGAGCGGCTGGAGAGTGTGCGCAGCTTTTCGCCGATCTTCAGCATAGCNCCGGGNATCAATGTNGGCAGANTGACGCCNTCCGCAGCGAGGTGCTGATTTGGTCCGTGGGTGGCNACCACCTCCGCCGTGAGACTGCGTCCAGCAGATTGGAATGCGATTAAGAAGGAACCANTCAAGNTAAGGGTAATAGCGGCGGCGATGGCCCACTTGATTGGGTTGAAAACCGGGCGCTTGACTTTAACCGGTTCACGCTGTTGCGATAGCCGTTCGACGTCAGCAATGCCCATCGCCTGTTCGGCCACTTCGCGTAGGAAAGCCCTCGATTCGGCATTCTCCTTTAAAAGTATCGCTAGATTTGCNGTTTCACTTGGGGAAAGTTCCCGGTTCAAGTGCCGCATTAAAAGTGTCTGTTGTTCTTCGTTCAATGCCATTAGGTTAAGAAATGATTTAGCTAATCGCTTGATTTAGCTTTGATTCAATGCAGCCCTTTAGTGTGTTGTGCACCCGGGAGAGTCGCTTATAGATCGCGTCAAGCTTGGTGCCAAACGCAGATGCCACTTCTTCACAGCATTGTCCTTCAAAGTAACGCAGCTTGAGCAATTGGCGCGACTTTTTAGGAAGTTCGTCGAGACAGTCGCGCAGTGCTTGGCTTCGGCCGCTTTCTCGGTCAAGCGATTCGTTGGCCCATTCCGCCTCAATTATTTTAAGGATGGTTTGATCTAAGCTGACAGGCGCATTTTTTTGGCGTCGCAACCAGTCGATCCCCTGACGTCGTGCTGTGATGAAAGCCCAAGATATTAAAGATCCATCGGAGTCGAATTTGACCTCCTTTTCCATGGATTTCAGGGCGACATTTTGGAAAATATCCTCTGCAATATGGGCATCACGCACAATTAGCCAGGCGGCTGCGGAAATGCGATCACGCTGGCTCATCAGTTGCTGTAAAATGCTTTTTTCAGAAAGCGCCACAGTTTTAAAACGAAATCAGTCCGGAAAACCTGACATTTTTTTTGAAAATATGCACTCATAGGTATGCTGCGATGAAAGGACAAAAATCTTTAATCGATCAATTTTGTCTTTTTCCATTGATTGACTTCCAAGACGTGAGTCCGTTTACTCCGCTCATGCAATCGCGTTTTTTCTTTGTAGCATTGTCATTGTTTATTGGCCTTGCCAACGGGTTGGCGGACTTACCAAAGGTGGGTTTGAAGCCGGTCTGGAAGGGACTGGAAACGACTAGGCCGCTTTGGCTGGAAACAGCTCCGGATGGCACTGGGCGGCTGTTCTGCTTGGAGCAGGGCGGGGCGATCATCATTCTGCCCAAGGACAAAAATACTGCCAATCCCAAGCGGGAGGAGTTTTTCGATATTAGCAATCGCAAGCCATGGCTCGAAAACGAGGAGGGTCTTCTTGGAATGGCATTTCATCCAAAGTTTGCCGCCAACGGGAAGTTTTACGTTTACTACTCGCAACAGAAACCGAAGCGGAGCGTGGTCAGCGAGTTCACCGTAGCTGAGTCAAACCAAAACCGGGTCGATATGAAATCCGAGCGTATCTTGCTTGAGTTCCCGCAGCCATACTGGAACCACAACGGTGGGGTGATGGTGTTCGGGCCAGACGGCAAGCTTTATGTCGCCTCGGGTGACGGCGGCAAGGCGAACGATCCCCACGATAATGCTCAGAACCTGACCAATTTACTTGGTAAGATTTTCCGGATCGATGTTGATGGCCGTACAGGCGAATTAGCCTACGGCATTCCAGAGGACAATCCGTTCGTTGGTCGTTCGGATGGAACGCGTGGCGAGATTTGGGCGTACGGCTTGCGCAACGTCTGGCGCATGAGTTTTGATCGCGAAACTGGAGAACTATGGGCAGCAGACGTTGGGCAGAACAAATGGGAGGAAGTCAATATCATTTCAAAGGGAGGCAACTACGGATGGAACATTAGGGAGTCATTCCACAAGTTCAAGGAGGATGGTCCAGTCAAGGGCGACTGGATCGATCCTGTCATCGAGTACGCTCACCATGCTGGCATCGAAAAGGAGTGCAAATTCCCTGGTCACGGTTATGGCGTCAGTATTACCGGTGGCTACGTCTATCGCGGACAAGCAATTCCCAAGTTGCGCGGTGCGTATGTGTATGGTGACTTTACTACGGGCCTGATTTTTGCGGTGCGTCAGAAAAACGGTAAAGCCACCGAGCACGGTACCATCCACCAGCAGAAGGGTAAGGTGTTTCAGATTGCCAGTTTTGGTGAGGATGCTGCCGGTGAGTTGTATTTGCTGCCGCTGGTGGCTAATCCAGCAACCAAGCGCGATCCAGCGGGAAATATTCTGCAACTCGTCTCTGACTGATCTTGACCAAGCGGGTGAAAAAAGGGTTGCCCTTGGCCAAGCGGCAAGTCAGTTTTTTCGGTTTAGCTGATTTAACCAAGCATTAACATGGCAGGAAAAATTAACCGGGTAGGCACAAATCGACCTTCCACAGCTTCGCGTGTCGCTGCCGCCAAGGCAGCCCGGGCTGCCGCAGTGGATGCTGTGGGTGGTGTACGTAGGGCCGATCCAGTGGGTGAGGTTTCCCGCCCTGAAAGTCCAGGGAGCATCGCCATGAAGAGCCTCGAGTTGGACGGCGAAAAAGCGGCTGATCTCAAGGTGCGTGTCGATGCTAACGAACGGGCATTAGATGATCTTCAGAGAGTCCAAAGTAAAGCAGGCGACATCGCGGATGAAGCTGCGAAGTCAACTCCCGAAGCAATGAGTAACGCCGCTGGTCAGGTGGACCAATTGCTTAAAGAGGGAGTTTCAATTGCCAATCGCAAGAGCGAGGAGGGTGGATTTCTTTTTGGAGGNGATGAAGCGAAGAAGNAGCCATTTATTGCGAGCAAAGATAAGACCGGAAAGATCACNGANGTCAGCTATCAGGGTAACGAGGCTGGTGTTGATGAATTGGGTAGTGGCTTTTCCGTAACTACGGCCATTCCTGGCGAGAATACTGGGGTCACCGGATCNATCGGCTTGGTAAAGGATTCACGGACNGGGGGCGATTTATTTGGCAATCTAATTTCTCTGCGAGACAATTTGTTAGCCAACGAAAAGGAGGCCATTGTCAAGCGAGANATCCCGGCGCTAAAGAAGGATGCAGAGCATTTGATTCAGCATTTTGGCGAAGTGTCAGCCAACCAGATGATGCTCGACACTGTCGTAGCACTTGCCGCTGACATNCAAACTCAGGAAGGTCGTACCATGAGCACTGTTGAAAAGTTGGGCAATATTCAACATGCTCTNCACCGNGCGACGGTGGACAATCGAAACTACATACAGCAGGATTNCCTTCAACCGNTACGCTGATCATCGGACTTCTTAGCGGTGCATTGACTNGTCCATGAGACATTCGAGGCGTACNCTAAAGGNAGTTAAATAGTTCATCCTCAATGTCCCAAGTCGTTACAAGGGCCGGGAAGGCCANAGTGTTGTCGGTCGTTATGGGGGGCGGTCAAGGAACACGTCTTTTCCCACTGACGCGCGACCGTTCGAAGCCGGCTGTGCCTTTGGCTGGCAAGTATCGGCTGGTAGATATTCCGATATCGAACTGCATTAATTCCAGGTTGAACCAGATTTACCTATTGACGCAGTTCAACTCAGCNTCCCTACATCGGCATATCTCTCATTCCTATAAGTTCGACCACTTTTCCCGCGGTTTTGTCGACATACTCGCGGCGGAGCAGACGCTAACNAGTGACTCATGGTATGAGGGAACAGCAGACGCAGTTCGCAAGAACCTGATCCATTTGCTGAACAATGACTTCGAATATATGCTTATTTTGAGCGGAGATCAGCTTTACAGGATGGACTTTCGGGAGATCATTGCCTCGCATCTGGAGCGAAAGGCGGAACTGACCGTGGCTACTATTCCGGTGAGTCGTGATCATGCCACCGGATTTGGCATCATGCACACCAATGAAAAGGGCTTGATCCGTCGCTTTGTTGAGAAGCCAGGCACTTCCGAACTGCTAGATTCGTTTAAACTCTCAGCAGTACAGCTTTCCGGTCTAGGATTGAAGACCGGTAGCGATCACTACCTCGCATCAATGGGTATCTACNTATTTAATAGGCAGACGCTCATAGANTTGCTTGAGAACNAGATGACCGACTTTGGCAAGCACATCATCCCTCGCTCNATCGANACACACGCTGTCTACTCTCATGTTTATCAAGGATATTGGGAGGATATTGGTACCATCCGAGCTTTCTTCGAGGCTAATCTGGACATGACATCAGCTCTACCACAGTTTGACTTCTTTGAAATGGAGACACCGGTCTACACGCGTCCCCGNTTTTTGCCAGCCTCCAAGATAAANGGGGCTGCGATTGATCAAGCTATCATTTCGGACGGCTGCATCATTGATCGTTCGCGCATAAGCCAGAGCCATATAGGAGTTAGGACAATCATCGCTCCGGGATGTCGCGTGCACCGCTCGATATTGCTTGGCTCGAACAATTATGAGACCGATGCATCCAAAGCTGCCAGCGACCACGAATGTATCCCACGCATCGGTGTGGGTGGGAACACGCGCATTGAAAACACAATTGTCGATAAAAATGCACGCATTGGTGCCAACTGCGTTATCACNCCAGATAATAAACCGGAACATTCGGACGGGGATCATTATTTCATCCGAGAAGGCATAGTAATTATCCCAAAAAACGCAGTNATTCCTGATGGAACGATAATTTGATTGATTTAGTTTTTAGCAGTACGGNNGNCTAACCACACCCAAAATGATACGTGTAGGTATTATTTGTTTGCGCAACTCAACCCAAACGTTAGGCTGGGTCTGGTACTTGTCTTTGGCGCTTGGTGGAGTTTTTAGTTAGGCCAAGCGTTGCATTTAATAATTTTTTCATGAAAACGTTGAGTTTAGTGAGTTTGAGCTTGGCCACCGCAGCGGCAGCTCCGGTTGATGGTTGGCTNCACATGCGTGGTCCACTTCAATCCGGTGTCTCNTTTGAGACAAATCTCCCAGATAGTATCCATACAGAGGATGCAATTTGGACAGTCGACCTACCTGGTCGATCGGCGCCGACGATTTCCAACGGGAAGTTGTTTATTGTTGGTCATATCGGTGAGGCTGCGGATTTGCAGGAGGGAGTGTTTTGTTTTGACGCCGAGAACGGGAAGAAACTGTGGGAGCACAAGTTCAATGATTTCCTGAGTGACATCATTTACACCCGCTACTCCTCCTCAAGTCCGACGATTGATCCTGAAACCGGCAATCTTTTCTTTCAAGGCACTCAAGGCTTGTTCGCCTCGTTTTCTCAGGATGGCAAGATTCTTTGGAAACATTCGCTGATGGAGGCNTTGGGTCGGATGACCTTTCCTAACGGCCGTACCGCGACGCCGGTCGTCGATAAGGACTTGGTAATTACTCGAGGCATCATGGCCAATTGGGGTGCGCAGGGACCACCGTGGGATCGTTTTTATGGATTTGACAAAAAGACAGGAGAACTAGTCTGGGCAGCCAAGCCAGGTGGGCGTCCGAAGGACAGCTGCTTCTCTTCACCATACGTTGGTTGGCTTGATGGCAAACGCGTTTTTTATGCCACTACGGGGGATGGNAGCGTAATTTGCGCTAACGCCCGGACAGGTGAAGCGATCTGGCAGGTGCCGTTGTTCAAGGCCGGTATCAATGCNTCAGTGGTGGTATACAAGAATGACATTGCGGCTGCGATCTACGGNACCCCATACGAGCCGGGCCAGATGGTNGGCCTGAAGATTCCGCATGTGAAGCCTAANGATGCCAATCCGGTNGTCGTGGAACGCAAGCANGTTGAGCTTTGGACTCAAAAGATTACCACTTCCACTAGCGCGCCGATTCTGGTGGGTGAAACAATCTATGTCGTGGCTGAGAAGGGAGAGTTGCACAGTGTTAATATCATCACCGGCAAGGAAAATTGGAAGATCAAGCTGGGCATTGAACAGCGCAATGCTTCGCCAGTTTATGCCGACGGCAAAGTTTACCTACCAATGCTCGAGAATCCAGCTGGTGAAGGAGGTGCAGCCAAAGGCGGCACCGGTACTCATGGAGCCTTTTACGTGATCAAGCCAAGCGAGAACGAAGCCAAGATCCTTTCACATGCAGTATTAGATGGCCGATGTTTTGCCACGCCTTCCATTTATAATGGTAAAGTCTATGTTCAGACGACCAAGAAACTGTATTGCTTCGGCNAGCCAGGCAACAACAAGGGTTTGGCCAAGACGCCTGAGCCCAAGACTTGGCCCAAACCGGGGAAGGCGTCTCGACTGCAGATTGTCCCTTCCGAGATTTTGCTCGAACCGGGTGAGGCCGCCTCTTTCCGAGCTCGTAGGTTGGATGCAAATGGTTTTCTAGTAGATGAGATCGATGGTGATAAGCTAAAGTGGGAGTCTTATATCCCGCCGACCGCTAAAGTGAGGGCTCGAATGAATGCTTCCTTCAATGGCGGCAAGATCATCGCCGGCAAGAAACTCGTCAGTTCAGCTGGTGCATTTAAGGCGACGGCGGGAGGGTTGACCGGTGTTATCCGAGGTCGAGTATTACCAGCCCCACCGATTAGTCAGGATTTTGAGGGCTTTGATTTGATCGAGGACAGTCTAGTGGATCAAGGTGTGAAATTTGCCTACCCGCCGCTTCCTTGGATTGGAGCGAGGTTCAAGTTCGAGGTCCGTGATCTTGAAGGCACTAAAGCTCTACGCAAGACGGTCGATAACAAGCGGCTCCAGCGTGCCACGGTTTTCATCGGTGAGCAAAGCATGTCCAATTATACCATTCAGGCTGATGTACTTACGGATGGCCGCCGCCGTAAAATGTCAGATGTCGGTATCATAAATCAACGTTACTGTGTTGTGCTCAAGGGGAATGAGCAAAAGCTTGAAATTAACTCCAACCTTGACCGCATCCGTGTACCGGAGCGCGGATCTCCGCCAAACTTTCGTTGGAAAGCCAACAACTGGTACACGCTAAAGACTCGGGTTGATGTCAATGACAACGGCTCTGGTGTAGTTCGCGCAAAGGCTTGGCCAAGGGATGAAGCTGAGCCTGAAGGTTGGAACGTCCAGTTCAACCACAACAACGCGCACAAAAGTGGGTCACCCGGCCTGTTCGGGTTCTCCCCTCAGGAAATGCCGGTGTACATTGACAATATCAAGGTGATCCCAAATCGTTGATGAACATTTTTTCGATGATGAATATGAACATAATCAAGTCCGGCCTGTTTGCCGGCATACTTTGGAGCACCGCTGCGTCGGCTGCGGATTGGCCGCAGTGGGGTGGTAATACGCTGGGCCGTAACATGGCTGCGCCGAACGCTATTGGCTTGCCGGACAAAGTAGAGCCAGGCGAATTTAAGCAGGGCACCGAGCACGTCGACCTCTCAACTGCAAAGAACGTCAAGTGGGCTGCTAATCTTGGTACTCAGAGCTATGGCAACCCAACCATCTCTAATGGCAAGATTTTTGTAGGTACCAACAATGACTTCATGCGTGATCCAAAGCACGAGGGCGATCGCAGCATATTGCTTTGTTTGGATGAAAAAACAGGTGAATTTCTTTGGCAGCTGGTCATTCCCAAACTCAAATCAGGTAAGGTTAATGANTGGGAAAGCCTGGGNTTGCTCTCTTCACCGACAGTAATCGGTAACCGTGTNTATGTGGTCAGTAGTAGGTGCGAGGTGCTCTGCATTGATACCGAAGGTTTGGCCAATGGTAATGACGGTCCCTACAAGGATGAGGCCGTTTATGTGCATCTGGATACAGGCAAACCNCCAGCNGAGTTAGGGCCGAAGGATGGCGATATTATTTGGCGTTACGACATGATGGACGAGTTGGGTGTGTTTCCGCACAATGCCTCCAACTGCTCAGTCATTGTTGTGGGTGACATGGTGTACGCCTGCACATCCAACGGACAAGACTGGACGCATTCAAACGTACCATCCCCTCTTTCTCCTAGCTTTATCGCGTTAGACGCTAAGACTGGTGAACTTAAGGGCGAAGATGATGCTGGAATTGGCCCGAACATCTATCATGGCCAATGGAGTTCGCCTTCTTATGGCGTGGTCAATGGGAAGGGACAACTTTTCTTCGGCGGCGGAGATGGCTTCTGTTATGCCTTTGAGCCGAAACCGGTTTATGATGAAGATGAAGATCTCGACTTCCTCCGAAAAATATGGTGGTACGACTCAAACCCGCCCGAGTATAAAAAAGATAAAGACGGGAAGGCGATCAAGTATCCTGCTGCCGAGGGACCGAATGAAATCAACTCTACTCCAGTATTCTACAAAGGTCGCGTGTATGTGGCCCACGGTCAGGATCCTGAGCACGGGGAAGGCGTGGGGCATCTTGTCTGTCTCGATCCATCCAAGAAAGGTGATATTACAAAAGGAGGTGAAATTTGGTCCTACAAGAATATAAAACGAAGTATTTCCACCGTGTCAATAGATCCGGCTAACGGTCTACTTTTTATCGGCGACTTCTCTGGTTTCGTGCACTGTCTCGACGCTGACACCGGAAAACTTCATTGGGTGTACGACATGAAGGCTCATATGTGGGGCTCGACTTTTGTCGCTGATGGCAAGGTGTATGTGGGCGATGAGGACGGCGACTTTGTCGTGCTGGCATCAGACAAGAAAATGAAGCTTTTGAGCGAAACATACTTCCCCGCACCAATCTACTCTACGCCGGTTGTGGCTAATGGCATTTTATACGTTGCTACCCAGTCTCACCTATACGCACTTTACGACGAAGCNCGNGCTAAGNCTGCTACAGACCAACCAAANGCNAAGTGAACAGNCNCTTGGCCAATAGCCNCCCATGANAAAANTTGTATANGGTTTGNTNGTTTTACTAGCGGTCATCCATCAGGACTTCTGGTGGTGGGATAACAAGACACTGGTNTTAGGGTTTATGCCNCTAGGTTTGTTTTATCATGCCCTATTTTCCTGCATGGCGGCCGGAGTTTGGGCCATGGCCATAAAGTGGGCTTGGCCAAGCGACACCGAGGAATGGGCTGAGTTGGTTGACGAACAGGAGGGTGAACAATGATTCATGCATCGTCATTTATTATGCTTGGCCAAGCGGCCGAGACGGCTTCCCGTACCCCGCTATATATTATCATAGTGTACATGTGCGCGTTGTTCGCACTTGGCTGGATTTCCAGTCGGCGGTTCCGCGGCTCAAGCAAAGACTTCTTCGTTGCGAGTCAATCAATTGGGCCGGTTATGCTCTTGATGAGTGTGTTTGGGACGACGATGACAGCCTTTGCGCTGGTGGGGTCCACTGGAAAGGCGTTCAGCCTTGGAATTGGTACCTATGGTTTAATGGCTTCCAGTTCAGGGCTGATACATACCGCCTGTTTTTTTCTCGTTGGCATTCGCATGTGGAGCTTTGGCAAGAAATATGGATATGTGACTCAGATCCAGTTTTTCCGAGATCGTTTTGAGTCCAAAGGGTTAGGTTATCTGATGTTCCCGATATTAGTCGGACTCATTATTCCATACTTGCTGGTGGGTTTGATCGGTGCCGGCAACTATATCGGNGGTGTCACAGCGGGAATGTTTCCAGACACCTTTTCATTGCCGGATAAATTGCTTCCCAGCGGTAAGGAGATACCGAACCCGCTAAATGGCAGTGTCCCTCCTTGGCTGACCGGTCTTGTGATCTGTTCGGTCGTGTTGTTTTACGTGTTCTTCGGAGGTGTGCGCTCTGCGGCTTGGGCGAACACATTTCAAACTATCGTGTTTATGATCATGGGATTGGTGGGGTTTCTCGTGATAGCCGATGGTCTNGGCGGCCTTGCTGAGGCTTCAAAAAAGGCCCTAGACCACGCACCAGAAAAACTTCAACGTCAAGGGTTGATGACCGTGCCTCATTTTATTAGTTACATGCTAGTTCCGCTGAGTGTCGGGATGTTCCCACACTTATTCCAACATTGGCTGACAGCCAAGAGTGCAAAGTCATTCCGTTTAACAGTGATTGCCCATCCAATCTGCATCATGATCGTATGGGTACCATGTATCCTGATCGGAATTTGGGCAGCAGGATTGCACGCTTCTGGCGAACTACGCGTGCCTCCATTGCCAAACGGAAATCCAAACGCGAACGCTGTTCTTAGCGCCATGGTGAAGACATTCATGGAAAGCCCTATACTNATCGGTCTTTTTTCCGCCGGTGTGCTGGCAGCGATTATGAGTTCGCTCGACTCACAGTTTGTCTGTATTGGTAGTATGTTCACCAATGACTTTATTGTTCCGCTAAAGGGCCAAGTCAGNGACGAACAGAAGGTATGGCTTGGACGCGGTTTCATCGTGTTCATTGTGTTGATTACATATGTGATTTCAATTTTTAAACCGACCAGCGTGTTTAATTTAGGTGTCTGGTGTTTTAGTGGCTTTTCATCATTATTCCCGATCGCTTTTGCTTCGGTTTATTGGAAGCGTTTGACTAAGGCAGGGGTCATCGCGAGTGTTATAGCTACGACCGTGACTTGGTCTCTTTTTATATACGACGCGCTTGGGCGCCAAGCTGGGGAACAATGGTTCGGAGAAACTCATGGAGGCGAATATCTCATCGCTGGAGTTATGCCAGTCACTTTTATATTCTTGGCATCAGTTGTAGCGCTAGTTGGTGTTTCACTGCTTACCAAGCCACCGGGTCAGTCTACGATCGATCGTTTCTTTCCTACCAAGAAAGCTTAATTGACGATTGATCCTATTATTAAACAATTTTAATGTCTAACTTGGATCAGAATATTCAGGAAGCCAAGGCGCAGTTGGATGCGCATGCTTTGGAGATAGTCAAGTGGCACTTTTCGCCCGAAACCGGTTGCCCGTTCTGGCTCGAATGGGCCAAAGATGCGGGGTGGAACCCGGCGAAGGAGATAACGTCTTTTGACGATATCATCACAAAGTTCCCTCATTTTCAGGACGAATGGTTGCGTGATAAGCAGCCGGGGGTGTGGGTGCCGCAGGAATTCAAGGGGCAACCATTCAATATCTTCGAAACTGGCGGGACTACTGGGATGCCCAAGCAGCGCATAGGTTGGAACGATTACAAGGTGGACTACAGTGAGTTTTCTGATTCGTTGGATGATGCGGAATTTCCCCGGGATCACTATTGGTTGATGGTCGGGCCGACCGGTCCAAGGAGGTTGAGGCTCTCGATCGAGCACTTGGCCAATGTGCGTGGTTGCTCGTGTTATTTTGTTGATCTAGATCCCCGCTGGGTGAAGCGATTGATTGCCGAGAAGCAGTTTGATCAGGCCAAGGCCTACATGGAGCACGTGGTCGATCAGGCTACGACTATTATGAAGCACCGTGAGGTGAGCGCGCTATTCACAACACCCAAATTATTGGAGTCTGTTGCTGAACGGCTTGAGAACGAGGGTAGCAGTTTATACGAAGCCGGCATTCGCGGGGTATTCTGCGGGGGTACCACGATGGATCCGCAATACACACGCTTCCTCGTGGAGGAACTGCTCGAGAACAAAATCGGATTTAAGCCCACCTATGGAAACACGCTGATGGGCCTAGCGAAGCACAAGCCCTTCACTCCGGAGGACAAGTTTTCCATTACCTATCATGCCCCCCAACCACGGGCCGTTTTGCGGGTGGTGAACCCAGACACCAATGAGTCGGTTGAATACGAGGAATGGGGCCGCGTGGAACTGACAACCTTGACACGGGAATTTTTCATGCCGCGCTTCCTCGAGCGCGACGAGGCCATCCGACGACCACCTATCGAGTTGTATCCTTGGGACGGCGTAGCCGAAGTCCGCCCCTTCGGGGCACTTACCAAAAANATCGTGGAAGGTGTTTACTAAACTAAGAATTCATAAACCCATTTTAGCATGCTGAACATTCCTGTATTACGCTGGGGCGAACCATACGAGAGCCTTGAGACTGACGAGGTGATTCATCACCGCACCGGAGAGGTACTGGCCAAAGTAGGCCAAGCCAATCCAGGCCTGCTTGCGCGTGACATGCGCAAGGCCGCTCGTGCCCGTGAACTGCTCCGTGAGATTCCCATCAAAGATCTTATCGAGATGATGAAAAAGGCTGGAGACCTATACCTCAACTCCACCCTGCCTCTTGGCGATGGCGAGCAGTCGCCCGATGATTTTGCCAGACAACAATCTGCTTCCACTGGTCTGCCTGAGCACATGTGCAAGTTCAACATGGAGAAAAACCACTTCGTGTTGAACAATATGGATCAGATTTTCGATGCTCTTACGCGCGGACTCGATCTTGAGATTCTCGAGCGCGGTTTTGGCGTGGAGCAACGTGGCGTGCCGGTCAGTTATCAGGCGCAGTCACCGGTGCTAGGTATGGTGCTGCCGAGCAATTCGCCAGGCGTTCATACGCTTTGGATGCCGGTCATCCCCATGCAAATTGGCCTAGTACTCAAGCCAGGTCCACAGGAACCATGGACGCCCTACCGTATGTTTGCCGCATTCACCGAGGCCGGGGTCCCTAAAGAATGTATCGGTATATATCCCGGAGGTCCAGATATGGGCGCCGAAACTGTCGGCCGATGTGGACGTGTGATGATATTTGGTAGCACGCAGACGGTGAAAAATTACGCCGGCAATGAGCAGGTGCAGGTCCATGGCCCCGGCTATAGCAAGATTCTAATTGGGGACGACTTGGTGGACCAGTGGGAGGACTACATCGACCTAATGGCCGACAGCATTTACAAGAACAGCGGTCGTGGTTGCATCAATTGTTCCGGCGTCTGGGCCTCACGTCACACCGAAGAAATCGCCGCTGCACTTGCCGAAAAGGTGGGTGGCTACGAGGTCAAGGATCCCACCGATCCAGAAGCTGGTCTGGCTGCTTTCACTGTTCCTAATCAGGCTGAGGCTATCTGGGGTATGATTGAGGAAGGCTGCGAGGAGGAAGGCACCACCCACGTTACTGCCAAGCACGGAGATCGCCTGGTGCAAATGGAGCGTTGTGATTACATCCGCCCCACCATACTGCATTGCAACTCTCCGGAGCGAAAGATGGCCAACACCGAGTATATGTTTCCTTTTACCACCGTTGTGAAATGTTCTCAGGAGCAGATGATAGACAAGATAGGTGGTACTCTTGTGGCTTCAGCTATTACCAATGATGAGGTGTGGGCTGCCCAACTCACCGACGCAACCAATATCGATCGATTGAATATTGGCGCTATACCCACCATNGCGCTCAACTGGCTTCAGCCTCATGAGGGCAGNATTGTAGACTTCCTTTTTAGAGCCCGAGCTTATCAAACCTCTGACGATCGCCTGCAAAGCCTCTGTAGCTGATTACCCTTTGCTTGGCCAATTGTGTTAAACAGATCNGGACGAAGGCATTAATCCAGATACGCGGCACTGGCAGTTGACNGGAAAGAAAGGCTAGGTTGTCTGGTCTTAAACATCAAACGATTCATTCAGCTTCGGTACTCGGACATCTGCGCTTGGTTTGATTTGCCGCAAACTGTCTGCAAAGGCTAGGCTCGANGCTTCCTCGCCGTGGACGACGAAGATTTTCTTTATGTTGCCGGTAAGGCTTTTGACATAGTTGGCCAGTTCGTTTTTATCGGCATGACCGGAGAAACCATCGAAGCTGGCGATCTTAGCTTTAACCTCGTNCGGTTCACCGAAGATGTACACTGGGTTGATGCCATCACGGATCACGGAGCCGAGCGTGTTATATGCGCAGTAGCCGACGAATAGNATCAAGTCGTTTGGGTCGCTTATGTTGTTCTTAAGGTGATGCCGGATGCGTCCTGCTTCGCACATGCCACTTGAGCTNATTATGATTGCNGGACCTTCTAGAGTGTTCAGTTTGATCGATTCGGACGCCTTGCGAATGTANGTCAGATTATCCATTCCGAACGGGTTATCTTTTTCACGGAGGAATGTATAAATATCGCGGTTGAAGCATTCCGGGTGAAGGCGAAATATCTCTGTAGCATTTACGCTTAGTGGGCTGTCGACAAAAATCGGAAAATCCGGCAGCCGCCCTGCGTCGACTAGTTGGTGTAAAGTGTAGACCAAGAGCTGGGTTCGCCCGACTGAGAATGCAGGGATAATCACCTTACCTCCGTTGTTCAATGTTTGAGAAAGGAGCCCCTCGATTTCATCAGACAAACCAGATTGAGCAGTATGTTCTCGGTTACCATAGGTGCTTTCAACCAGCAATACATCGACATTTTCGACCGGTTGTGGGTCGCGCAAGATAGCGTGGTCACCCCGACCGATGTCGCCACTGAACAACAGTCGTCGTTTGTTGGATCCTTCTTCTATGTCGAGAATGATCTGCGCTGAACCAAGGATGTGTCCAGCATCACGGAAGCTTAGTGTGACCCCGTTNGTGATTGGGATCGGTCGGTTGTAACCCAGTGCGACAAACTGCCGCACTGCTCGTTCCGCATCCTCCGGAGTATAAAGCGGCTCGACGGGCGGCAGACCCTTTTTTTTGTGCTTCTTGGAGACGTAGGCTGCATCCGTAACCTGAATTTCTGCCGAGTCCTCCAGCATGATCGCCGCTAGGTCGCGCGTGGCAAAGGTGCAGTATACATTACCATCAAAACCCTGTTTGTAGAGGTTGGGAAGGTTGCCAATATGGTCGATGTGCGCATGGCTCAGAATCACCGCGTCCACCGATTTGGGTTCGAAAGGAAAATTTTGGTTGCGATCGATCGATTCCTGCCGCTTGCCCTGATAGAGACCGCAATCTAACAATAGTCGAGTACCATTGACTTCGAGCAGATGTTGCGACCCTGTGGTTGTACGAACCGCGCCGTGAAATGAAATCTTCATGCGCCAAGCTTGGCCGATAATACAACCAAGAGCAATTAACAATAATGAGTGCTAGCTGGCGTTGTGGAGGATTTGCTACTATTAAAACCTTTCGCTTGGTCTGAAGCTTAGTGGTCTATCAATAAAATAAACTGGCCCGTGACTATGCTTGGCCTAACAATACCTCAGCCGCGTCCTCGCGAGAGCAGTAGATGAAAGCCAAGATTGTGATCACCCCTAAGAAAGCCGTGCTGGATCCGCAAGGCAAAACGGTGCAGGCCGCACTGGAACAGATGGGTCACGACGGCGTGAAGGCCGTTCATGTGGGTAAATACCTTGAGATCGAGTTGGAGGGAGACGCCGAATCGTGGCGGCCCAAGATAGACGAAGCATGTCATAAATTGCTTAGCAATCCGGTGATCGAAGATTACCATTTTACTATCGAGTAGCTCACCGATGCACTTTGCTGTTCTCCAGTTTCCCGGCTCCAACTGCGATCAGGACTGTGTTCACGTTTTAGCCAACGTGCTCGGACAGCAAGCCGATTATCTTTGGCACAAGGAGGAATCACTAGGCAATGCCGATGCCGTGATTGTTCCGGGTGGATTCAGCTACGGCGACTATCTACGCACTGGTTCTATCGCGCAATTTAGCCCTGTTATGAAGTCCGTTAAGGCGTTTGCCAACGAAGGCGGTTTGGTCCTCGGGATTTGCAATGGTTTTCAAATTTTATGCGAGTCCGGTTTGTTACCCGGCGCATTGGTACGAAACCGATCNCTGCAATTTAGATGCGAACATGTTTATCTCAGAGTGCCGACTGCCGNCTCGCCGTTCACTNGCGATGTTCCNGAGGGTATGCAGCTTCGTATGCCAATCGCNCATGGTGANGGCTGCTATTTTGCAGAAGAGNAAACTCTGATTAGTCTTCAAGCGAACGATCAAATACTTTTTCAATATACTANTGAGANCGGGGAATTGACTGACGAAGCAAACCCNAATGGNTCGATATTGAACATAGCCGGCATATGCAACGAAGGACGCAATGTTTGTGGAATGATGCCTCACCCAGAGCGTGCCAGCGAAAATGTTCTAGGCGGTAATGACGGCCGGCTAGTGTTTGATAGCATGCTTCACTGTTTCGAGGACAAGGCAGATTTAGCCCAGGCTTTTAAGGTCAAAACCTGACTAGACCAGTCTGTCGTTTTCAGGGTTGCCATAGTGAAAATTAGGGTTAGAATCAGCGTTTAGCGACCTGTGGCATCCCCCTCCCATCCCAGCCATGGGTCGTAGGCCGTCGGCAAACCTCCACACCCATCCCATTGCCGGCGGCCGCTTTTTTAGCCCAAATGCCTTACTAGAAGTGAGTCATCGAGCACCTCATCATTAGTGTTGTCAAGGTGCCGGAAACCTGGTCTCACGACTAAAAACCAGACTCCGACGCCTAGCAGCGTACCCATTATAGTATCCCAAATGAAATGCTGTTTGGTAGTGAGCACACTTGCCCATAGGCCTGCCCACGCTAACCACAGCAGTGACACTGCCCATGTCCATTTACGCTGAATCCACCAACGTGCTACGCCTGTTGCGATGATGAAGCTCTGAGCGATGTGAAGGCATG